>JAICLV010000228.1 GCA_025925185.1 Acidothermaceae bacterium
GACGCCGGCCTCACCTTGAATCGGCTCGATCAAGACGGCGACCGTCGTCTCGTCGATGGCGGCGGCCAGCGCGTTCGCGTCGCCGAACTCCACGGCCCGAAAACCCGGTGTGTACGGGCCGAAGTTCCGCTTCGCCGCGGGGTCGCTGGAGAAGCTGACAATGCTCACCGTGCGGCCGTGGAAGTTGTTCTTCGCGACCACGATGGTCGCGCGATCCGGTGCGACGCCCTTCACCTCGTAGCCCCACTTGCGCGCGAGCTTCAGCGCCGACTCGACCCCTTCGGCGCCGCTGTTCATCGGCAGCATCGCCTCGAAGCCGGCGAGCCCGGTGAGGTCGCGCGCGAACTCGCCGAGCACGTCGTGGTGGAACGCCCTACTGGTCAACGTGAGCCGGTCGAGCTGGTCGCGGGCCGCGGCGAGGATCGCCGGATGCCCGTGCCCGAAGTTCAACGCGGAGTAGCCGGCGAGGCAATCGAGGTAGCGGCGGCCGTCAACGTCCGTCACCCACGCGCCGTGGCCCTCGCGGAGGACGACACGCAACGGGTGGTACGTGTGCGCCGCGTAGGTCTCGTCAAGGGCGATGTAGCCGGACGACGTGACGCTTGCCATCGTGTCGGTGGTCACGACCTCAGCTCCAAAGTGCAGCACTTCGGGCCGCCGCCCGCTTTTCGCAGCTCGCTGAGGGAAACCGGCACCGGTTGGTAGCCGCGCGCGGTGAGCTTCTTGGCCAAGTCGGTCGCCTCCAGCGGCAGCACGACGTGCCGCCCATCGCTGACGGCGTTCAATCCGAGCACGCTCGCGTCGTCCGCGTCGGCGATGACGGCGTCGGGGAAGAGCTCTCGCAACGTCGCCTGGCTCTCGGGGTCGAAAGCGCCTGGGAAATATGCGATCTCTCGCTCGCTGAGCACGCACAACGCGGTGTCGAGGTGGTAGTAGCGCGGGTCGACAAGTCGCAACGTGACGACGTCCAGCCCGAGCAACTTGCCGGCTTCGGCGTGCGCCGCGGGGTCGGTGCGGAATCCGGTGCCGGCGAGCAGCAGGTCGCCCGCGACCAGCAGGTCGCCCTCGCCCTCGTTGACGTAGGCGGGCTCGTGGGCCACCTGAAAGCCGGCCGCCCTGAACCAGTCGAGGTAAGCCGGGCCCTCGGGCACCCGCTCTGCGTACTTGAACCTCGCGCCGTACACCCGGCCGTTCGCCACGGTCGCGCCGTTGGCGGCGAACACCATGTCGGGCAGCCCGTCGATCGGCTCGATGCGCTCGACGGTGTGGCCGAGCCGGCGGTAGGTGTCGGCGAGCGAGCGCCACTGCCGCACCGCCAGTTCGCGGTCGACCGGCACGGTCGGGTCCATCCACGGGTTGATCGCGTACTCGACCGCGAAGTGCCGGGGCTCGCACATCAGATATCGGCGTCGGGTCGCGACCCGCTCCTGGGCCTCGGGCCGGTTCTCGAGAAGCGTCATGCCTCCACGATCGGTCCGGGCAGGCGTTCGATCAAGCGGTTCTGGTTGCGTTATAGCGACGATCCATTGCGTTGGGCGAGCCTTGGGCGGCTGATCGTTGCGCTAGCGGCGCAGCAGGCGCGAGAGCACCAGCACGCTCTTCGTGCGGACGACGAACTTCTCGGCGCCGATCCGCTCCAGCACCTCCTCGAAATGGCGCATGTCGGCCGCCACGACGTGCACCAGCGCGTCGGCCTCGCCGGAGACCGTGCAGGCGTCGACCACCTCCGGGTGCCGCGACACCGCCGCGGCGATCATCGCCGGCGTCGTCTTGCCCTGGCAGAAGACCTCGACGTACGCCTCCGTCGTCCAGCCCAGCGCCGACGGGTCGACGACAGCGGCGTACCCGGTGATGACGCCCGACGTTCGCAACCGGTCGACCCGCCGCTTCACGGCGGGGGCGCTCAATCCGACGCTCGCCCCGATCTCGGCGAAACTCGCCCGCGCGTCTTCGCGCAGCAACGCGACGATCTGCTGGTCGATGTCGTCGAGCCCCATCGCGCCCTCCCAATCACGAACGACGGTAGTCGCGCAGTTGCGCTCGCGGGCCGCACCGCGGCGCGCGTCGTCCGCTTGCCTCGAGAAGCCGGACGACGCGCTGCCGGTGTCCCGCGTACGGCGCGAGCAACGCGAGCATCCCGTCGTCGTCCGTGCGTGGCGCGCCGGTCAACGCGAGGCCGACCAGGTTGGGGATGTGGTAGTCGCCGACCGACACCAGGTCGGGCGCGCCGTGACTGCGTTGCAAAGTCTCGGCGACGGTCCATTGACCAACACCGGGCAGTGACCGCAGTCGCTTCGCTGATGCCTCGACGTCGAGATACGCGCACTCGTCGACGCGATGCGCGACGTGCGCCGCGGCGATGACGGTTCTCCGGCGGCGACCGTCGAGGCCGAGCCGATGCCACTCCCAGTCGGGGATCTCCCGCAAGACGCGCGCCTCGGGGACGACCTTTAACCCGGTGGGCGCGGGACCGGGCGCCCTGTCGCCGAACCGGTTGACCAGCTGCCGCCAACTACGATGCGCCTCGACGCTCGCAACCAATTGCTCGATGACCGCCGGGATCAACGCCTCGAACACGCGCGAGCTGCGGCTGAGCCGAAGGCCCGGGTTGCGCCGGCGGGTGTCGCGCAAGACCGCGTGGTCGAGGTCGAGGCCCGCCCACTCGTCGTCGGCGCCAAGCAATGCGGGGGCGGCGTCGAGCGCCCAGCTCGCGCCATTGCCCCAGGCGTCGACCGCGATTTCCCCTTTGCCGGCCGCGAATCTGGTCGTCACCGGACCGTCTGGTGTGCGCCAGGTGCGCCAGTGCGCGCCTGCGGCGTCGATCTGATGACAGGGGTCGTACGGCCCGTGCCTGTGCGTGCCGAGGGTCGCGTGCAGGTCGACCGGCTCGGCCGGCCGGTACACGCGTTGCCGCGGCAACGCGATCGCGATCGTCATCGGCTCACGCGTCGCTTGAGAAACGCACCGCGCCCGGCGCCAGCACGATGTCGGGCCA
>JAICLV010000055.1 GCA_025925185.1 Acidothermaceae bacterium
CAGCCCGACGTGCTGTTGCTCGACGTTTCCATGCCGATCATGGATGGGCTCGAGGCGCTGCCCCATGTCCGCACGACGTCGCCGCGCACCCAGGTCGTCATGTACACCGGCTTCGACTCCCACGGGCTGGCCGAGCGCGCGAAGCAGCTCGGCGCGTCGGCGTTCTTGGAGAAGTCACCGGCTTCGAAGCCGCTGCCGGACGAGCTCGCCCGGGTGCTCGCCCTCGACCCCGCCCGACCACGACGCCGGAGAGTCGTTCCCGAGCTCAGCGAAGTCGGCTCGGCCGGGGCGCCCGCCGCCGTCGACGAGCGGTTCCTCGACGAGCACGTCGAGCGATTCCGCGAGGTGTTCGAAGAAGCGGCGATTGGCATGGGCACCATGACGTTGGCCGGTCGCGTTGTGCGGGCAAACCGCAAGCTGGCCGAGATATTCGGGCTCACCAGCGACGAAATCGTCGGTCGGCCCTACGCCGCGCTCGCGACGAACGAGGACGTCGTCGGCGAGGCGATGATGCGAGCGGTCGACGCCGAGCTGACGCAATTCGAGCACGCCTCCCGCCACCACCCCGACCGCCGGGTCATGGTGACGATCTCGCCAGTCCGCGACGAGGCCAAGCGCCCGCTGTACTTCTTCATCCAGGTGCAAGACGTCACGGCGCAGCGCGCGGCGGAGGAGGACCTGCGGCAAAGCGAGGAGCGATTCCGGCTGCTCGTGGAGGTGGTCGAGGACTACGCGATCTTCATGCTCGACCCCGGCGGTCACGTCGTCAGCTGGAACGCCGGCGCGCAACGCATCAACGGCTACACCGCCGAGGAGATCATCGGTCAGCACTTCCGCGTCTTCTACCCGCCGGACAAGAAAGAGTCGCGGCATCCCGAGCACGAGTTGCGCATCGCGTTGCGCGAGGGCCACTACGAAGAAGAGGGCTGGCGGGTCAGAAAGGACGGCACCCGGTTTTGGGCCAGCGTGCTCATCACGACGGTCCGAAACCCGGTCGGCGAGCACGTCGGGTTCACCAAGGTGACGCGTGACATCACCGAGCGACGCCACGTCGCCAACGAGCGTGAGCGCACGATGACCGAGTTGGGCGAGGCCAACCGCAGCCTGGAACGGGCGAACGTCGAACTCGCCCGAGGAGTCGAGGAACAGGCAGAGTTTCTCGCCGTCACCGCGCACGAGCTCCGCACGCCGCTCACCGTGCTCCTCGGCTCCGCCGACTCACTCGCCGCGGACCTCGACCGCATGGACGACGAGGAGCGCGCGGGGACGGTGCACGCGATGAAGTCCAGCGCGGCCCGATTGCGGCGACTGCTCGCCGACCTGCTCACCGCAGCCCGGTTGGAGACAGGGGCGATGCGGCTGCAGATGAAGCCGGTCGAGCTGATGGCGGTGCTCAACGACGCGGCCATCTCGGCGCAGGCGCTCGATCCCAGCGTTGACCTCACGGTCGTCGGCGAGCGTGACCTTTGGACGAACGCCGACCACGACCGCCTTTGGCAACTGGTCGAGAACCTCGTCGTCAACGCGATTCGGTACGGATCCGGGCCGATCACCTTGCGCGCCGCCCGAGCGGACTCAACGCGAGTACGGATCGAGGTGCGTGACCACGGGCCCGGTGTGTCGGCAGCCCAACAACCACTGCTATTCCAACGATTCGCGTCCGGCACCCGGTCCGGAACGGGGCTCGGCCTGTTCATCGTCCGCGAACTCGCCCGGGCGCACGGCGGCGACGCGCATTACGAGAACGCCGAGCCGGGCGCACGTTTCGTGGTCACGCTGCCCGCCTTCGCCGGTCGCGGTCCGGCGCCTTCACCCGAGCCAGAGGGCGGGTTGGCATCGCCGCGATGACCCGGATCCTTCTGGTCGACGACGTGCCGGAGCTGCGGCGCGCATTGCGATTGGCGCTGCGGCGACACGGCGGGTTCGAGGTGGTCGGTGAGGCGGGCACGGGCGCCGAGGCGGTTGAGCTCGCGAGCGAACTGCGGCCCGACATCGTCGTCCTCGATCTCGGATTACCCGACCTCGCCGGCCGCGAGGTGCTGACTCGGCTGCACGCGATCGCCGCGACGCCGAAGATCGTCGTCTTCTCGGGCACGGAGACAGCCGACCGCCATTGGATCAGCGAGCGAGTCGAGGGTTACGTCACCAAAGGCGGCGACCTGACTTACCTGATGAACCTGCTCGCGACCGTCGCCGGGCAACGCACTGGCGAGTTCACCATCCGCTTGTCCCGCAACTACGCGAGCGTCCAGACCGCACGGCGCTTCGTCCGGCACGCGCTGCAGATGTGGAACGCCAATCACGTCATCGACGACGCGGTGATCGTGGTCAGCGAACTCGTGACGAACGCGATCGCGCACACGCAGAAGGGGTGCGAGCTGCGGCTCTCCCGGACGCGCGGCAGCGACGGTTCGGTGTTGCGCGTCGAGGTCAACGACCGGGGATCCCAGATCCCCGATGTGCAGCTGCTCACCGAGACGCGCGAGCACGGCCGTGGGCTGCACATCGTCGCCGCCCTCACGAACGCATGGGGGGTCGACACCGAACCGGACGGGTCGAAGACCGTCTGGGCCGAACTCATCGAGAACCAATCGCGAGCCACCTCGACCGCCTGACACCGCCAGCCTGAGACCGGGGTCAGATCACCCGGCGCACCACCAGCAAGGCGACGTCGTCGCTGCGATCGTCGTCGGGAATGCAGGTGAGAAGCCGTTCGGCCAGCTCAGCGGCGTCCGTGACCGACGCGGAGATCGCGGTGCGGATCAACCGGCGCACACCGTCATCGACGTCGCGATAGCGGTCCTCGACCAAACCGTCGGTGTAGAAGACGAGCGTGGCGCCCGGCTCCAGCTTGCCCACCCAGTTGACGGCGAGCGACGTCGCCGCGCCGAGCGGCGGAGTTGGGTCGACGTCGACCGCGGTCGCGCCGTTTGCGTCGATGAGAATCGGCGGCGGGTGGCCGGCGCTGGCGATGCGCAATTCGCCGCTATCGCAATTCAGCTTCGCGAACGACGCTGTGGCGACGCGGTCGAGGCCGAGCTGATCCCACGTGGCTTGCAGGGCATCGATGAGATCCGCCGGCGTTTGCGTGCTCGGTCGCAGCGCGCGGCAGACGCTGCGCAATTGCGCCATCATCGCCGCCGCCACCGCGTCGTGCCCCGCGACGTCGCCGATGGCCAGCGCCACCTCGCCGGAGGGCAGCTCGACGACGTCCCAGAAATCGCCGCCGACCTCTGCGTCGCGGGTGCCGGGGACGTAGCGGACCGCCACGTCGAGCCCCTCGATGCGCGGAGCCTCCGCTGGGAGCAGGCTGGCCTGCAAGGTGTGCGAGCTGGCTCGCACCTCGTCGTACCTGCGCTCCTTGGCGATGACCTGCGCGACCTGGCGCGCCAGCTGCTCGGCGAGCGCCACGTCGTCCGGCCCGATTCTTCGCGCTGACGGACCGGTGATGAGTGTCATGCACCCGAGCGGCTCGCCACCGGCCACGAGCGGCACGCACATGTATCCGGTGATACCCAGCGTTTGCACGATCTCGAGGTGGCGCTGATCACGGGTGATTCTGCGCAGCTCGTCGTCCGTGAGGTCGCGACTCCACACCGACTGCCGCTCGCGGATCGCGCGCAGGCTCGGGTGCGCGCCGAACGCGTCCGGCGGATAGTTGTGGCGCAGCTCGTCGATTAAGTCGGCGTGCACCGGGTCATTGTGCGCGGACGCCATCCGCACGAGTCGGCCACGCTCATCGACGGCGTCGATCAAACACACGTCGCCGAGCGAGGGCACCGCGACGGCGGCTATCGCGCGCAGCGACTCTCGGAACCCGTTCGCGTCCATGATCACGGCCGCCGCGTCGAGCAGGAAGCGCTGCGCGCGTTGCGCGACCGACAGCTGGGTGAGCAACGCGTCGCGCACCGCGCCCGACCCGCTGCGCAACACAACCGCCACGGCGAAGTCGCCCGACGACACCTGCTCGACCCGGGCGAGCGTCAACTCGGCCGACACGGCCCGGCCGTCGCCACGCACGATCGAGACCGGCGCCGGGACGGACGCCGCGCCTCCCGGCGCGGCCGAGTCGTCGCTTCCCAGCGCCGCGTCCCACGCCGACTTGAACGCCGCCACCGTGTCGTGCGAGACCAGCTCGACCATCGGCCGCCCGACCAGGTCGTCGTGGACGCTCATGAGAAGTTGACGGGCCGCCGGGTTGGCGGCGCGCACGAGACCGGCCGAGTCGACAAGGAGCACAGCCTCGCCGAGCAGGTCGATCAATCTCCGCACGCGATGACGGTACTCGTCAGACCTGGAGCAGGCGGGTGAACCCGATGTCTCGGAAAGGTGACAGTGCGCCAACTCGAGTCGGCTGGCTACCCAGCGCAGCGGGAGCACAACGACGCGGAGTCGTCCGAACGGCGCGGCCCCGTCGTCCGTTAGGCCGATCGCCCGGCGGGCGGACGGGCGCTGCTTGCCGCTCGTCGCGCCCCGAAAATGAATGGCATGACGATCGCCGAGCAGGTTCCCGCGCGGCGGCGGCTCGGTGACCTGCTGGTCGACAGCGGGGTGCT
This sequence comes from Acidothermaceae bacterium, assembly GCA_025925185.1. The sequence continues at coordinate 4,557 of JAICLV010000055.1, forward strand.
CACGCTCACGCAACTGCGCGAGGCGCTCGCCGCGCAGAAGAACCCGGACGACGGCAGGCGGCGTCGCCTTGGCCAAGTCGTGGTCGAGAAGGGTCTTCTCACCGAGCACCAGCTTGCCGCGGCGCTCGCGGATCTGCTCGGGCTCGAACTCGTCGATCTCGCCGGGCACAACCTCGAACTCGGCGTCGCCCGGATGCTGCCGCGCCAAGTCGCCGAACGGAACCGGATGCTCGTGATCGGCCGGATCGGTCCGACCGGATCGAGCATCAAGGTCGCGACGTCCGACCCCACCAATGTGGTCGCGCTCGACGACGTCAGGTTGTACACCGGCGCGACCACACTCACCGTCGTGGTGTGCACCGACTCCCAATTGCGCGACCAGCTGGCGCGGGCATGGGCACTGGGCGACGACCGCGTCGAGCTGTCGGCGGTGGCCGACGACCGCGACCAAGTCGACGAGGCCGACCTTCAAACGGCCGCCGACCAAGCTCCGACCGTGCGCCTCGCCGCCGGCATCGTCGCCGAGGCGGTTCGCCTAGGCGCGAGCGACATCCACGTCGAGCCGCAAAGCGACGGCCTGCGGATCCGCTACCGCGTCGACGGGTTGCTGCGCGACGTCATGCGGGTGCCGAGATCGGCCGCGCCGGCGCTGGTGAGCAGGCTGAAAATCGTCTCTGGTCTCGACATCGCCGAGCGTCGGCTGCCGCAAGACGGCCGCACCCGGTTGAACATCGAGGGCGCGAGCGTCGACGCGCGGGTGAGCACGGTGCCGTCGGTGCACGGCGAGAAGGTCGTCATCCGGCTGCTCGCGAGCGGTGACACGGTGCCGCCGGTCTCGAAGCTCGGCCTCGACGAGTCGCAACTCGAGACGCTGCTCACCGGAACCCTTGCGGCGCAAGGGCTTGTGCTCATCACCGGGCCCACCGGGTCGGGGAAGACGCACACCTTGTACTCGGTGCTGTCGCACATCGCGACGTCCGACAAGAACGTCGTGACCCTCGAGGACCCGGTGGAGATCCAGCTCCCTGGCATCACCCAGATGCAGACCAACGACCGCATCGGCCTGTCGTTCAGCAAGGGGTTGCGGTCGGTGCTGCGGCAAGACCCCGACATCGTGCTCGTCGGGGAGGTCCGCGACAGCGAGACCGCTGAGCTCGCGTCGCAGGCGTCGCTCACCGGCCACCTGGTGTTGACGACCCTGCACACAAACGACGCAGTCTCAGCGCTGACCCGCCTCGTCGACATGGGCGTCGAGCCGTTTTTGGTGGCGTCGTCGCTGACAATGGTGGTCGCCCAGCGGCTGGTGCGCAAACCATGCGACAACTGCGCGGCGCCGTACCACCCGAGCGCGAAGGTGTTGCAGTTGCTCGGCCTCACCGACGACGACATCAAAGACGCGACGCCGATGCGCGGCCGCGGCTGCGAGCAATGTGGGAACACCGGTTTCCGCGGCCGCACCGGCATTTTCGAGGTCTTGCCGATCACCGCGAGCCTGCGATCGGTGCTCCTGCGCACGCCGACCGAGGCCGCCCTCGGCGCGGCGGCGCGAGCGGCCGGGATGACGACGATGCGCGCCGCCGGGCTCGCGCGGGCGCGCCGCGGCGAGACGACATTCGAGGAGGTGTTGCGGGTCACCCAGGTCGACGTCGCGGGATTTCGGCGGTGCAAGGCGTGCGACCGCGCACTCGCCGACGACATGGTCGCCTGTCCGTGGTGCGCGACGATCGTCGACCGCGGCCACTGCGCGAAGTGCGCGCGCCCGCTGGAGACCGGCTGGAAGATCTGTCCCTGGTGTCGAACGAGCGCGGGCCGCCCGACTCGGGTGGAGCGACGACAGAACGCCTCGCGAGTGCCCCGGCTGTTGCTCGTCGGCGACGAGGAGGGTTTCCGCGACTTGGTCACCGCCGCCGTTGACAGCGCGATGGTGCTCGAGACCGCACCGACCGGAGACGCCGCCCTCACTCAGTTATGGGAGAAGGACTACGACGCCGTGGTGATCCAAGACGCGCTCGCCGACGTCGCCGGCACAGAACTGCTGCGCACGTTGCGGTCGGCGACGCGCACCGCGACGCTGCCCGCCGTGCTGGTCAGTGAGATCGGCGATCCCACCGACCGCGACGACGTCAAAGCGCGACTGACCGAACTGGCGCAACGCAGCCCGCACGCGCCCGTGCGGGAGCGTCGCCGGTCACGTCGACAGCCGACCAAGTAGCCCGCCCAACGCGGCGAGCTCGTCCGCGCCGAAGCGGTCGACGAAGTGCCGTCGCACGCCGTCGAGGTGCACGCGCGACGCCCGACGCAGCCGGTCGACGCCGTCATCCGTGGCCACCGCGTACATGCCCCTCGCGTCGTCGGGACATGGCTCCCGGCGCACCAGCCCCTGCCGCTCAAGGCGGTCGACCAGCCGGGTCAGACCGCTGCGCGACAGCAGCACCCGGTCGGCCAGCTCGGTCATTCGCAGCCGCCGCAGCGGCGCCTCAGTCAGTTGCACCAAGACGTCGTAGGAGGCAAGCGGCAACTCCCCTGCCGCGAGCAGCTCGCTTTCCAATCTCCGGACGACGTGGGCGTGTGCCCGCAAGAACGCGCGCCACGCCGCAAGTTGCGCGGACGACAGGCGAACGGCGGGCGCTTCCTGTACGGAACCGGTCACAGTCGGCATCGTAAACGCCGCGTACGATCGAGTCGTGGATCAGGCCGGGCGCCCTACGGCGCAAGCAGTCACAGAAGCGCTTGCAACTGTGCAAGACCCCGACATCCACCGCCCCATCACCGAACTCAACATGGTCGAGAACGTCGACATCGACGACGCCGGCCGGGTGACCGTCGCGGTCTTGCTGACCGTGCCCGGCTGCCCGCTCAAAGACCGCATCCGCACCGACGTCGTCAACGCCGTCGCCAAGGTGCCGGGCGTCACCGCCGTCGAGGTGCAGCTCGGGTACATGTCCGACGAGCAACGCGCCACGCTCAAGGAGCAGTTGCGCGGCCCGGGCGGCCAGGAAAAGGCGATCCCGTTCAACGAACCCACGTCGCTCACCCGGGTGTACGCGATCGCGTCCGGCAAGGGCGGGGTCGGGAAGTCGTCGGTCACCGTCAACCTCGCGGCGACGCTCGCCCAGCGCGGGCTCGCGGTCGGCCTGCTTGACGCCGACATCTACGGCCACTCGGTGCCGCGCATGCTCGGCATCGGCCCGGAGGCCCGGCCGACCCAGGTCGCCGGGATGATCATGCCGCCCACCTCGTCGACCGGTGTGCGGGTGATCTCGATCGGCATGTTCATCGAGGGCAACACCCCGGTCGCGTGGCGCGGCACGATGCTGCATCGCGCGCTCAACCAGTTCCTCACCGACGTCTATTGGGGCGACCTCGACGTGCTGCTCGTCGACCTGCCGCCGGGTACCGGCGACATCGCGATCTCGCTCGCCCAGTTCGTGCCGGGCGCGGAGATCGTCGTCGTCACCACGCCGCAGTTGGCCGCCGCCGAGGTGGCCGAGCGGGCCGGCACGATCGCCGTGCAGACTCGCCAGCGCATCGCGGGCGTCATCGAGAACATGGCCTGGCTACCGTGCCCGCATTGCGGCGAGCGGGTCGAGGTCTTCGGGTCGGGCGGCGGCGAGACCGTGGTTTCGGCGCTCAGCCGGACGTTCGGCGTCGACGTCCCGCTTCTCGGTCAAATCCCGCTGGATCCCCGCATCGTCACGGGCGGCGACGTCGGCGAGCCGTTCGTGCTCGCCTATCCCGACGCGCCGGCGGCCGCCGAGCTGGTGAAGATCGGCGAGTCGCTCGCGGTGCGTGAGCGCGGGCTGGTCGGCCGCCCGCTCGGACTCACACCGTCAGGGGCGTCAGGGCCTGCGATACACCACTGACAGCGCGGTTTGCGCCGAGCCGGCGAACAGCCGGGTGACCGGCGCGGTCGTCGACGCCCCGAATCCCACCGGGACGGTCTGCGAGGCGCCCGGGCCCGACGTGCTGGCCGGCGCGCTCGGCGGGGCGCCCACCGGTCCGGCCGACGCCCCACCCGGGACCGCCGCGCCCGCGCCGCCGAAACCGGCTCCCCCGAGACCGACGACGACCGACGCGGCGATACCGGCGGCCGCGACGTAACGGCCCCGGCGGATCGTCGTGCCCGCGCTGGGCACGAGTTGGGCCGGGCGGCCCGACACGGGGGGTCGCTGCGGCGAGGCAGGAAGCCGCAGCAACGAGTCGAGCAGCCCGGCTGGCATGGCTTGCACCGTCGGGGCGCCGGCCGCGAGCCGCACCCGCGCCTTGACCCGGCGTTGCTCGTCGACCTCGGCCCGGCAACTGGGACAGTCGGCGACGTGCGCGAGCGCCCGCAACCGGACGTCGAGCGACAGGTCTACCCACGTGCCGTGCTCGTCGTCGGCGAGCACGGTCGACAGGTCGCCCAGATGACTCATGTGGCCGCGAACCCGGCCGTGGAGATCTTCGGTGCGATGCGGCGGCCGGTGACCGTGCGCCGCTGGGGAGCGCGGTGCGCGAGGGCCGTCCGCAGGTGCGCCCGGCCGCGGTGGATGCGGCTGCGCACGGTGCCCAGCTTGATGCCGAGGACGTCGGCGATCTCCTCGTAGGACAAACCTTCGATGTCGCACAGCACCACCGCGGCCCGAAACTCCGGCGCCAGCGAGTCGAGCGCGTGCTGCACGTCGTCGTCCCAATGCGTCTCGTCGTAGGCCTGCGCGGGCGTCGGCTCGCGACCGGCCAGCCGCTCGGGCGCGTCGTCGGACAACGACTCGAAGCGGATGCGGGCCTTGCGCCGCATGTTGTCGAGGAACAGGTTCGTGGTGATGCGGTGCAGCCAGCCCTCGAACGTGCCTGGCGTGTACGACGACAGCGAGCGGAACACGCGAACGAACACGTCCTGGGTGAGGTCTTCTGCGTCGTGCGCGTTACCGGTGAGCCGGTAGGCGAGCCGATAGACCCGCGGGCCGTGGGCACGCACCACTTCGTCCCAGGCCGGGGGTTGCCAGCCGCCAGCGGCGGGCGGGCTCGTGTCAGGCTTGGCGAGTTCGGTCATCAGGGCGGCACCTCCATGCGTTATGTGCATCTTGAAACCCATTCCTGAGGTTTTCCTGATGACCTGATGACGTTCGAGATGTCAAACGCGTCACACCTTGCGTCGGTTCCTCTCGGCGTTAGGCTGGCGCGGGCGATCACAAGGAGGCCACCATCTCCGGACTGCAGGCGACCTGGCAGTACACCGAGGACTTCATCGGCGAGGACGACGTGTTGCGCGCCGCCGCCGGCCGCGGCGGCGAGATGGGCGCGGTCCCGATCAAGCCGGGCGGTGGCGCGGCGCTGCGGTTCCTCGCCGCGACGCTCGACGCGCGCGCGGTCGTCGAGATCGGCACCGGCTGCGGCGTCTCCGGCATCTGGCTGTTGCGCGGCATGCATCCCGAGGGTGTGTTGACCTCGGTCGACGCGGAGGCCGAGCATCAGCGGCTGGCCAAGCAGGCCTACGCAGACGCCGGTTTCGCGCCGGCCCGCACCCGGCTCATCTGTGGCACCGCGCTCGACGTCACGCCGCGGCTCACCGACGGCGCGTACGACCTCGTGTTTTGCGACGCCGACAAGACCGAGTACGGCGAGTACCTCGAGCAGGCCGTCCGGCTGCTGCGGGTCGGCGGCGTCGTCGCGTTCGACAACGCCACCTGGCACGACAAGGTGGCCGACCCCGCGCAGCGCGACCCGTCGACGATCGCGGTGCGCCAACTCGGCAAGACAGTGCGCGACGACCCGCGGCTGGTCTCGTCGCTGCTTCCCATCGGCGACGGGCTTTTGGTGGCGGTGAAGAAGACCGGCTAGGGCTGCCTAGGGCTGCCTAGGGCTGCCTAGGGCCGGCTAGGGCTGCGCGATGGCGAGCAGCGACGCGTAGTCGGCGAACGTCAGCGGGGCCGACGACAGCACACCGCTCACCAGCGGTACCGCGGTCGGGGTGCCGTCGAGGGTGAACAACACCGATTCCGTCCCGGGGTACGACACCGCGGTCATCACGACCTGCGCCGACGCGAGGACCTCCCCCGCGCCGCGGATCTCTCCGAAGCTCGAGCTCAAGTCGATGATCGCGAGCGGCCCCTGGATGGTGATTTTGTTGAGCGTCGGAGACGTGTTGATCGCCGTAGTGAGCCCGGCCGCCGACTCGGCCTCCGTCGGGCCGCTCAGCAATGTCGAGATCAACGTCGACAAGGTCGCCGTCTGGTTGCGCGAGCGGTGCACCGCGACCAGCCGGTTCGTCTTGTCGTCGACGAGGTACACCGACGATGCGAGCGAGCTGCCGATGATCGACGGTGACGAGGACGCGCCGGCACTGGCCGGCCCGGACGACGTCGGCGGCTCGTGGCTGGACGTCGCCGATGGGCTGCCGAGCGGCCCCGACAGCACCGACGGCAGGTCACCGCTGGGGATCACCACCGCGCGTTGTTGCCCGCCGACGCCGCAGCCCGCCACCGCGAACACCGCGAACACCGCGGCAGCGGTCACAGCGATCATCGCCCGCCGTCTCACGCGTCCTCCACCTCGTTGGTCGGCACTTACGGTGCCTCCACCGGATTGGTCGGCACTTACGGTGCCTCCACCGGCAGCTCGATGACGAACCGCGCCCCGCCACCCGGCCGCTCCTCGACGAAGACCCGGCCGTTGTGTAGCGCCGCGTGCTCCGACACCAGCGCCAATCCGAGGCCCACGCCCGTGCCCGGCACGCGTCGTCCGGCCCCGCCACGCGAGAACCGCTCGAACACCCGCTCTCGGTCGACGATCGGCACGCCGGGGCCGGCGTCGTCCACCTCGAAGCGGACGCCGAACGACGTGCGGCACAACCCGAGCCGCACCGCACCACCGGCATAGCGTTCGGCGTTTTGCGCCAGGTTGGTGAACGCGCGCTCGAGGCGGCGCTTGTCGATCCGCAGGATCGCGTCGTCCGCGTCGGGGGCGATGTCGAGGCACACGCCCGGGTAGACGATCGCGGCGACGCGGCGGAGGAACTCCCCGGCGAACACGTCGTCCAAGACCAGGTTCGTGGCGCCGGCGTCGGCCCGGGAGATCTCGAGCAGGTCCTCGACCAGGCGCTGGAACCCGGTGACCTCGGCGGTCATCAACTCCAGGGCCTGCCGCTGCGCGTCGGTCCAGCCGCCGGTGTTGCGGGCCAGCACGACGAGCGACGTCGCGAGGGTGGTGAGCGGCGAGCGCAACTCGTGGCTGATGTCGGACGCGAACCGGGCGTCGCGCGCGATCCGGTTCTGCACCGCGTCGACCATCGCGTTGAAGGCGCCCGCGAGCTTGGCGAGGTCAGGGTCCTCGGCGACGCGCAGCCGGGTGTCGAGGTTGCCACTCGCGATGTCGTTCGCGGCGAAGGCCACGTCGCGCACCGGCTGCAGCGCGCGGCGGCTGGCCCACATGCCGAGCATCGCGCCCGCGAGGGTGGTCACGCCGGCCGCGACGGCGAGCGACGCCGACAAAATCTGAAGCGTGGAGTCGAGCTCGCGTAGCGAGAACACCTGGAAATACACGGCGTCGACCTGCTTCAGCGGAACAGCGACGGCGATCTGGGTGACACCGCTGTACTCAAACCGTTGCGTCGCCGCGGTGCCGTCGCGGCCTTTGGCGACGATGTCGCCGGGCAGCCGGTTGTAGCCAAGACCGACGGAGCTGCCGAACCACTGTCCGCGTCGGTAGACGAACGAGTCCGACTCGCTGCCCGTCGGCAGGGTGCCGAGGAACGACGTCACGTCGGCGTCGACCGAACGCAGGTCGGAGCGCACCAGCCCCGCGTTGGCGAAGGTCTGCCGCTTCGCCGACGTCTCGCGCTCGCCGAGCAGGTACTTGCGGGCAAGACCGAACGCGAGCGCCGCCATGACCGCGGCGAGGACGAGGGCGCCGACGCTGTAGACCAGCGTCACACGCGACCGCAGGCCCAACCGCCGGCGGCGGAAGGGCGACATCACGGTTGCAGCTTGTAGCCGAGCCCGCGCACGGTCACCAGCATCTCCGGCTGGCCCGGGTCGGGCTCGATCTTGGTGCGCAGCCGGCGCACGTGGACGTCGACGATGCGCCCGTCACCGAAGTAGTCGTAGCTCCACACCTTTTCCAGCAACAGCTCTCTGCTGAACACCCGCTGGGGCGCGGAGGCCAGCTCGCACAACAGCCGGAACTCGGTGCGGGTGAGGTGGATCTCCTTGCCCCCACGCAACACGACGCCCTCGTCGGGCCGGATCTCCAGGTCGCCGACGTGGAGCACCTCGGGCGTCGCCGAGCTCGGCCGGCTGCGCCTGCGCAGCGCGCGGAGTCGAGCCGACAGCTCCTTCATCTCGAAGGGCTTGGTGACGTAGTCGTCGGCACCCGCCTCGAGGCCGGCGACGACGTCGTGCGTGTCGGTGCGCGCGGTGACCATGATGATCGGGACGTCGCTGCCGCGCCGGAGTTGGCGGGTGCACTCAAAACCGTCGATGTCGGGCAACATCAGGTCGACGAGGACGACGTCCGCGCCCTCGGCGTTGAACAGCCGCAACCCCTCTTCCGCCCGGTCGGCCTCCACGACCTCGTGACCCTCATCTTGCAGCGCCAACCGCATCGACGTCCGGATGCGGTCGTCGTCTTCGATGAGCAAGATGCGCGACACGCGCCAAATATGCCATGCCGGCGAAGGCGATGCCGGGCCCGCGCGTGGCCCCCTTCTTTCGTCACGCAACCGCAAACAAATGCGTAGGCGGTTGGACACATTGGACCCGCATGCTCGCTGGTACGGAGGAAGCCAGCGGAAGGATCACGGCGACATGTACCAGGCCAACAGCACGCGCGCACCGTCCAGCGGACAGAGCGTTTTCCGCTTCGACCTCGAGCGCGAGGAGAACCGGCTCGTCGTCCGCCTCTGGGGAGAGCTAGACATCGCCAACGCCCGCCGACTGCGCGAGGCGTTCGGAGCCCTCGGCGACGGCGAGGAGCGCGAGCTGCTCGTCGACCTGTCCGAGGTGCCCTTCATCGACTCGACCTGCCTGGCCGTGCTGGTCTGGGCGGGCAACCGCTGCCGCGAGCAGGGCCGCCAGTTGGTCCTGCGTGCCCCTACACGCGCCGTTGTGTCGGCGCTCGCGGCGAGTGGGCTACTGCGCTCGTTCCGTTATGACGCCTCCAGTCTGGACAGCACGAAGCCCTGGCCCACGCGGTTGCCCGCACCAGCCAGCCCCCGCCCGCGGCTGGCGCAGGTGACGCGGCTGGGCCCCCTCGGCGGCGTGACCACCCGCTAGCGCAGGCCGCGCAGCGGGTCTGCCGAACCCGCGAGCCAGTGCAACAACAACCGGACGCCGTAGCCGGTTGGGCCCTTGATCACCTCGTGCTCGTCGGCCTCTGCCCGGCCGACGCCCGCGATGTCGAGGTGGGCCCACCGGCGCCCTTCCTCACGTCGTCCGGCGAACTCGCGTAAGAACAGCGCGGCCACGATCG
>JAICLV010000193.1 GCA_025925185.1 Acidothermaceae bacterium
AGTTCGAAGTCAACTGGTCGTCGGTGACCAGGCCTTCGTCGCACGCGAAGCCGCAGGACGCGACGATCCCGTTGCGATTATGAGCGAACAGGCTGTCTCGAACCACGTCTGCACGACCTGCGGCACTGAGCTGAAGACCCGTCGCGTTCTGGTAGAACACATCGCGCGTGACAGTCAACGTTGCCTGACCGGGGTTCGCGTACGCCTCGGTCTCAGCGATCGCGCTGCCGCGGTTGCCGACGAAACCAGACAACGTGAAGCTGGAACCTTCGCACTCGGCCAACGACACCCCGGTGTCGGTGCGAGAGAAAGCGCTGTGGTAAACCGAAACCAGGCCTTGGGAACAGTCGAGGCCGACACCGTTTGAGTCAATCACGGTGTCCTTAACGTCGGCCTGGCCGTCAACGACGAGCACAACGCCCCGGCCATTGCGGTTGATCGTCGAATGAGAAACCGATGCCTCGTTCGGAGCGATGACGACGAGGGCGTCACCCTTGTTGTCGCGCAAGCTGACGTGGCTCAGATTCGCCTTGTTGATCGTCGTGCCGTCAACTGCCGTCCCAGTGATACGGCTGATGGTCACGTGGTCGAGCGTGACCACCGCGTCGTCGACGGTCGCCGTCACGCCCGTCCCGAACTTGGCGATGTTGCCGTTCTTGATCGTCGCCTTTGCGCCTGCCACCACGATCCCGTTGCCGGTGCCGTCGCCGGTGATGGTGTGGTGGTTCAGGTTCAGCGTGCCGCCGAGCAACGTGACGCCGTCGCCGTGGCAGTGCAGGTCGTGCTTGAGCGTCGGGTGCCCGCTGACGGTCGACCCGCAGCCGACGCTCGTGGTCGCCGCAGCGGGCGATGCCAAGCCGACGACCGGCGCCGCGATCACCGCGGCCGCAACGACCAACTTGTTCAGGCGCGTTCTCATCAGGGCCCTCCCGACCAGTGCTCCTTGATTGAGCATGCCGAGCATGCCGCAGCTATCAGGCGCCGACAAGGACATTGGGTGAGAGTTGTGTATGTGTCACGAAATGGGTAGCCAGCTCAGCGCTCCAGGAGAGCGGCCGCCGACAGCCACGACTCCTCGGACCGAGCGCGTTCCTCATGCAAGGAGCGCAATTCCGCCTGGAGACTCTGCAACCTTTCGTAGTCGGTTGCGGCGGCCGCTAACTGCTCGTGCAGTAATTGCTCTTTTTGGGCGAGTTTGTCGAGCTGCCGCTCGAGACGCGCGAGGTCTTTGCGCGCCTGTCTGATGTCGCCTGCCGACAGCCGGGCTTCGGCCGGCCCGTCGTCGGGGATTGCTTGCGACGACGAAGACTCCGCGTCGCGCCGCGCCAGGTATTCGTCGACGCCGCCGGGCAAACCGACGAGCGTGCCGGCACCGGCGAGGGCGACGACGTCATCGCACACCCGCTCCAAGAAGTACCGGTCGTGCGAGGCGGCGACCAACGTGCCCGCCCAGCCGTCGAGCAGGTCCTCCAAGGCGGTGAGGGTGTCGAGGTCGAGGTCGTTCGTCGGCTCGTCGAGCAGCAGCACGTTGGGCTCATCCATCAGCAGTCGCAGCAGTTGCAGGCGCCTTCGTTCGCCGCCCGACAGGTCGCCAACCGGGGTCCACTGTCGGTCGCTCGCAAAACCGAAGCGCTCGAGCAACGCGGACGCCGTAAGCTCGCGCCCATCACCCAGCGTCATGCGCCGTTGGATCGACTCCACGGCCTCCAGTACGCGCATCGTGGGGTCGAGTTCGGCGACGTCTTGCGACAGGTAGCCGATCCGCACGGTCTGACCGACGCGCAACCGCCCGTCGTCCAGGCTTTGCGAACCGGCGAGGACGCGCAACAACGTGGTCTTGCCGCTGCCGTTGACGCCGACGAGCCCAACCCGGTCGCCGGGCCCAAGCCGCCAGGTGACGTCGTCGAGGATGGGCCGGTCGGCGAATCGCAGCGACGCGCCTTCGAGGTCGAAGACCGATTTTCCCAACCGGGTCGAGGAAAACTTGGCGAGCTGCATCCGGTCGCGCGCGGGCGGCTCGTCGGCGATGAGCGCGTTCGCCGCTTCTATGCGAAATTGCGGCTTCGACGTGCGGGCGGGCGGGCCGCGACGCAGCCAGGCCAACTCCTTGCGCAGCAAGTTTTGTCGTCGGGCCTCGGTGGCCGCCGCCATCCGCTCGCGTTCGGCGCGGGCGAGCACGTATGCCGCGTAGCCGCCGGCGTAGCGCATCACGGCGCCCGCGTCGACCTCCCACGTCTGCGTGCACACCTCGTCGAGAAACCAGCGATCGTGCGTTACTACGACGAGCGCCCCGCGTCGGCCGGCCAAGTGGCGAGCGAGCCAAGCGATCGTCTCGACATCGAGATGGTTGGTTGGCTCGTCGAGCAGCAGTAGATCCGGCTCGTCGATGAGCAGGCTCGCCAACGCCGCGCGTCGCCGCTCGCCGCCGGAAAGGGTGCCGACAACGCGGTCGAGCGTGTCGGCGCGCAACAGCGTCTCGACGATCTCGCGTGAGGATCGGTCGGCTGCCCAGTCGTGCTCCGCGCGATCGCGGACGACGACGTCGCGCGCGACGGCGTCCGGGTCGAGCTCGTCACCTTGGCCGAGCACCCGGACGCGCAGCCCGGTCGCCGTTGCCACCCGGCCGGCGTCGGGCGACTCAAGGCCGGCGAGCACCCGCAACAGCGTCGTCTTGCCGGCGCCGTTGCGACCCACGATGCCAACCCGGTCGCGATCGGCGACACCGAGCGACACATCGTCCAACACAGGGCGCACGCCGTAGGAGAGTGACACCGCCTCGACGCTCAGCAGATTCGTCACGCTCACAAGTCGGGACCCGCCAGCAACTTCACGCCGGCCACCGGACCGTGCGCCCGCCGCACCGCGCGGCAGGCGCCCGAGCCGGGCAACGCGGCGGCGACCCGCACCGCGGCGGTCTCGTCGGCGACCAGAAACGCGCACGGCGGGCCCGAACCCGACACCAACGCGCCCAACGCCCCCGCGTCGAGGCCCGCTTCAAGAGTGCGGCGCAACGCCGGCTTCAGCCGCAACGCGGCGGCCTGCAAGTCGTTCGAAAGCAGCGGCGCAAGGCGACGGGCGTCACCGGTGCGCAACGCGGCCAGCAGGGCCGGCGGCACCTCGGGCGCCAACCCCGGCGTCTGCGTGCGCAGCTGATCGAGTTCGCCGTAGACGGCGGGCGTCGACAATCCGCCTTCCGCCAAAGCAAAAACCCAGTGATACGTGCCACGACCGAGCACCGTGGTCAACCGCTCGCCGCGACCAGCCCCTAGCGCGGTGCCGCCGACAAGGCAGAACGGCACGTCGCTGCCGAGTTTGCTCGCGAGCTCGTGCAACACCGATGGCCCGACCTCGGTCTGCCACAGGGCGTCACAGCCGACGAGGGCTCCGGCGGCGTCGGCCGAACCGCCCGCCATACCGCCCGCCACCGGAATCCCTTTGCGAATCTCGATTCGCACGTGTGCCTCGCGGCCGGTGAACTCGGCAAGCGCGAGTGCCGCTCGCGCCGCGAGATTGGTCTCATCGTCGGGCACCTGATCCGCGCCCTCGCCGGTCACCTCGACGGACAGTTCGGACGACGGATGCACGGTCAGCTCGTCGTATAGCGACACAGCCTGAAAGACCGTGGCGAGATCGTGAAAGCCATCGGGACGGCGCGGGCCCACGCCGAGGTGCAGGTTGACCTTGGCCGGCGCGCGGACGGTTACTGACACAACCACCGATGCTATCGGCGCGGGCGATGCTCGGCGATGCGCGCGAAATCGGCCACGTCGAGCGTCTCACCGCGCGCGCCCGGGTCGATGCCGGCGGCACGGAGTGCCTCCTCGGCGCTTTGCGGTGAACCCGCCCAGCCGGAAAGCGCGGCTCGTAATGTCTTTCGGCGCTGGCTGAATGCCGCGTCAATGACGTCGAAGACGTCCTGCCGCGCGGCCGATGTCACGGGTGGCTCGCGGCGAACCATCGACACCAGGCCGGAGTCGATCCGCGGCGCGGGCCAGAAGACCTGCCGGCCGATCGTGCCCGCCAGCCGCACGTCGCCGTACCAGCGCGCCTTCACCGACGGGATGCCGTACGCCTCCTCACCCGGCCCGGCCGCAAGCCGCTGCGCGACCTCGAGTTGCACCATGACCAGCACGCGTCGCACGGTCGGCAGCAACGGCAGCAGATGCAGCAGCACCGGAACCGC
>JAICLV010000078.1 GCA_025925185.1 Acidothermaceae bacterium
ACTTCGCCAGCGACGACGGCAACGACGAATAGCGGCTCCCGCCACCGCTTGAAGACAACACCCGCGGTCGCGACGACCACCGCTGCGAGTACGACCACCGGAAGCGTCGACGCCACGAAGGTTGCGGCGAGTGTGAGGGAGTTCAGTAGATGGTCGCGGTGGCTTGCCAACGCTGCATCAACGGAGCCGTCGGCGTGCCCGAATCGGCTGTGCGCGAGAAGGTGAACGTCGAGCATTCCGAGCCCGATCATCATCCCGAGCAACATGGCCGCGCCGCCGGCCAGGATGCCTGCCGTTCGTTTCATGGCACCACCAGGTGGTGACTCGATTCGGCGTCGAGGCCTCCGGAATTCGCATGCGGATCAGCGCGCTTACGCCACAATCGGAACGCCGCGCAGGTCGCGGCGACCCAGCCAGCCGCGAAGATCCAGCCGCCGACGACGTCGCTGACGTAATGCACGCCCAGGGTCACCCGGGCGAACCCGATTAAGGCGACCGCCGTAATCATGACCGCCACGGCGATCCGGCGCCATATCGGACGCAGCACCGGTAGTAGCACGATCAACAAGATGGCGGCGCCGGCGAAGGATTCGAGGGCGTGACCGGAAGGAAAGCTCTTGCCAGGTGCGCTCGCGACCTGGTTCGAGAAGTGGGGGCGTGCGCGGTCGGCCAGGGTTTTGATCACATTGTCGAGCAACGCAGCGCCGGCCATCGTGACCCCGGCCCACATCGCGAGGCGCGCGGCACGCCGGAGGATCAGGGTGACAGAGAGCACACCGACGAGCACCCAGAAGGTGCGCGGTGCCCCAATGGTGCTGACTTCTTGGAGGAACGTAACGAGTCCGTGGTGATCGACGGCCAGAGTGTGCGCGTGCGCCGCAACGCTTTGGTCGGCGCTTTGCAGACCTGAGCTATGCGAGCGAACTAACGCAAGCAACACCCCGAACGGCACGAGGACGACGAACGCGGCCGCACCCCACAAGGTGAGTTCAAGCCCGAGCCGCGAGTCGGGATCGAGCCGTCGCCGCCGATCGAAGCGACTGCGCCCGCCTGATGACGGCGCTGTCATGTTGCACCTACCCGGCCGCGTTGCGCGAGCAGAGCCTCAATGCGTTTCTCGCTTAGCCGTTGAGCTCTGCGCGCGACGAACCAGTACAAGGCCGACAGTGGAAGTTCGACGACAGCGGCGAACCGATCGTCGATCAGCACGACGTTGCCCGGTTCGGCTGCCACCGGAACCGAACCATCTATTCGCTCGGCGACCGTTTCCAACGCCTCTAGCGGTTCTTTCATCATGAGATCCAATCCGCGCTCATGGTGTCTGATGTATGCCCGGCTGAAGCCCAGCGAGCGCCATGAAGGCGAGGAAGGGTTTACTTGCGTCCATTGGTCGGCGGCGATCGTCAGAACCGACCCCCCAGGCGGAGCCGCCACGGCCGCCCGTCGGGGTCGTAGACAAGCCGGTATAGGGGTCGCGCCAACAGCCGCGTTCTCAGACGAAGCGGCGCGTCGATGTGACGACGCAGTTGCCCCGCCGGCCGTTCGTTTTCGCACCCGTTCGCGTGCCAGCTGTCGAGATCTTTTGCGCCTGCGGCCATGGCGTCGAAGAACTGCACCGGATCGACAAGATCGAGGTCGTCATCCGGCTCTCGGCCGAGGTGTTCTCGCGCGAGGGTCAGCCGTAGGTTCCGTGCGAGCACCCGTGCTCCGTCACCGAGCCCCGCCGGATCGCGTGGCTCGCGAGTGTCTCGGTCTTCGTCGATGACCGCGCAGCTCAACTCGGAGTCATGGGTCCACGAGCGGCGGTTCACATTGTCGCTGCCGACGCTGAGCCACACATCGTCGATTACACAGACTTTGGCGTGCACATAAATCGGCACACCTGCGGCGTTCTCGACTCCGAATACGCCGACCCGATCGCCCCCTGCCGCCCGCAACTCGCGAAGTGCGTCGAGCCGACCTATTTCATTTGGCGGTCCGGAAATTCGGCCGTCTTGATCGGCATGCAGCGGCAGCACCGCCACGAAGCGCAACTCCGGTTGATCGCGTAGCGCTTGGGCAAACGCCTCCACGACGTGCGACGACCACATGTATTGGTCTTCGAGATAGATCAGTGAGCGCGCACGGCTCAGCGCCTTCGCGTATCCGCGCGCGACGCTGCGTTCACCGTGTGGTGCGAATGGGTACCCGTACCGACGCTTCGGGTAGGTGCGCAGAACCTGCACTGCATGGGTGCCGACTGCGGGCGGGTCGATGTGCTGCGCCGGTAACGCCCGTGCTGTGACGGCCCCCCCGCGCAGCCGATCGGCAACACGTCGCCATGGTGCGCGCGATAACGGCTGTGGATCGGTCCAACGTTCCCGAAAGGTGTGCTCGATGTCTCCGACCGCTGGCCCGCGAATCGCTAGCTGCACATCGTGCCAGGGCGGCCGATCACCATACACAGCGGCCATCGGTTGAGGCTGTGGGTCTCCACCATGGATCGCGTCGTCGCGTCGGCCGTGGCACAGGTCGATGCCTCCGACAAATGCCACGTCATCAGTCCTTTTTTCGCCGTTGGCGTGCCGGATCACGACAAACTTCTGGTGGTGTGAGCCACCAACCCGTACCCGCATGTCAAGGAGACAACATCCGCCAGCCGCTTCGATCTCGGCACCCAGCCGGCGGTTTTCGGCGGCGCTGAAGGCGAGCCGATCCCAGTGTGAGCGCCATACCAGCCCATTGACGATTCCGCCGCGTTGCGCGACCGCCGCTAACACGGACCTGATCGTGGCGCCAGTCGCATCGATTTTCTCGTCGGGGTCGCCGCGCCAGTCAGTGAAATAGAGCGAGTCGCCCGCACTTAGGGTCTCCGCACACGAGCGCAGCGCAGTGAAGTAGGTCGCGCCGTGAATCAAGGGCTGGACGGCATTGCCCGCGGACCAACTCGCCGCGCGTCGTCGATCAAGGCTGGTCGCCGCATTTCCCCGTTCGGCGGGTGAGAGGAACCAGTTCGCCAGTGTTGCGGCGTCCTTCGTTGTCTCTCGCTGTTTCACACGCGGTGCCAACGTGCCTCACACACGCCATAGACACCGAAGATGATCAACCCCGCCGCGGCGAGGCCAAGCAGGGTCGCGCCGTAGTTCTGGTCGCGAAGCGTGCGCAATGCCTTGTCGAGGCCGCGGGCTTTCGCCGGGTCAAACGTCTTGGCAGCGTCGACGACAAGCCAGCCCGCGAGTGCAAAAACGACGCCCCGCGCGGTCGTACCGATTACTCCAAGCGCTGTTACTGTGCTGCGCGTGGGCCGACTCATCTCGTCGGTGCGCAACGTCTTCAAACACTTTCGGCGCAGACCTTCGACGATCAGACTGAGGCCGACAATCACCACGATTGCGCCAACGATCCCGACGACCCATCGACCGCCGGTATGACGCATCACCCGCGCGCTCGCGTCTTGCTGAGTCGTTGCTTGGCTCGAGCCTGATCCGTGCAGCACCGACACTGTGGTCAGGGCGAAGAACGCGTACACGGCACCGCGGAAACCGGACTTCACCCGCGCGCCAGCGCCCTTCCCTTCACCGGCAACGCCCCAAATGGCTTCGCTGAACCTCCACAGCGCGTACGCCGCGAAACCAACGACGAGCGCCCACAGCATGGCCGAGCCGTACTGCGTACCCGCCAGCGTCTTCAACGCGCCGCGCTGATCTGCCTCCTGGGTCGTGTGACCGATCGCGAGCATGAGGGCCACCCAACCGACCAGGAGGTAAATCACGCCACGAGCGACCAGGCCCGCGCGAGCGACTGAGGCGCCGATTGAACTGGCCGCGACGGCCCGCCCATGTGTCGACCCGCGCAGGCTTGCGTTGGTATCCGTCACCCACATCCGCCTTTGCTGATGGTCACAACCGCTGCGGCCGTCCAAGTTTCTTGGGGTGTAGTTACCCCGACCGTGCGGTAACAACCGATCCATGATCGACACCAAACAGGCGGCCTTTGTCATCAATCCGGTCAAGTGCGCCGAGATCGATGTAATCAAGGCCGCGGCGTCTACTACGCCGGGTTGGACGACGCCTCTGTACTTCGAGACGACAGTTGACGATCCCGGCGCGGGGGCGGTTCGCGAGGCGCTCGATGCTGGTGTCGATCTGGTGGTGATTTGCGGAGGCGACGGAACAGTCACCGCTTGCCTAGGTGCGCTGGCGAACAGTGGGCTGCCGTTGGCGATCGTGCCCTGCGGCACCGGAAACCTGCTCGCCCGCAACCTTGGCATACCGCTCGACGTCGCCGGGGCACTTGCGGTTGCCTTCACAGGCATCGATCGGCCCATTGATCTCGGCATGCTTGACGCCGAACCGTTCGCGGTGATGGCAGGAATCGGCTTCGACGCGACGATGCTCGACGACACCAACGACAACCTCAAGTCGCGAGTTGGGTGGCTTGCCTATGTCGTCGGCGCGCTCAAGCACTCGCGAGACCCGTTATTCCGTGTCGAGCTACATCCCGCCGATGGCCCCGTCGTGTCGCTCCGCAGTGTTGGGGTCCTGATCGGCAACGTCGGCCGACTCCAAGGCAATGTGCCGCTTATGCCAGACGCCGAACCCGATGACGGACTTCTCGACGTGCTGGTAATGGCGCCGCATGGCTGGATTGGGTGGCTGCGCCTCACGGCCTCCGTGCTCGCTCGGCGACGTGCAGGGCCAACGTTTGAGCGGCTGCGCGTGAGCGAACTTGATATCGTCGCGGACCGGCCAGTTACATGCGAGCGCGACGGTGACGTCGTGAAACCTCGCAGCCAGGTACATGTCGACGTCGCCACACACGCCGTCAAGGTGCGGTGCCGCCGCAGTTAGGAGTTTTCCAGCCGGCGTGGCCAAGCGAACAGATACTTGGCGAGTTCGTGTGGCCGACCTCAAGCTGACGGCCAATCCTTCGCCGACGCGGTCCTCGTAAGGACCGGCGCCGTCGGCTGTGTTCGCGGCCTAACCCAGGCGCTCACAAACCCCGCGGTGCTCCCATGAGGCCCGACTCGACTCGCGTGAAACCCAAAGCCGCAGGTCGGCAGGGATACAACCTGTGTCCGAGGGGGGACTTGAACCCCCATGCCCTTTTGGGGCACTAGCACCTCAAGCTAGCGCGTCTGCCTATTCCGCCACCCGGACGTGGAGCCCTGCATACGGCAGGACCGGCGTACACGATACCAACGCGCACCCACCCCTGCGTGTCCGGTCGCATTCCAGCCAACCACCGTCATCATGGCCGCGGATCGCCGGCCCAGCACAGCTGCGGGGCACATTCTTGGACGACGTGGGCGTGTGCCGCCCAGACGGGGGAGGATGGTCATCGCCCAGCCGCCACTGCAGCCGCCCAGCGCTTAGAGGAGCATCCCGATGCCGACCGCCGAGGACGAGGTCGTCGACCTGTGCCGCGACCTGATCCGGATCGACACCTCCAACCCGATAAAGCCCGAGCGGCCGGCCGCTGAGTACGTCGCGGAGAAGCTGGCCGAAGTCGGCCTGGAGCCGAAGATCGTCGAGTCGGATAGGGGCCGAGCCAGCGTGGTCGCCCGCATGGAAGGCGCCGACCCCAGCCGCCCCGCCTTGCTGATCCACGGCCACCTCGACGTCGTGCCGGCCGACAAGAGCCACTGGAGCGTCGACCCGTTCGCCGGCGAGATCAAGGACGGCTGCCTGTGGGGCCGCGGCGCCGTCGACATGAAGGACATGGACGCGATGACCCTCGCGCTCGTCCGGCAGTGGCGGCGCGAGGGAAAGCGGCCGCCGCGCGACGTCGTCCTCGCTTTTGTCGCGGACGAGGAAGCGGGCGGCGTCAAAGGCGCGCACTACCTCGTCCAACACCACAGCGAGCTCTTCGAGGGGTGCACCGAGTCGATCAGCGAGGTCGGCGGCTTCTCCCTGCAAATCAGGGAAGATCTGCGCCTCTACCCGATCCAGACCGCGCAACGCGGCATGGCCTGGATGAAGCTGATCGCGCATGGCCGCGCCGGCCACGGCAGCCTTGTCAACGACAACAACGCGGTCACCAAACTCGCCGAGGCGGTGGCGCGCATCGGCCGCCACGAGTGGCCGGTGCGCCTCACCAAGACGGTCGAGGCGTTCCTCGCCGAGCTCGGCGACGCCATCGGCGACGAGATCGACCCGTACGACCTACGCCCGGTCGCCGACAAGCTCGGCACGATCACCGCGCTCGTCGCCGCGACCCTGCGCAACACCGCGAACCCGACGATGCTCGACGCCGGTTACAAGGTGAACGTCATCCCGCAAGAGGCCACCGCGCACGTCGACGGCCGCTACCTGCCCGGCTACAAGGACGAATTCCTCGACACGATCGACGAGCTGCTCGGTCCCGACGTCGTCCGCGAGATGGTGCACGAGGACATCGCCCTCGAGACCGACTGGTCCGGCCCGCTGGTCGACGCGATGAAGAACGCAATTCGAAGCGAGGACGACGGGGCCAGGCCCGTCCCGTACTGCTTGTTCGGCGGCACCGACGACAAGTCGTTCTCGGAGCTTGGCATCACCGGATACGGGTTCTCGCCGTTGCGGTTGTCACCTGATCTCGACTTCGCCGGCATGTTCCACGGTGTCGACGAGCGGGTCAACATCGACGCGTTGAAGTTCGGCGTCCGGGTGCTCGACCGGTTTCTCGCGAGCAGTTAGAGCGTTCGGGCGACCCGAAGAATCCGGCGCCGTAGCACCACGTGCCGGGTGCCGTCGGGGAAGAGCCGGAGCCGATCGAGTTCCCAGCCGTGGTACTCCGCGGCCTGGCTGAGCAGCCGCCGCGCCGCGCCGCGCGACGTGCCTCGTGGCATTGACAGCTGCCGAAACTCCCAATCGGCAGCGGCGTCGATCCCTCCGCTGTCCATGCCTCATTGTGGCAACTGCGCCGCGCGCTCGCAGCCTGGTGCGCCGAACCGGTAGCGTTTGACCATGGCTGACGACGAGAGCGCCGCGAAGTCCGAGCACGTGCGGTCCACGCTGGAGGCGTTGAAGTCGGCGCTGGACTCCCATCTGGCCGCCGTCACGTCGCGCGCGGGGGAGAACGATCCGCGGGTGCAGGCCGCCTACGACTCCCTCGCCTCGGCGGCCGAGGCCTACGACGACGCCCTGTTCTCGACTTATGAAGAGGTCACGCCGTTCGGCCCGGTCGAGACCGTCGTCGACGACGATGACGACGATGACGACGACGATGACGATGACGACGACGACGACGATGACGATGACGACCTCGAGTGGGAGTCGGACGACGAGGGGTAGTCGCCAGGCGCCGCCGGTTCGGCGAGCAGCCCGGGCAGCAGCGTTCGGCGGCGACCCGCAACCCGCTCCACCGCCTCGCTGAACGCGCGCCCCGCGCCCTGAACCACCGACAGATGCCTGGTCGCCCGCGTGACCGCGCTGTAGACCATCGGCCGCGACAGCACACCGGCGGCCGGCGGCGCGACCGCGAACACCACCGCCTGCCACCTTCGGCCGAGGGCGTCACCGACCGGCATCGCCGGCGGCGCGCCGATCGCGGCTAGCCGCTCCGCGAGCGCCGCCGGGCCACCCTCGCCTCTTGTCGTGGCGGTCAGCACCTGGATCTCGGACGGCGCCAGTCCGAACGCGCGGGGGACCGAGTCGCGCACCAGTTGGACGACGCGATGGCTCACTTCCGCGCCCGTCGCGGCGGGCACGATCACCACCTCACGGGTCGGGTCGTCGATCGCGGACGGCGCGCCTGCGGCGACTCCGGCGGCGAAGGCGCGCAGCACCGTTCCGGCCCGGTCGTCGAACCCGGCATGGACCACCGGCAACGGACCGGCGGCGGCGATGTCGGAGCCAGCGATGCCGGAGCTGGCGATGTCGGCGAAAGCCTGGCCGGCGCCGGGGGAGCCGAGGCCGGCGACATCGCCAGCCAGCACCACAGTCTCGTCGTCTGCGCAACTGTCGAAGAATGTCGCGAGCGTCTCGACGTCGAGATACTCACAGTCATCGGCGATCGCGATGTTCGGCCCGCAGGCCGCCACCGCCTCGTCGCGCACGGCGCCAGCCGGTCCGACGACGACCCGCAATCGGCCGTTCGCCGCGCGCTCGCGCACCGCGCGCGCGATCGACTGCTCGGCGTTGACGAGCGCGCGCAAGCCGACGAGCGACGCGGTCGGCGCGCTGACCAGGCCACTGCCGGCGTGGCCGACCTCGCGCAGGGCGACCTCGAGCCGAAGCCCGCGCCCAGCCAGGAACGAACCCGCGACGCTCACCGGCACCACGGTGTGGCCGTCCGCGGCGGCGGCCTCAATCAGCCGCACCAGGACAGCCCCGGCGCTCATTCCTGGCCGGCGCCGCGCTCTGGGTACCCGAGCGGTGGCGCGGACACGTCGTCGAGGGCGTCGCGGATCTCGGCGGGCAGCTCGACGTCGACCTCGGCCAAGATCCCGAGCAACTGGGCCGCCGTGCGCGCGCCGACGACCGGCGCGGCGACGCCCGGCCGGTCGCGCACCCAGGCGAGCGCGACCGCGAGCGGAGAGACGCCGAGGCCGTCGGCGGCGGTGCAGACGGCGTGCACCACGCGACCGTGCGCGTCGTCCAGATAAGGCTCGACGAACGACGCGAGGTGGTCGCTCGCCGCGCGTGAGTCGGCCGGAATCCCGGTGCGGTACTTCCCGGTGAGCACCCCGCGCCCGAGCGGCGACCATGGCAGGACCGACATCCCCGCGTCGAGCGCCGCCGGCACCACCTCGCGTTCGACGCCCCGCTCGAGCAAGGAGTACTCGACCTCGGTCGAGACGAGCGGCGCCCGGCCCGGCCAGCTGGCCTGCCAGGCGGCGGCTTTGGCGGTTTGCCAGCCGGTGAAGTTCGAGATCCCGACGTAACGCGCGCGGCCCGACGACACGGCGACGTCGAGCGCCGACAGCGTCTCCTCGAGCGGCGTGAGCGGGTCGAACCCGTGCAACTGCCAAAGGTCGACGTGCTCGATTCCGAGCCGGTCAAGTGAGTCGTCGAGTGCTTTCAGCAGGTGCCGTCGTGACATGTCGCGACGCCGTCCGCCCTGTCTGTCGTGCGGCGCGAGACCGCCGGCTTTTGTCGCGACGACGACGTCGGCCCGGTCGACCGCTTTCGCGAGCACCATGCCGATGACCCGCTCGCTGTCGCCGTTCGCGTACGTGTCGGCGGTGTCGAGCAGCGACCCACCAGCCTCGACGAATGCCTTGAGCTGGTCGGCCGCCTCGTGCTCGTCGGTGTCACGGCCCCACGTCGCGGTGCCGAGGCCGACGCACGAGACCGTCAGCCCGCTACCGCCGACGCGACGCTGCTCCATGGCGCGACAGGCTACCGTCTCGACGCCGCGCTCAGGCGTCGCGACGGCGGACGAAATAGAGGGCCAAGCCGGTGATCACGACTGCGTACAGCGCCAACACGCCCAACCCGTTCCAGGCGCTCAACATGTCGTGCTGGCGGTGCAGGCTCATGATCTGCGTGCCAGCGTTGGCCGGAGCGAATTTCATTACGGTGTCGTGCCAGCTGCTCGGCAAAAGGTCGATCAGCGCCGACGGCAGGAACAGCACCGCGAAGAAGGTGGCGAGCGCGCCGGCGGTGCGTCGCACCAAAGCACCGAGGCCGAACGCGAGCAGCCCGACCACCGCGATGTAAAGCCCGCCCCCGATCACTGCGCGCAACACGTTGTGGTCGGCGAGCGAAACGCCCGCGCCCTTTTCATGCAGGATCGCCTGCCCGATGCCGAACGCGGCGAACGACGCGATCTCGCCGAGCACAAGTGCCGCCGCCGTGTACACCGCACCCTTCAGCGCCAACATCGAACGGCGCTGCGGCACCGACGTCAACGTGGTGCGAATCATGCCGGTCGCGTACTCGCCGCTGATGGTCAAGACACCAAGCGCGCCAACCAAGATCTGCGCCGCGTAGAGGCCTTGCACGCTGAAGGCTGCAGCGTCGAATCCGATGACGTCGCTTGGCGCGAAGTGCTGGACAAACGACGCGCAACCGAGTATCGCGATGCCGATAGCCGCCAGCACCGCGGCGAACGCGGTCCAATAGGTCGAGCGCAACGACCGTAGTTTGGTCCACTCGGAGAGCAACACGTTAGGCACACCGATTCTGGTGGGAGCGGGTATCGCCATCTCAAGCTCCGATCTCAACGGGCTCGGAACCGCCGAACTCGACGGTGTCGCGGGTCAGCTCCATGAACGCCGCCTCCAGGGTCGGCTGGCGCAAGATGAGCTCGTGCAGGACGACTCCCTCGCGGGCAGCCACTTCGCCGACCCCAGCGCAGTCGACCCCGGTGATTCGCAACGACTGGTCGTGTTCCGCCACCGTCGCGCCCACTGCGGAAAGCGCCGCGATCAGCTTGTCGACGTCCGGGGTTTTGACGTGCACGTAGCTTTGCGAACTGCGCGCGACCAACTCGGCGGTGCTGCAGTCGGCGATCAGCCGGCCCCGGCCGATCACGATGAGATGGTCGGCGGTCAACGCCATCTCGCTCATGAGATGGCTGGAGACGAAGACCGTGCAGCCCTCCTGGGCAAGGTCACGCAGCAGGGTGCGGATCCACAAGATGCCTTCGGGGTCGAGGCCGTTGACCGGCTCGTCGAACAGCAGCACGCTCGGGTTGCCGAGCAGCGCGGTCGCGATGCCGAGCCGCTGCCCCATGCCTAGCGAGAAACCGCGGGCGCGTTTGCGCGCGACACCCGCCAACCCGACGAGGTCGAGCACCTCGCCGACACGGTGCCTTGAGATTCCGTTGCTTTGCGCGACGCACAGCAGGTGGTGGTAGGCACTGCGCCCGCCGTGCATCGCCTTCGCGTCGAGCAACGACCCGACCTCGTGTAGCGGACGACGGATCTCGCCGTACGGCCGACCGTTGACCGTCGCCGTGCCGCGCGTCGGATGGTCGAGGCCGAGAATCATCCGCATCGTCGTGGACTTGCCTGCGCCATTCGGCCCGAGGAAGCCGGTGACCCGGCCCGGCGGGATGACGAAGTCGAGATCGGCGACGGCGACCTTGTCGCCGTACCGCTTCGTCAGGGCAACTGCCTCGATCATCTGGGCTCCGCTCTAGGGGACGTCGCAGCGACGTTACGCGGG
>JAICLV010000202.1 GCA_025925185.1 Acidothermaceae bacterium
CCGTCCGTCTCGCTTTCCCGCAACTTGCGGGTTGTGGCGAAGCCGTCCATCACGGGCATCTGGCAGTCCATCAAGATGGCGTCGGGCGGGCTCGCCGCGACCGTGGCCAACGCGTCCGCGCCGCTTCGCACCGCGTTGCTGCGGTAGCTCAGGATCGCCAGCATGCGGGTCAAGATGACGGCGTTGGTCTCGTTGTCTTCGACCACGAGGATCACCGGCCCGGCGTCAGCCGAGGTCGAGGTCGGCTCGCCGGCGCCGCCGCTCGAAGGTTGGGCGGTCTGGCGGGGAACGGGCAGCGGCATCGAGACGGTGAACCAAAACGTCGAACCGCCGGCATCGCCGGGGGTGCACCCGATCGAGCCGCCCATCATTCGCACCAAGCGGTCGCTGATCGCGAGTCCCAGCCCGGTGCCGCCGAACCGACGGGTGGTCGACGCGTCGGCCTGGGTGAAGTCGCTGAACAGCCGAGGAATGTCGTCTGCGGCGACGCCGATCCCGGTGTCAGCCACCTCGCAACGCAGCGTGACTGCGTCGGCGGTCATGTCGCGCACCGCGAGCGAAACGCGCACGCTCCCGTCGTCCGTGAACTTGATCGCGTTGCCGACGAGGTTCGTGACCACCTGACGAAGTCGGCCACCGTCGCCGACGACAGAACGCGGGACGTTGTCGGCGATGTCGAAGACGAGTCGCAAGCCTTTTGCTTTGGCCTGCGGCCCGAACATCGCGGTCAGCCCGCCGAACAAATCGACGAGTGAGAACGCCGTGTGCTCGAGTTCGACGTGACCCGCCTCGATTTTGGAGAAGTCGAGAACGTCGTTGATGACACCGAGCAACGCGTGCCCAGACGTCGTCAGGATGTCGACGTACTGGCGCTGCTCGGCGCTGAGCTCGGTGTTCGCGAGCAGGTTGGCCGCTCCGAGCACGCCGTTCATCGGCGTCCGGATCTCGTGGCTCATGTTGGCGAGGAACTGCGACTTCAACCGCGACGCCTCGAGCGCTTCGTCGCGCGCGGCGCGCAGCTCTCGGGTGCGTTCATGCACGGTCGACTCGAGCCGGTTATTCGTCTCCTGCAGCTGGTCAAGCAGATCCTGGTTGGCGATCCGCAACCGGCGTTGCTCGAGCCGGGCTTGCACCACCTTGATGAGCTCGTGTGGGGGCACCGGCTTGGTGAGGTAGTCGTCGACCAGCCCGACCGCCGCGATCGCGGTGTCGGTCGAGACGTAGCCGGTGAGCAAGACGACGGGCAGCATCGGCGCTCTCGCCTTGAGCAGCGCGGCTAGTTGCAGCCCGGTGGCGTCAGGAAGGCGCTGGTCGAGCACGACCAGGTCGGGGTTTTGCTCGTCGCACCAGGCCGTGGCCTCGGTCGCCGAACCGACGGCGCGCGCATCGACACCGGTGCTTTGCAGGATGTCGCACAGTGTCTCTTGCAGGCCGATGTCGTCATCGACGACGAGGACGAGGCCTTCGAGCTCGGAGATATCGGGGTACGAGATGTTCTGCGCCGTCACGCCGCACTCTCCGCTGCCGACTCGAGGATTGAGAGCAACCGGCCGACAGCGAATGGCTTGTGCAAGATGGCGAACGCATTCCCGTCGACGGCCGCGCGGAGTCGTTCCTCGATCGCGTAGGCGGTCATCATGATGACCGTGGGTGGCGGTGGGTTGAGTTGCTGCAGCACTGAGACCCCGTCGCGTTTCGGCATCTGCACGTCCATGACGACGATGTCGACGTCCGTCGTCCGCAGCGCCTCTAACGCCGAATCGCCGTCGACTGCGGCCGACACGTTGTAGCCGACCGTTTCGAGAATGTCGACCAACGTTTCGCGCATGCCCGGCTCGTCGTCGACGACGAGCACGTTGACCGTGGTTGGCGGTGTCATTGGGCGGCCCCCACCGTCACCGGTAGGAGCGGCAAGGCGAGCACCGCGGTGGTCCCACGACCCTCTTCCGAGGTGATGTTGAGCGTGCCGCCGTGCGCCTCGGCGATTCGCTTGCTCACCGCGAGACCGAGCCCGGTGCCTTTGATCTTCTTGCTGAAGAACGGTTCGAAAACTTGCGCCCGGGTCGCTTCGTCCATGCCGGTGCCGACGTCGACGACGAAGATCTCCACGCTGTCGCCGGCCTTTCGGCTGCCGAGGGTGACGAGCCCGCCTTCGGGCATCGCCTCGTACGCGTTGGTCAACAGGTTCAAGATCACCTGCCGGATCTGGTCGCGGTCTGCGACGACCGGAGGCGCGCCGTCGTCGAGCTGCTCGACGTGGATTCCGGTCGGCGGCGGTGCGACCGACACTGCCTCCGACAGCAACTCTTTGAGGTCGACCGAGATCGGATTAGCCGCTCGTGGTCGCGAGAACTCGAGCAGGTCGGACACGATCAGGGTCGCGGCCGCGACCTCCCGGTCGGCGGTGTCGAGCTGCCGGTGCAGCCGCTCGTCGGCCGTGGCGGTCGTCGCCCGGCGGATCAAATAGAGCGAGTTCGTAAGCACGCCCAGCGGGTTGCGCAGTTCGTGGCCCACGGTCGCCGCCATCTGGCCAAGCGCCGCGAGCCGCTCGCTTGCGACCAACGCCTGTTGGGTCTGCTCGAGCTGGTCAAGTGACTGCCGCAACGCGGCGGTGCGCTCCGCGACGAGCTCGACCGCGTAGTCGCGCCGGCGGCTCACCGCCTCGACGAGCGCCGTCATCGCCAGGCCGATCAGTAGCACCGCCGTCAGCAAGATGGCGGGCATGTTGCCCGTCAGCGACCCCGCGAGCGGCTCACGGGCGCTCGCGGCCACCAGCCAGGTGTCGCCGCCGACCTGCACGGCGCTCGTCGACACCCGACCGCGCAGCGGCATGCTCGACGCCGTGGTCAAAATCAAGTTCTTCGGGTCTTGCCGAGAGCCGACGTAAAGCGCGGCGTTCAACTCATGGAACGGCTGCGAGTCCGTCACGGTCGTTCGCTGGGTCGGTTTGACCGGCTGCTCCTCGTAGATGACGGTGCCGGCCGGTGCCGTCGGGGGACCGATCGCGACGGCCAGCCGCGAGTCGCCGGTCGACATCGACAACACTGCCGAGTGCACCTTCTCGCCAACCTCGGCGACGAATGCCGCGCGCGACCCGGTCAGCGTTTGGTTCGCCGAAAGTCCGGAGCCCTTGGCCGCACGCACGACCCATCCGCCGCGGTCCTTGGCGAGCAGCGCGACCGTCACGTCTCCGGTCGCCGCCTTCTTGGCGGCCGCGTCGAAGGCCGCGGGTGACTGGGCCGCGGAGCTCGCCAGCGACGAAAGGGCACTTTGCAAGGCGGCGCCAAGAGCGTCCGAGAGGATCAGGCTGACCTCGGAGGTGCGCTCGTCGAGGAGTCGGCGCTCTTGCTGGTCGGACAGCCGTTGCGCGAGCGCAAATGCGCCGATCGCCGCGGCGACGAAGATGGCGAGCACCAGCCAGCTCACCCGGCGTAGGCGGAGGACGCGTCCCCAGCCGGAACGCGAATTCTGTTTCGCGTCAAGCTTCGGGTGAAGTGCCGTCGCGTTCTCGTCCGTCATGCACACCGCCTCGGGTTCCACGACCTGTGGTCGCATCGCGATTGACCCTTGCGGCCAAGATCATCGCACAAACGATGCAAAAGGGATGGAACTTCGCGGACATTCACCCGTCGGCACGAGCGCGCCACGTGGGGACGGTCACTCCGTCGGCCGCTCAAGACGGTCTGCGCCGCCGTCGATCTCGGAAGTGAATGGATTCGACGGCCCGGCGCGCGACATCGCCGGACGGGTTGGGGGAGAGGAGCAATTTGGCCGCGCTCGAGCGCTTTTCCGACGCCCATGTTTTCGTCA
>JAICLV010000171.1 GCA_025925185.1 Acidothermaceae bacterium
AGGTCGCCGCGCGGCTGTCCGACCGGTTCACGTTGCTCACCGGCGGGAGTCGCACCGCGATGCCGCGGCATCGAACGTTGCGCGCGGTCGTCGAGTGGAGCTGGGACCTGCTCGACGACGCCGAGCGACTGCTGGCCGAGCGGTTCGCCGTGTTCGCCGGCACCGCGCGCGCCGACGACGTGGCGGCGGTGTGCGCCGACGACGTCCTACCGGCGGGTCGGATCGCCGACCTGATCGACTCACTCGTCGAGAAATCATTGCTGCGCAAGGCTTTTTCGGACGGCGAGCTGCGGTACCGCATGCTCGAGACACTGCGCGAGTTCGGGCTCGAACGCCTCGCGGAACGCAACGGCGTCGGACTCACCCGACGTCGGCACGCCGAGCACTTCGCCGCGGTCGCGCGTGCGGCCGTGCCACTCGCCCGCACCGCGGCGCAACTGGAGTGGATACATCGACTCGAGGCCGAACGAGAGAACATCTTGTCGGCGCTGCGCTTCTTGGCCGACAACGGCCCGGCGAACGAGGCGCTGCCGTTGGCGATCGACCTCGCCAGCTACTGGATGTTGTCGGGCCGCGACAGCGACTCTTCGTACTGGCTCGGCCTCGCGGAAGGCGCACCAGGCAAATGTGACGAGAAAACGCTGCTGGCCGCACAGGTCCTGCGCGCGGTGAGCACCGTGGGTGCGAGCATGCACGCGGGTCGCGCCGATGTCGAGCAGACCCTGGCGCGGTTGCGCGACATCGGCCCACGCCTCAGCGCTATCGATGTCACGACCGAGCCGCTGATGGCGCTGCTGCGACCCGTCGTCGCGATGTTCACCGACGAGCCACCTGAGCGGATCGAAACCCTCGTGGCGGACGGGCTTCGCTCTACCGACCCGTGGACCGCCGGCGCGGTGCGCGTCTTTCACGCCGCAATCGCGGAGAATCGCGGCGACATCGAAACGATGCGCCGCGAGGCCAATGTCGCGCTCGAGCAGTTCCGGGCGCTCGGCGAGCGGTGGGGGCTCGCCAGCAGTCTCGGCCTCATCGGCCAAATCAAGACCCTGGACGGCGACCTCGAAGGCGCGATCGCGGTCACCCGGGAGGCGCTCGAACTCACCAGCCAGATGTCGGGCCACGACGACACCTGGATGCTCGGGATGCGGCTCGCCGAACTGCTCACCCGGGTCGGCGATCTCGAGGGCGCCAGGAAGCAGATCATGAGTGTGATGGAGACGGCCGTCCTGACGGCGTCCGGCATGCACCTGCTGTTCGCGAACGCCGCACTGGCCGATTTGGCGCGGCGAACGGGAGATCTCGCCGAGGCGCGCCGGCTGCGGGCCGAGGCGCTGGAGTCGTTGCGACGGATGCCGCAGGCCCACCCGGTGGCCGGGCATCTGGCCGCGTTGGCGCTGGCCACGGCCGCTCGGCTCAGTGTCGCCGAGGGCGATTTGGACATCGCGCGCGAGCATCTTTCGCAGGCGCGGGAGAACGCCGTCGGCACGAAGGACATGGCGATCATCGCGCACGTCGCGGTCGCCGTCGCCGCGTTCCGCCATGCGCGGGGCGACTTCGCCGCCGCGGCCACCCTGCTGGGAGCCGCCGCCCGGTTGCGCGGCTCCCCCGACGCCACCGACCCGGACGTCGCAGCGCTGACGCTGGACCTGCGACGACTCCTTGGCGAAGCGGGGTTCGCCGCCGACTACGACGTCGGGCGGACCATGCCGCCCGACGCCGCTATCGGCTTGCTCTCCCGGGCCGACGCCTAGAGCTCACGCGCGACGGCGGTAGCCGCGAAGCGCGAGCGGGACGAAGACGACCAGCAGAATTCCCATCCAGAGCAAGGTCCAGCCGAGGTGCGAGAGCACCGGGCCGCCGACCATCAGGCCGCGTACGACGCCGACCAGGTGGGTCATCGGGTTCACCTTCACGAACGCCTGCATCCACCCCGGCATCGTGTTCGCCTGCACGAAAACGTTGCTGCCAAAGGACAACGGCAAGATGAGCAAGAACATGACGCCTTGCACGGATCCCGACGTCCGCGCCTTCATGCCGACGAACACCGAGACCCAGCAAAAGCACAACGCGAACGCGATAGAAAGCGCGACGGCGGCGATGGTCGCCAGCGGGTTGGTGCCGATGCGGAAGCCGATCACGTACCCGAACCCGAGGAACACGACGCACACGCTCAGGTAGCGGAAGAAGTCCGCCAACACGGCACCGACCAACGGCGCCGAGCGGGCGATCGGCAGCGACCGGAACCGATCGAAGACCCCCTTCTCGATGTCCGCGTTGAGATTTTGGCCAAGCGCGACGCTGCCCATCGCGATGCCCTGACCCAGCAGGCCGGGCAACAGATATTCGAGGTAGTCGTGCCGCGAACCTCCGGCGATCGCACCGCCGAACACGTAAACGAACAAGAGCAGGAAAATCACCGGCTGCAACGTCACGTCGATCAGCTGCTCCGGCGTCCGCCAAAGCTTGATGACGTTGCGTTTCGCCAACGCGAGCGCATGGCGAGTCGTCCGCAACGCTGTTTGCTGTGAGCGATTCGGCTCGGTGCGCGCGGGTGCGGTCGCCTGCCGGCGCGCCGGCCTGGTGTCGAGGCTGGTCATGCGACATCCTCCGTTTCGGCGGTGCGGGTGCCGGTCAGCGTGAAGAACACCTCGTCGAGACTCGGCAGGTGCAATGACAGCTCGGTGACCGCGATGCCTGCCTGCGACAACTTCGCGACCGTGGCAGCGAGCGCCTCGTCGCCCTCGACGGCGGCGCTGACGACACCGCGGCCGGGTGAGTCGGGTTCCGTCCCGGCGATCTCGCCGAGAATCGTCGACACCTCGGCCAACCGGGCGGCGTCCACGGGGCGCACGGTCAGCGTTTGACCGCCGACGACCCGCTTCAAGCCGTCGGGTGTGTCGTGCGCGATCACCCGGCCGTGGTCGATGACGCTGATCTCGTCGGCCAGCGCGTCCGCCTCATCGAGATACTGCGTCGTCAGCAAGACGGTCGAGCCGTCGTCCACCAGGCTCCGCACGACGTCCCACATGTCTTCGCGTTTGGCTGGGTCCAGACCGGTGGTCGGCTCGTCGAGGAAGATGACCGACGGCCGCCCGACCAGCGAGGCGGCGAGGTCGAGCCGGCGCCGCATGCCGCCGGAGTAGGTCTTCGCCGGGCGATCCGCCGCGTCGGCGAGGTCGAACCACTCGAGCAGCTCACTCGCCCGGCGCCGCGCGTCGCTTTGCCGCAGGTCGAGCAACTGCCCGATCAGCACCAGGTTTTGCCGACCGGTCAGGTCCTCGTCAACAGAGGCGTACTGCCCGGTCAGCCCGATGGTCTCGCGCACCTTCTGCGCGTCCTTGACGACGTCGAACCCGCCGACGCGGGCGCTGCCCGAGTCCGCGCGCAACAAGGTGGCGAGGATGCGGACCGCCGTGGTCTTGCCCGCGCCGTTGGGGCCGAGCACCCCGAGGATGCTGCCCTGCGGCACGGCGAGGTCGACGCCGGCCAGCGCCTGGGTTTGGCCGAACCGTTTGGTGAGCCCGATGGCTTCGATTGCGTTTGTCATGCGACCACCATCGGGGCGACCGCTGGCGCCGGGCTGACACCGGCTGACAGCGCGCTGGCGTCCGCTGGCATCGCGCTGGCACGCCGCCGGCACGCCAGATGGGGACTCGAGATGGGGACGCGAACTAGTCGGAGAGCCGGACCACCGCGCGGGCCATCCCGAGCACCTTGTCACCGGCGCTGCGAGCGGTCAGCTCGATCCGCACCAGGTTGCCGTCAAGCTTTTCCGCCACGACCGCCTCGACGTCGACCCGCGCCCCGCTCTCGTCGTCCGGGACCACGACGGGCTTGGTGAAACGCACGCTGTACTCGACGACGGCGCCCGGGTCGCCGACCCAGTCGGTCACCGCGCGGGCGGCGAGGGCCATCGTGAACATGCCGTGCGCGATGACGTCAGGCAGCCCGACGTCGAGGGCGAACCGCTGGTTCCAGTGAATCGGGTTGAAATCTCCGGACGCGCCCGCGTAGCGGACCAGGTCGGCGCGGCTGATCGGGAAACTGCGGCTGGGCAGCGGCTGGCCGACTTGGACCTCGGCATAGCCGACCAGCGTGCTCATGCGTCGGGCGCCCGTGACACGAGAGTCGAGTAGGCCGTGGCGACCGGCTCGCCCGCAGTGGTGGCGATCTCGCCGCGGGTGGTGACGATGTCGGCGCCGCCAACGGAGCGGATCTTCTCGACGCTGACGACGACGGTCAACTCGTCGCCCGCGTGGATCGGCCGGGTGTGCGTGAATCGCTGCTCGCCGTGCACAACACGGGTGTAGTCGAGGCCGAGGGCCGGGTCGAGGGCCACTTGGTGGCCGGCCGGAAGCGTCAGGATGATGGCGAACGTCGGCGGGGCGACCACGTCTGGGTGGCCGAGGGCGCGCGCCGCGGCGACATCGAAGTAGGCGGGATTGTCGTCCCCGATCGCGGCGGCGAACTCGCGGATCTTCTCGCGACCCACCGCGTACGGCGCGGTGGGCGGATAGCTGCGCCCGACAAAAGACTGATCCAGCGGCATCTGGCGCGGACCTCAGACGTACTAGCGGGTCTCGCGGTGCACCTGGTGGGCGTTGCAGTTCGGGCAGTACTTCTTCATCTCGAGCCGGTCGGGGTCGTTGCGCCGGTTCTTCTTGGTGATGTAGTTGCGGTGCTTGCACTCCTGGCAGGCCAGCGTGATCTTCGGGCGGACGTCGCTCTTGGCGGCCACGGTCGAGTGCCTCTCTGGAAGCTACG
>JAICLV010000049.1 GCA_025925185.1 Acidothermaceae bacterium
GCCGCCGCCAGCCCTGACCTTCCGACGCCGGCCGGCGTGGTGCTGACCGGCGGCGGCGCGCCGGACGAGCATTCGGCCCGGATTTTCGGCCCGTCCGGCGTGCCGGTCGTCAGCGTCAACCTCGACACGTACACGACGATGCACGCGATTGAGGGCGCCCACGGCGAGATCCGCGCGACGTCCCGGCGCAAGATCGCGGCCGCGCTCGGCGCCTTCGCTGACGCCGTCGACACCGACGCGCTGGGCCAGCGGATCCGCCGCGCCCGCTCGGACGTCGTCACCCCGACGATGTTCGCGTTCCGGCTGGCCGAACGCGCCCGCGTGCGACGCCAGCGCATCGTGTTGCCCGAAGGGGACGACGACCGGGTGCTGCTCGCGGCCGAGCAGCTGCTGCGCTCCAAGGTCGCCGACCTGACCATCTTCGGCGACCCGGCGACCGTGCAGGCCCGGGCCGGCCGACTCGGTGTCTCGTTGTCCGGCGCGCAGCTGATGGACCCGGCGCAAAGCGACCTGCGCGGCGAACTTGCCGAGCACTACCGAGCCGCCCGCGCCCACAAAGGCGTCACCGCCGAGCAGGCCCTCGACATCGTCGGTGACGCGTCGTACTTCGCGACTCTGCTGGTCGCCACCGGACGGGTCGACGGCATGGTGTCCGGCGCGACGCACACCACCGCGCACACCATTCGCCCGGCGATGGAGCTGCTGCGCGACCCGGACGCGGCGTTGGTCTCCAGCGTGTTCTTCATGTGCCTGCCGGACCGGGTGTTGGTGTTCGGCGACTGCGCGGTCAATCCCAACCCCAACCCCGGCCAGCTCGCCGACATCGCGGCCCGTTCGGCGCGCACGGCGGCGACGTTCGGCATCGAGCCGAAGGTCGCGCTCGTGTCGTACTCGACCGGGGCGTCCGGCGCCGGCGCCGACGTCGACAAGGTCCGCGAGGCGGCCGAGCTGCTTGCCGCCCGGCATCCCGAGCTGCCGATGGCCGGCCCGATCCAATACGACGCCGCGGTCGACCCGACGACGGGGGCGGCGAAACTGCCGGGTAACCCGGTCGCCGGTCACGCGACGGTGCTGATCTTCCCCGACCTCAACACCGGCAACGCCACCTACAAGGCGGTGCAGCGGTCGGCGCGGGCGGTCGCCGTCGGGCCGGTGTTGCAAGGGCTGCGCCGGCCAGTCAACGACCTGTCGCGCGGGTGCACCGTGCCCGACATCGTCAACACCGTCGCGATCACCGCGATTCAGGCGCAGAGGCTGCCCTAGTCGGAGATTTCGAGGGACTGTGCTTGCTCCGTCGACCATTGCGCCGGCCGCAACCGCACCCGGAAGATGCGCTCGGCGTGCCGCTCTTCTTGGATGTCCTTGCGTCGTCCGGCCAATAGGTCGACGAGCGACACGAGGCCGCGGATGCGGGTCGGGTCGTCGCGGTCGACGACCGGCAGCCGCGAGACGTGCAGGTCGGCCATCCGGTTGGCGACCGCGTGCAGCGTCTCGTCGGGATGCGCGACGACGGCGCGCACCATGATGTCGCCGACCATCTCGTCGCTCGACGCGTCGCCCAACGCCGCGTCGAGCATGTCGCGCCTCGTGACGACCCCGTGCAGCCGCAGCTCGTCGTCGAGCACGGGGTAGAGCCGTTGCCGGTGCGCCGCGTTGCGGGTCTGCCGGTGGTCGGCGACGAAGGTTCGGGCTGCGAGCGCGAGCGGCATGTCAGGCCGGAAGCTGGTGAACTCCCGTTCCATGACCTCGTGCACCAGCAACATCTCGAGCGGGTCGACGTCGTACTCGCGGGACAGGTGCAGGCCGCGGCGGGCGATCTTCTCGGTGAGCACCGAACGCTTCAACACCAGAACCGACAACCCGTAGGCCGCCGACGCGCACACGGTGAGCGGAAGCAGCGCCGGCCAGTTGTGAGTGAGCTCGAGAGAGAAGACGATGCCCGTCAGCGGCGACCGCATCACGCCACCCACCACGGCCGCGAGGCCCATCAACGCCCAGAAGCCGGGCTCGACGTGCGTGAACGCCTGCCCCTCGAGAGCGCCGAGCGCCCCGCCAATCATGAACGTCGGAGCGAGCACACCGCCCGAGGTGCCCGAGCCCAACGACAGCGACCAGATGAGCGTCTTGACGACGAGGATCCCGACGATGAGCCCAATCGTCGCCTTTCCGTGCAGCAACTCGCGGATCACGTCGTAACCGACGCCGAGGGCTCGCGGCTGCGCCAGGCCCCCGATGCCGATGACGAGACCGCCGATCGCCGGCCACCACATCCAGTGGATGCGCAACTTGTTGAAGGTGTCCTCGGCGAAGTACACCAGGCCGGTGGCGCCGACGGCGAGTAGGCCGCCAGTCAGGCCGACCAGCACGCAGCACAGGTACACGACCGGCGTGAGGTGAATCGTGATGTCGGGCATCGCGAACACGGGCGCGGTGCCGAGTAGGTAGCCGCGCACGATGGTGGCCATCACGACGGACGTCGCGACCGGCAGGTAGCTGCGCGGCCGCCATTCGAAGAG
This sequence comes from Acidothermaceae bacterium, assembly GCA_025925185.1. Next base: position 2,517 of record JAICLV010000049.1, read on the forward strand.
CAGCAACTCGACGGCGAGCAGCACGGACGCGAGCGGCGCGTTGAAGGTGGCCGCCATGCCCCCGGCCGCGCCCGCCACGAGCAGCGTCTTGCGCTCGTCGGCGGTCAGCCGGAGAAACTGCGCGACCACCGATCCGACCGCGCCGCCGGTCATAATGATCGGGCCCTCCGCGCCGAACGGACCTCCGGTGCCGATCGTGACCGCGGCGGAGATCGGTTTCAGGACGGCGACCCGCGGCGCGACCTTGCTACCGCCGGTGAGAATCGCCTCGATCGCCTCCGGCATGCCGTGCCCGCGGATGCGCTCGGAGCCGAATCGCGCCATCAAGCCGACGACCAGTCCGCCCGCGACCGGGGCGAGCAAGATCACCGCAGCGGCGTGGTGCCCGGCGCCTGGCGCGACCAAAGAGGTCTCCATCCGCCGATAGAAGACGACGTTGGTGATGAGCCCGATCAACCGCAGCAAGCCGAGCGCGACGCAGGCGCTAGCACCGCCGATCACCACGGCGATCAAGCAGACGGCGCCGGTGCGCGGCGTCGCGGTGAAGTCGCCCAGATTCTGCGGTCGATGGGCCGGTCGGCCACCGTCGGACGTTAGGCGGCCCGATTTTGGGCGCGTTGCACTGGATCGCGGCACAGCGAAGTGACTCCTAGCGGCGGGATGTGCCACCAGTATCGCATTACGATGTAGAGGCCAGGCCGCCGGGTGCCCTCACCTGCCGGTTTCGTCCTCCAGGCCACCGGCGAGGTGCTTGAGCGATGGCGCGAGCCGCTTCAACTCGTCGAGGTGCAACGCCGACAGCGACTGCAGCCGCTTTTCGCCGTCCGGCGTGAGCCCGACGCGCACGAACCGCCCGTCGGGGTCGAGTTTATGTCGGACGACGAACCCGGCCGCCTCGGCGCGGTCGACCAACTCGACGGCGCTGTGCGGACGAAGCAGGAGGTAGTCGGCGATCTCGCCGACGGTCGGCCCACGACGGTCGTGGTGACCCTTCACCGCCAACAGCAACTGGTGCTGGGCAGCACTGAGCCCCACCGCCTTCGCTTGGCGCTGGCTCCACCGCTCGAATCTCCGCAGATCGGTACGGAAGGCGAGCAGTCGTGCGAAATCATCCCGGCTTAGCTTGGCCACGCGCTCTTTGTATCAGCATTCGATCAATTATGGGGACTCTTCCAGGCACGATCGCGGTGTTTCGCGGGGCGGCGGCGAGGGGTGGGGCAGCCGCGCCGGCCCCTACCTTGGCCCCTACGTTGGCCCCTACCTTGGCTCATGCGTTGGCCTCGTACGTCGCCTCATGCGGTGCGTCATGCGCGGGGACAGCCGCACTGCGGACCGTTTGGCCCTGCCGCCGCACCGCAACGCGGGCAGCCTTGCGCGTGCGCGGTGACGGGCACCCGGCGGGTTGCCAGCGCGGCTTCGAGGCGAAGCACCGTTTCGATCTGGCGTAAGCCCCGCCGGACGTCTCGCCAGGTGTGGAAGCGGTCGCCGATCCGCTGGCCGGCGAGCAGCACGGCGATGCCGATGAGGGCGACGCCCACGACGATCGGACCGACAGCGTCGCCCATCGTGGCGCCGTCCACGAAAGGCAGCGCGGTCACGATGAGAACGCCGCCGCCGAGGGCGAGGACGAGCGCACAGGCGGCCCTAGCCACCGTGGCCACCCATCTGCGCTCCCGCATGCCGGCGTTGTTCCCGCGTCAGCGGCGAGCATCACCTCATGCGCGAAGGCGAACCACACACCACGGAGGGTGTGCGGTTCGCCTTCGTTTGATGACGCGCACCGCCGAAGCGGCGGGCGTCAGGCGGCCTTGATCGCGGAGATCTCGAACTCCAGCGTGATCTCCTCGCTCACCAGGAAGCCGCCAGCCTCAAGGGCGGCGTTCCAGTTGACGCCCCAGTCCTTGCGGTTGATCTTGACCGATCCTTCGAGGCCCAACCGGGTGTTGCCGAACGGGTCGACCGCGGAGCCGGTGTACTCGAGGTCGAAGGTGATCGGCTTGGTGACGCCGCGGATCGTCAGGTCGCCGGTGACCCGGTAGACGTCTCCGCGAGGCTCGATCTTGGTGCTGACGAAGGTGATCTGCGGATGGTTGGGGATGTCGAGGAAGTCGTTGCTGCGCAGGTGGGTGTCGCGCTGCTCGTTGCGGGTGTCGATGCTCTCGGCCTGAATGGTGATGGTGACCTGCGACTTCGCAGGGTCCTCGGCGTCGATGCGCGCCTTGCCGTCGAACTCGTTGAACGCGCCACGGACCTTGGTGATCATCGCGTGCCGCGCGACGAAGCCCAGCCTCGTGTGAGCGACGTCGAAGGTGTAGTCGCCGGTGAGGGCGGCGGTGGCGGTTTGGCTGGTCTGAGTGGTCATCTTGAAGCCTCCTGGTAGGCCTGGTAGGTCCCGTGGTCAGGTGCGGGACCGCTGGATGGGTCCCGAGCCGATGACCTCCCCAACATAGATGAGCGCTCAACTATTCCTCGCATGGTTCCTTCCCGCCAACGGCGGGCACCACACAAGCCACCGGCCGTCGGGGAGCCGATCAGTCACGACGCCAGGCACCCGCCGGGCGCACGCCAGGAGCAGGAGCGAGGACGACACCGATGGCAGCCCACGCCCCACGACACCGCGGCGGCGGTCAAAGCCCCCGTCAAGCCGACACCGAGCCCGAAGTGCCAGCGCGGACGACGGGCGGCGCGGGTCAGCCCGACCCGTCACCGGAGGAACAGCCCACCTCGCCGCTCGGCCTCGACAAGCGTTCCTGGAAGGGCGTGCTTCGCCGCGCGATGCGCGAGTACAAGGAAGACGCCCTCAGCGACTGGGCCGCGGCCCTCACCTATCGGGCGATCCTGGCGTTGTTCCCCGGCCTGCTCGTGCTGGTCTCCATCGTCGGGCTGCTGGGCAGCGACACCAGCGCGAATCTGCTCGACAACCTGCAAAAGAACGCACCGGCCAGCGTGCGCGGCACGATCAACACCATCTTCGAGAACGTGCAGAACAACCACGGCGCGGCCGGGATCATCGGCATCCTCAGCCTGCTGCTCGCGCTGTGGTCGGCGTCAGGCTACGTCGCGGCGTTCATGCGGGCGTCAAACAACATCTACGACATCCTCGAGGGTCGGCCCATCTGGAAGACCGCCCCTATCCGGCTTGGGCTGACCATCTTCTTGGTGATCGTCGTCATCCTCGCGGCCGGAATCGCCGTGCTGTCGGGCGGTATCGCGCGCGACGTCGGCAACGTCGTCGGCCTGGGCAGCACCGCTGTCACCGTCTGGAACATCGCCAAGTGGCCGTTCCTGCTGGTCGTGGCGATCCTCGCCCTCGCGCTGCTGTTTTGGGCCGCGCCGAACGCCAAGCAGGCCAACTTCAAGTGGATCACGCCTGGCGGACTGCTCACGGTCATCGTGTGGGTGGCCGCGTCTGCCGGCTTCGCGGTGTACGTCGCGAACTTCGGCTCCTACAACAAGACATATGGCTCACTAGCGGGGATCGTCGTCTTCTTGATCTGGCTGTGGATCTCCAACATCGCCTTGCTCCTCGGTGCGGAGTTCGACGCCGAGCTGCAGCGGGCCCGGGCCATCGACCAAGGCCTCCCGCCCGATCAAGAGCCATACGTCGACCTTCGCGACGACCGCAAGCTCGACGACGTGCAACGCGAGCGGTTCGGTGAGATCTCACGCCAGTTGCATCAAGACTGACGACGTCGCCACCAAGGTTTGCTCAGCCGGCTACCGCGCGACCGCGCCGTCCGACGGTGGTTTCGCATCTGCGCGACCAGGCTTTGCACCGAGGAGGCGGCCAGCCAGCCTCCTTCTAGCGCCAACCCGGCCAACCCGGCGACGCCGACCCCGGCGAGCCACAGCACCGGTCGTGGGAACGTCAACGCGAAGAACTCTCGCGACCACGGGATGACGAGAGCGGCGACCAACAACCCCACCATCGACGCGATCAGCCACTGCCGGGCGCGCGTCGCCGGCCGCGCGAGTATCGACAAGACCCACAGCGCGACACCGGCCAGCACCAGCGTCGCGACGGTGCGTGCCGAGTCGAGGCTGGTCGACGGCTCGGAGCGGGCCATCGAGTACGCCGCGAAGGTCGCGGCCGCCGCGACGACGCCGGCCGGGATCGCAAACCGCAGCACCCGCCCCATGAACCCCTTTCGCGCCCGCTGCGCGTTCGGGGCGAGCGCGAGAAAGAAGCCGGGGATGCCGATGGTCACGCCGCTGACGAGGGTGAGATGCCTTGGCAGGAAGGGAAAAGGCAGCTCGAGCACACCGACGGTCAATGCCAACACGGTCGCGTAAACAGTCTTGGTCAAGAACAGGTTGGCCACCCGCTCGACGTTCGCGATGACCCGGCGCCCCTCCCCGACCACCTTCGGCACCGCGCTGAACGCGTCGTCAAGCAGCACGAGTTGCGCGACCCCGCGGGCCGCTTGGGTGCCAGACCCCATGGCGATTCCGAGGTCGGCGCGCTTCAACGCCAGCACGTCGTTGACGCCGTCGCCGGTCATCGCCACCGTGTGGCCATCCGTCTGCAGGGCGGCGACGATCGCCTGCTTTTGCTGCGGCGCGACCCGGCCGAATACGTCAGAGTTTTCCAACGCCGCGCGCAGCTCCGGCGAGTCGACGTCGGGCAGCGTGCGCGCGTCGACCGGCTCGCCCTTCAACGCAAGGCCCAGCTGGGTGGCCAAGGCAGCGACCGTGCCTGGGTGGTCGCCCGAGATGACCTTCACAGCGACACCCTGCGCCGCAAGGAACTCCAGCGTTGACGCGGCATCCGGCCGCAACACGTCGCGAAGCACGACGAGCGCGACCGCCTCGCGTCGTCCGAGTTCTGCGCCACCCGACGGAAGTTGACCGGCGCGCACGAGCAACAAAGTCCGGCGGCCCGCGTCGACCGCCTGCCGCATGGCGCTCTCGAACTCGGGGCCGACGCCCGTCGCGGCCTCGTCGGCCAGCAAGATCTCCGGCGCGCCGAGCAGCCAGCTGCCATGCTCGCCGAAGTCGACTCCTGAGTACTTGCGCGCTGACGAGAAGGGCAGCCGGGCCACGACCGGCCACACGGGATTCTCGGCGCCGGCAAACGCCTCGCGCACCGCGGTCATGGTCGGGTTGGGGCTGGGATCGGACATCGCCAAGGCCGCGAGCACGGCGTGCGCCTCGTCAGACGACGCGCCGTTCACAGGTAGCACCGCGTCGAGCGACAGCGACCCCGTTGTGAGCGTCCCCGTCTTGTCGATGCACAGCACATCGACCCGCGCCAGCCCTTCTAGCGCGGGCAGCTCACGCACGACCACCTTCGAGCGGGCGAGCCGCACGGCACCCAGCGCAAACGCGATGCTGGTCAGCAGCACCAGGCCTTCGGGCACCATCGTCACGGTGCCGGCAACCGAGCCGCGAGCCGCGTCAGCGACCGCGCTGTCGCTGCGGAATTGGCTCCAAGCAAGCAAAATTGCGACCGGAATCAACACCCAGGTGATCACCCGCAACAACCGGTTGATGCCGTCGCGCAACTCAGAGCGCACCAGCGTGAACCGGCGCGCTTCGGCCGCGAGCCGCGCGCCGTACGATTCGTCGCCGACGTGCGTGGCCCGCATCAGACCGCTGCCAGCGACGACGAAACTGCCCGAGAACACCTTGTCACCAAGGCCTTTCCGGACCGGGTTGGACTCGCCGGTGAGGAGCGACTCGTCAATCTCAAGGCCGTCGGTTGCCAGCGCGACCCCATCGACCAGCAAGCCATCTCCGGCGGCCAACTCGATGACGTCGTCAACGACCAGTTCCTCGGCCCGCACGGTGCGCGCCGCGTCGTCGCGACGTACTCGGGCGGACGGCGCGGTCACGACGGCGACCCGCTCCAGCACTCGCTTGGCGCGCACCTCCTGAACGATGCCGATGCCCGAGTTGATGATGAGGATGAAGCCGAACAGCGCGTCCTGCAGCGGTCCGACAACCAAGATGACCACGAACATCGCGCCGAGCAACGCGTTGAAGCGGGTGAAGACGTTGGCGCGGATGATTTGCGAGATGGTGCGACTCGGCCGGTCGTGGCTAACGTTGGCGAGCCCCCGCGCGCGGCGCTCGTCGACCTGCGCGCCTGACAGGCCCCGCACCGCGCCGTTGGCGGAAACGGCGTCGGCGACCGCGTCCTGCGTCATCAGGCACAGCGTATGGGATCACCAGCGCGCCCGGGGCTGGCAGGATTGAGCTGTGGCCGAGCCATCATTGCCGACTCAAGCTCATCTCGACGAGTTGCTGACCGAGATGCAAACGCGGTTGCAGGCGATCGTCGCGACCCGCGACAGGCTGCACCGACTGCTCGACGCCGTCGTGGCGATCGGCGGCGCCCTCGACCTGCAAACGGTGCTGCGGCGCATCGTCGAGGCAGCCACCGAACTAGCGGACGCGAAGTACGGCGCGCTCGGCGTGCTGGGCGACGGTGACGAGCTCGCCGAGTTCGTGACGGCGGGCATCGACGACGAGACGCTCGCCAAGATCGGCCCCTACCCCAAGGGGCACGGCATCCTCGGCGTGCTGATCAAAGACCCGAAGGCGTTGCGCCTTCACGACATCTCCGGACATCCGCAGTCGTACGGCTTCCCGCCCAATCACCCGCCCATGCGCAGCTTCCTCGGGGTGCCCGTCCGGATCCGCGACCAAGTTTTCGGCAACCTCTACCTCACCGAGAAGAAGAGCGGTGCGGATTTCGACGACGAGGACGAGAGCGTCGTGGTCGCGCTCGCGACCGCCGCCGGTGTCGCGATCGAAAACGCCAGGCTTTACGAGGACACCCACCGGCGCGAGCGATGGCTGCGCGCGTCGTCCGAGGTGACCACGGCGCTGTTGTCGGGCACCGAGCCGGACGACGTGTTGCGACTCATCGCGCAACGGGCCCGCGACCTCGCGGCCGCCGACCTCGGGGCAATCGCGCTGCCGCTCGGAGGCTCCCTCGCGATCGAGGTGGCCGACGGTGAGTTCGCCGACTCGCTGCTCGGAATGCGCGTCGAGGTCGGCTCATCGCTCGTCGGCGCCGTGTATGAAGAGGGTCGCAGCCTGAATGTGCCCGACCTGCGCGACGACTCGCGCGCCGCGTCCGGCCACCTGATCCGGGCCGATATTCAAGCCGCCATGTTTGTGCCGCTGCGGGCGGCAGGCAGCACGCTCGGCGTGCTTTACGTGGCAAACAAGCGGGGCAAACCGCCATTCGCCACAGCTCGTCAGGAGGTGCTCGAAAGCTTTGCCGTGCAAGCGACGCTCGCGCTCCATCTGGCGAAGCAGCGCCGCGACAGCGAGCAACTCAGCGTCTTCAAGGACCGCGATCGCATCGCGCGCGATCTGCATGACCTCGTGATCCAGCGGCTCTTCGCCACCGGCATGCAGCTCGAGGGCTCGATGCGCTACATGGACCGCCCAGAAGCCGCCGAACACGTGCAGCAGGCCGTCGACGATCTCGACCAGACCATCAAGGAAATCCGCTCGACCATCTACGCCCTACAGCGGCCCGAACGCAGCACGTCACGCAGCCTGCGCGCGCGGATTGTCGACCTCATCGACGACTACAGCGATGTGCTGGGATTCACCCCGAGCCTCCGGCTGGAGGGCCTCATCGACACTCGAATCTCAAGCACCATTGGGGAAAACCTGCTCGCGGTCTTGCGTGAGGCGCTGTCGAACAGCGCGCGACACGCGAAGGCGAGCCGGGTCGACGTCACGATCGCGGTCGACGACACCACGGTCACCGCGACGATCTCGGACGACGGCGTCGGCCTGCCGGCCGGCGGTCGACGCAGCGGCCTCGCGAATCTCCAGGCGCGCGCCGAAGGGCTCGACGGCCGGTTCAGCGCGACGAACGCGCCCGAGGGTGGAACCGAGATCGTCTGGCACGTGCCGCTCGACGATTGAGCTGCCGCCGTCAGCCCGGAAGCTGGCTAGCGGTAGTAGGGGAACGCGGGGTACAGGTATCCCGGTCCCCAGAACGGCGCGTAGCCGTAGTAGCCGTAGATGCCGCCGTAGTAGTCCGGCTCGGCCACGACTTCCGGGTCGTACTTGGGCGCGCCGGCGATGTGTTCGCGCGCCTGGTCGATGTGCACTGCGTCTTCGGTGATTCTCGTAATGGCGTCGACCGGGATGTACGACTTGGTGTCGCCGATGCCGAGAAAGCCGCCGTGTGCGACGAGTAAGAAGCGCACCTTCCGTTCGGCGTCGTCGATCAGCAAGTCGTCGACCCGCCCAACGTCCTCCCCATCGCGGTCGACGACCTTGCGCCCGCGCACGTCCTCGTCGGCGGTCGCGACTGTCTGGCCGGTCTCGCTAAGTTTGCTCAAGGCGCTCAGACTCGGTGTTGTCATGGTGAACATCTGCCCACCGGGCTGACGGATCAATCGGCGCGAGCAAGCGCCACGTCGACCACGTCGTCCGAGCTTTCGGAACTGGCGACCGGAATGCGACGACCGGTCACCAAGTCGGGCCGCAGCCTCAGATAGCGGTCGTGCGCCGACGGCGCCCACGACCGGAGGCCGAGGCGCTCGAGGCGCTCTAGGTCGGTGGAGTCTTCGACCAGATGCAAGAACCCCGTCAACACGACGCTCCAACCTGACCGGCTGGCCGCGTCGATCTCGTCGACCTCGAAGGCGATCACGTGCCCGGCGGCGTGCGTGGCGAGGCGCGAGCGTCGTCCGGTTCGAATCACGACGTCGACGCCGTCGATCGTGAAGTTGACAGGAACGATCACCGGAAGCGCGCGATCGGAGTACACGACCCGGCCGATCGGCGCCGTTTCGAGCAGCGCGAAGCACTCGCCCTCTGTGAGCACCTCGAGACCGCTCTTGTCGACCGTCATGGCCTCCATCGTGGGTGCTCGCAGGACCCGATTCGCAGGGACTTTAGTCCCGTACTGCCAGGCAAGTGTCCCGGGAGGTGCCGACCTTCGACGGTGCCGCGGCGACCCCCTTACGGCGGATCGTAGAGCCAGCGACGAATTTGGAGGGCGATTCACATGACGACGTTTCAGGACTACGAGACCGCGCCGACCCGCGACGCCGGCGAGCCGTCATCGCAGCTCGCACCCGTGCGGCTGCGCCATGTCGTCGTCGGCATCGACGGCTCCCCGAACTCCGTCGAGGCGCTGCGCGTTGCGGGACGGCTCGCCGTGAGAGATGGCGCGAAGGTCGAGGCGGTGTGCGTTTATCGCCCGTACCTGCACACTCCGTACCCGCTCGGCACCGTGATGGTGCCGTCGTACGGCCCGGCGGGCGAGGGCACTCGCGACGTCTACGCGTCGCCGGGCGGCGTGCTCGACGCGGCAGCCGACGCCCACGCGACGCTTGAGCAGGCGGCCCGCGACGCGTTCGGCCCGCAGACCGTGCCGAACCTGGTCCTGCGCGCGATCGACGGACGCGAGCGCAACGCCCACGAGGTCTTGACCTCGATGGCGACCGGCGCGGATCTGCTTGTCGTCGGCGCGCGTGGACACTCCGGCCCGCTCGGCCTCTTGCTGGGCTCGACCGCGCAATCGTGCACCCGCCACGCCAAGTGCGCCGTGCTGGTCGTTCCCGCGACGAAGCCCGACGACAACTGACTTCGTCAGCCCGCACCGGCAAAGACCAACCACAACAAAGACCAACCACAACAAAGACCAACGGCGGCGCCTACTGCATCGGCAGGGGCGCCGCCGCTGTGTTCGCGCCTAGGGCGGACGCTCAGCGCAGCCGACGTGCGAGCGGGTCGGCGCCCACCGTCGGACGCAACCGCACCTTCACGTCAACCGCCACGGCGCCGGCCGGCGACACCGTCACAGGGTTCAGGTCAAGCTCCGACAACTCCGGCACGTTGACGGCCAGCTGGGCGACGCGCAGCATCATCTCCTCCAACGCCTCGACGTCGCACAGCGGCGTGTTGCGGTAACCAAAGAGCAACGGCGCGGCGCGCAGCGAGCGAATCTGCCGCCGCGCGTCATCGACGGTCATCGGCAGCATGTGGAACGCGCGGTCCGCGAGCAGGTCGCTCGCGACGCCGCCGAGTCCGACCATCACGAGCGGCCCGAAGGTCGGATCGGCCACGACACCGATGGCGGTCTCGACGCCAGGCTCGATCATCGGCTGCACAACCGCGCCGCCCATGCTCTCGCCGAGCGCCCGCGACATCTCCTCGAACGCGACCCGGACGTCGTCCGGCGTGCGCAGGTCGAGCCGCACGCCACCGAGCTCAGTCTTGTGCACGAGTTCGCCACCCGCCGCCTTCAACACGACGGGCAGACCGACCGCGGCCGCGATTCTCGCCGCCTCTTCGCCATCCGCGACCTGCACGGTCTTCGCGACCTTGATGCCATGGCTTTCCATCAACGCCACGGCGGTTTTCGCGTCAACCCAAGCACCGTCGGGGTTGTCGTCGAGCACCTTGCGGACGATCGCGCGCGCCGCCGCGAGGTCGATGCCACGAAACTCCGGGACGACGCCCTGGGGGCGGTCGCGCCACGCCGCGTACCGAACGGCGGCGGTGAGCGCGCGAGCGGCCGGCTCGGGGAACGAGTAGAACGGGACGACGGGGGGTCCGTCGTGGCGGCGCAACTCCTTCGGCATCTCGGTCAATCCGAGGAAGCACGCGAGCACCGGCTTGGTTGGCTTGTCGGCCTGCACCGTGGCGATCGCCGAGCTGATGCCTACCTCCGAGCCAGGTTGGATCGGCGTGTAAACGGTGATGACCGCGTCGACCTCCGGCGCCTCGAGCAGCACGCGCAGCGCAGCCTCGAACGAGATCGGATCGGTCGCGGCGAGCAGGTCGACCGGATTCTCGATCGACGCCCCTGGCGGCAACAACCCGGCCAACCGCCGGCGGGTGGTGTCGCTGAGTTGGACGACATCGAGACCGGCACTCTCACAAGCATCGGCCGCGAGCACACCAGGGCCGCCGCTGTTGCCGACGATCGCGACCCGACCGCCACGCGGCAGCGGAGCGAGATCGAAAAGCGTTGCCACATCGAACAATTCCGCGAGCGAGTCGACGCGGGTGACTCCGGCCTGGTCGAACAGACTGTCGACCGCGACATCCGGGGTGGCCGCCGCCGCGGTGTGTGACGCTGCGCCGCGGCTGCCGGCCACGGTCCGGCCCGACTTGACCGCGACGATCGGCTTGCTGCGGCTGACCCGCGCCGCGATCCGTGCGAATTTGCGCGGATTACCGAACGACTCCAAGTACAACGCGCACACCGTTGTCGCCGGATCCTGCTCCCAGAAGCACAGCAGGTCGTTACCTGAGACGTCGGCCTTGTTTCCTGCCGAGACGAAGGTCGAAAGCCCTAGACCCGACCGCGCCGCGTAGTCGAGCGCGGCGATGCCAACGGCGCCGGACTGCGACATGAGCCCGATTCCTCCGGGCGGCGGACTTGCGGGCGTGAAAGTCGCGTTGAGCGCGACGTCGGCCGCGGCGTTGGCGATGCCCATGCAGTTCGGCCCGATCAGCCGCATTCCGGCGTCGCGGCAAACGCGCACGAGCTCAACCTGCAGATGCTTGCCTGCCTTGCCGACCTCCGCGAAGCCTGCGCTGATCACGACCAGGCCGGCGACCGAGCGGGCCGCCGCCTCCCGCGCCACATCGAGGGAGACATTCGCGGGAACCGCGATCACCACGACGTCGATCGGCCCGGGAATCGACTGCAGGTCTTGGTAAGCGCGCACACCGACAACGCGGTGCCCCGAGCGGTTGACCGCGTATAGGTCGCCGCGGTAGCCGCCACGCACGATGTTCGCGAGCACCTGGTGGCCAAGACCCCCCGGATCGGCGCCCGCACCGACGACGGCCACCGACTTCGGCGCGAGCACCCGCCGCAACGACGCGGCGTCCGCCTTCGCTTCTCTCGCGTCAACGGCACGGCGGAAGTCTTCGTCAAAGCGCAACGGGACGACGACGTGGACGACGTCCGTGCGCAGGGTTGTCGTGACCGGGAAGCCAGCGTCGGAAAAGACGTGCAGCATGCGCGCGTTGGCCGGCAAGGTCTCCGCGACGAAGTTGACTATGCCGTTCGCGGTGGCGACGGTGGCCAGGTGCTCAAGCAACAACATGCCCACGCCCCGGCCCTGATGCGCGTCGTCTACGAGGAACGCCACCTCGGCCTCAGCGGGATCGTCGAGCCGTTCATACGTGGCCACACCGACGATCTCGCCGCGAATCTCGGCGACCAGCGAGTGGTGACCTCCGTCGGCCGGCCGGGTGAGCCGGTCGACGTCTTCGCCTGCGAGGGCGGGCGAGACCGTGAAGAAGCGCAAGTACAGCGTGTCGGACGACAGCCCCTTGTACATCGCACGCAACGCCGCGGCGTCGTCGGGCCGGGCAGATCTGATTCGCACGATCCCGGCGTCGCTCAACAGCGCGTCAGCGTCGACATCGGTGGCAAAGTTCGTCATGGTCGTCATTACGGTCTCCTTCACGCTCCGCCGCGGACGTCGGCCTGGACGTCGGCCTGGACGTCGGCCTGGACGTCGGCGCGGTGGTCGCATGCCAATCGTCCCTCGTCCAGCTTTCGGCACGCCACAGCGGGCTGGCCAGCGCCATGCGACCTCGCGACTGCGGGCACTTGGTCCTGCGGCTCTGGGCCTAACGCTGAACCCGCACAGGCCCCTTGTCGGGTTACCCTGATGATCGTGGCGAAAGCCCGCGTCGAAGGGAGCGCGAGTGACGGAGTCGTCGGTCGAGGACGGCCGTCAGGTAAGGGTCTTCTTGCTTGACGACCACGAGGTCGTGCGGCGCGGCGTCAAAGACCTGCTCGAGGCGGACGGCGACATCGTCGTCGTCGGTGAAGGCGGCACCGCGGCCGAAGCGATTGCGCGGGTCCCCGCGGTGCGCCCTGACGTCGCGGTGCTCGACGTGCGACTGCCGGACGGCGACGGAGTGACGGTGTGCCGGGAGCTGCGCTCGAAGATGCCCGAACTCGGCTGCTTGATGCTTACGTCGTTCGCTGACGACGACGCGTTGTACGACGCGATCCTCGCCGGCGCGGCCGGGTACGTCCTGAAACAGATCAAGGGCCGTGATTTGATCGCGGCGGTGCACACCATCGCGGCCGGTGGGTCGCTGCTTGACGCGAAGGCAACGGCGCGGGTCATGCAGCGTTTGCGCGACGAGGCCGCCGACCGCGAACGGGCAGACCCGTACGCCGCGCTCACCGAGCAGGAGCGGCGGATTCTCGAACTGATCGGCGAA
>JAICLV010000074.1 GCA_025925185.1 Acidothermaceae bacterium
AGCGGGCGCAGGTAGGGGTCGATCTTCTCGAAGAGGGTGCCGGGCAAAAAGCCGAGCCGCTCCCCGGCCTCGACCGCGGGCCGGGTCAAGATGATGCGGGTGACCTGCTTGGCTTGCAGCGCCTGAACGGCCTTGGCAACCGCGAGGTAGGTCTTGCCGGTGCCCGCGGGACCGATGCCGAAGACCACCGTGTGTTTGTCGATCGCCTCGACGTAACGCTTCTGGTTCACCGACTTGGGCCGGATTGTGCGACCGCGCGACGACAAGATGTCGACGGTCAACACCTCGGCCGGCCGCTCGCCGGCTGCGCTGCGCAGCATCGCGACGCTGCGCTCGACGGCGTCGGCGGTGAGCACGGTGCCGCTGCTCAGCAGCGCGATCAGCTCCTCGAACAGCTGCGCGACCACGGCGTTCTCGGCAGGTTCGCCGGTGACGGTGATCTCGTTGCCCCGCACGTGGATGTCGCTGTCGAACGCGCGCTCGATGATGCGCAGCAGCTCGTCGCGCGATCCGAGCAAACTGACCATGGAATGGGCACCGGGCACGACGATGCGGGTCTGGGTGGAGTCCCGGGGGATGTCCGTGCCAGAACCACCGCTGCGTACGGCGGCCCTACGTTGTTCGCCTGGCATGGCTTGGCCTGCGGCCTGCTCGCGCCTGCTCTCCGTGACTAGGGTTGGCTGCTGGACCCGCTCATGGTACCCGCGCGCGAGCCCCGGCCGACCTCTTGATCAAGCGAGGTGGCCAAGCGCGCGGCCGCCCAGCACGTGCGCGTGCGCGTGGAAGACGGTCTGGCCCGCCTCGGCGCCGGTGTTGAACACCAGCCGGTAGCCCCGCTCGTCGAGCCCTTCTGCCACGGCGACCGCGTGCGCCTCCCGGGCTAGCTCCGCGAGCAACGCCGGTTGCTCCGCGAGCGCGGCGACGTCCGGATAATGATCCTTCGGGACGACGAGCACGTGCGTCGGCGCTTGTGGCGCGATGTCGCGGAAGGCCAGCGTGTGCTCCGACTCCCGCACCACCGTCGCGGGAATCTCGCCCGCGACGATCCGACAAAACAGGCAATCCGACATGCGGCCTCCTGCGCAGCTGCGCTAGACAATCGCGATAGAAGTGGGCAGGTAAACCTTCGCACGACCTCGCGCGTGGAAGCCGCATGACCCGATCCGTGGGAGCCGTCTTGATCGACCCGGCGAATCGCACCGCAGCTGGTCGGCTCAATCAGTTCGAGCACGCGAGCGCCGACGAGGCCATCGTCGAGCTGTACCGCACGCATTACGCGGGACTGGTCCGGCTCTCGGCGCTGCTGTTGGGCGACACCGGCGCGGCCGAGGAGGTCGTGCAGGACGCCTTCGTCGCCGTCCACGGGTCGTGGAACCGGTTGCGCGATCCCGACCGCGCGCTGGCCTACCTGCGGCAGGCCGTCGTCAACCGGTCGCGATCTAACCTGCGGCACCGCACGGTGGTCGCCAAGTACCAGCCCGCGCCGCCGCCCGACGTCCCGAGCGCCGAGACCTACGCGGTCGCGGCGTCGGAGCGCGAGGAGGTGCTCGCCGCATTGCGCGCGCTCCCCCGCCGGCAGCGCGAGACCCTCGTGCTGCGCTACTACTCCGACCTCACCGAAGCCCAGATCGCCGACGCGCTCGGCATCAGCCAGGGCGCGGTCAAGAGTCACGCCTTCCGCGGCCTGGCCGCCCTTCGCAACCTCCTGGAGACAAGCTCATGAGCCGCCACTCAAACAACTGGGACGGCGAAGACCGGCCGGACGACGACGCCGCCCGCCGGCTGCGCGACGTCCTCGGCAACGAGGCGCGCTCGATCCAGCCGTCGGATGACGGCCTCGCCCGTATCCGCGAGAAGATCCGCGACCGTAGGCACGCACGGCGGGCGTGGCTTCGGCCGCTCGCGGTCGCTGGCGCGGCAGCGGCGACTGCCGCGATCGTGGTCACGGTGGTCGTGATCGCCCCGGGAGGCGGCGACGACCACGTCGGCCAGCCGGCCGCCGACGGCTCACCAACCGCCGCCGTCGTGAGCCCGCCCCCGTCGTCCGACTCGACCGCGCCCACGCCCACGGCTGACGCGACCCACGCCGTGACCCTGTACTTCGTCGGGGCGAAGGCCGACCCGCAGCAGCTGCTGTATCCCGAGACCGTCATGCGCGTGCCGCCGGCCGGCAACGCGTTCATCTCCGACGCGGTGACCGCGCTGCTCACCACATCGCCCGCCGACCCGGACTACCTCAACCCTTGGCCGCAGGGCACCCACCTGCTCGGCGCCACGATCAAGAACGGCACCGAGGCCGTCATCGACCTGTCGCCTGAGGCCGCCGACGGCCCGAACGGGCTCGGCGAGATCAGCGCGCAGCAGCTCTTCTACACCGTGCACGGCGCCGCGCCGAAGATCGACTCAGTCGAGCTGCGGGTCGACGGCGCGCCGGTGACGTCGCTGTGGGGGACGCCGATCACCAACCCGATCAAGGCGAAGGAGCCGTTCGAGGTCTTCGCTCACGTCTGGATCACCACTCCGACGCAGGGGGCCACCGTGGCGTCGGCGGTCGACTTCGGTGGCGACGCGATCGTCTTCGAGGCGAACGTCAGCTGGCAGATCCTGATGAACGGCAGCGTCTTGAAGCAGGGCTTCGCGACCGCCGACAAGGGCGCCCCGCTTCAGGGCACGTGGCACGACAGCGTCACCCTCACCCCAGGCACCTACGAGCTGCGCGCATTCGAGTCATCGGCGAAGGACGGTTCGCCGACCTACGTCGACACCAAGACGTTCACCGTCAAATAGCCCGTCAATCCGATTGGGCCCACCGGCCGCTGTTCGCCAGCAGGACGGCGGCCGCGACCGTTCCCGCCGTCGAAGTGCGAAGCACGGTTGGGCCTAGCCGACACGCGGTCGCGCCCGCAGCCTCGAACGCGGTCAGCTCGTCGTCGGCGACGCCGCCTTCGGGCCCGACGACCAGCACGACATCCTCGACCTCGAGCCGCAGCGTCGACAACGGCTGCGTCGCGTTCTCGTGCAGCACGACGCCAATCCCGGACGACGCGCGCAGTCGCGCGACCACGTCGGGCGTGCGCTCGACGTCCGAGATTTGCGGAATCCACGAGCGACGGGATTGTTTGGCGGCCTCGCGCGCCGTCGACCGCCATCGTTCGACGTGTTTTGCGGCACGGGTGGAATCCCAGCGCACGATCGACCGACTGGCCTGCCACGGCACGATCGCGTCGACGCCGACCTCGGTCATCGTCTCGACCGCGCGCTCGTCGCGCTCGCCTTTCGCCAGTGCCTGGACGACGGTCAACCAGGGACGCGGCCGCGGCTCGACGACGCGCGCGAGCACCCGAGCCTCGATGGAATTCGCCGTGACCGCGGCGATTTCGGCGGGGCAGCGCAGACCCGCGCCGTCGGACAGCACCACTTCCTCACCGACACTGAGCCGCTTCACGGTCGCGGCGTGCCGGCCTTCGGTGCCGTCGAGGACGACGTGCGCGCCGACCGTGGTCGCGCGCAGCTTTTCGGCGTCCGCGAAGAAAAGCGGCGCGGTCATCGGCGGCCAGCGATCCTTAGTGGCCGTTGAACGCGTCGCGGATGCGCGAGAAAAACCCGGGGTTGTCGGTCCTGAAGGTGCCCTCGGGGTATTCCTCGCCGCGCAGGCTGGCCAGCTTGCGCAACAGCTCCTCCTGCTCGGCGTCGAGCTTGGTCGGCGTCGCGACGTCGAGGTGGACGTGCAGGTCGCCGCGGCCGCCACCGCGCAACCGGGGCACGCCGCGACCGCGAAGCGGGACGACGGTGCCCGCTTGCGTGCCGGGCTTCACCTCGATGTCGACCGGTCCGTCGAGGGTGTCGAGCTTGAGTGTGGTGCCGAGGGCGGCTGCGGTCATCGGGACGGAGACGGCGGCGTGCAGGTCGGTGCCTTGCCGTTCGAAGACGGGATGCTTGCGCTCCTCGATCTCGACGTACAGGTCGCCGGCGGGTCCGCCGCCCGGGCCTACCTCGCCCTCGCCCGACAGCCTGATGCGCATGCCGTGCTCGACGCCGGCCGGGACCGTGACCTCGATCGTGCGGCGCGCCCGCACCCGGCCGTCGCCGGCGCACTCGGGGCAGGGTTGGCGGATCACCGTGCCCACACCCCCGCATTGCGGGCATGGCCGCGAGGTCATCATCTGGCCGAGGAAGGAGCGGGTGACCTGGTTGATCTCGCCCCGGCCCTTGCAGACGTCGCAGGTGTCGGGGTGCGTGCCCGCGGCGGTGCCGGCGCCGGTGCACGTCGGGCAGACGACGGCGGTGTCGATGGTGACCTCGCGATTGGCGCCGAACACGGCGTCGGCAAGGTCGATCTGCACGTGGATCAGCGCGTCGTTGCCCTGGCGCACGCGGCTGCGCGGCCCACGCTGGCCGGCGCCGCCGCCGAAGAAGGCGTCCATGATGTCGCCGAGGTTGCCGAACCCGAACGGGTTCGCGCCCGCGCCGAACCCGCCGTTCGCCGACAGCGGGTCGCCGCCCATGTCGTAGATCTGCCGCTTGCTGGGGTCGGAGAGCACCTCGTAGGCGACGGTCACTTCCTTGAACCGCTCCTGCGTGCTGGCGTCAGGGTTGACGTCGGGGTGCAGCTGGCGCGCGAGCCGCCGGTACGCCCGCTTGATCTCCTCGGGCGTGGCGTCCTTGCGCACGCCGAGTGTGGCGTAATGGTCTTTGGCCAAGGCAGGTTTTCCTTATTTCTATTTCTCAGGACTCAGCCAGGATGCGGCCGACGTAACGGGCCACCGCGCTGACGGCGGCCATCGTGCCCGGGTAGTCCATGCGCATCGGCCCGAGCACACCGAGGCTGGCGAGCGCCCGGCTGCCAGAACCGTACGCGGCGCTCACGACGGAGGTGCCGCGCAGCCCTTCGTACACGTTCTCGTCGCCGATGCGGACGGTCAGCTCCGTCGGGCGGGTCGCCTCGCCGAGCAGCCTGATCAAGACGACGTGCTCCTCGAGCGCCTCGAGCACCGGGTGGACGGTGTCGGGGAAGTCGAGCGAGAACCTGGTCAGGTTGGAGGCGCCGCCGACGATCACGCGGTCCTCGCGCCGCTCGACCAGCGACTCCAGCAGCACGGCGACCACGGCGGACGCGGTGGCCCGCGACGCGGCCGGCTCCTGGTCGACGAAGTCGGCCAGGTGGGTGGGCACCTCGGTCATCAGCACGGCGGTCACACGGGTGTTCAGCCGGGCGCGCAGCGCGTTGACCGTCGGCTCGTCGACGTCGGCGGCGAGGTCGACGACGCGCTGCTCGACCCGGCCGGTGTCGGTGATCAAGACGAGCAGCAGCCGGCTGCCGGTCAGCCGGACGAGTTCGAGGTGGCGCACCGACGAGCGGTCGAGGCTCGGGTACTGGACGACGGCGACCTGGCGGGTCAGCTGCGCGAGGAGGCGCACCGTGCGGCGCACCACGTCGTCCAGGTCGAGGGCGCCGTCGAGGAATTGCTCGATCGCGCGGCGTTCGGCGGGGCTCAGCGGCTTGATCGTCGACAGCCGGTCGACGAACAGCCGGTAGCCCTTCTCGGTCGGGATGCGGCCGGCGCTGGTGTGCGGTTGGGCGATGTAGCCGCCCTCTTCGAGAGCGGCCATGTCGTTACGCACGGTCGCGGGCGAGACGCCGAGGTGGTGGCGCTCGACGAGGGCCTTGGAACCAACCGGCTCATTGGTGGAGACGAAGTCCTGCACGATCGCCCGCAACACGTCGAGCTTGCGGTCGTCGAGCATTCGCCCACCTCCTCCACCGGTCTCGCCCCGAATCCACGTGCCTGGCACTCGCCAATGCCGAGTGCCAGTGTACGGCGTGACGCGCCGTCGGGCGCGCTCATCCGCCCAGCCGCGGCCCGCCGCGTTCGCGACAATCGGGCCATGACCACTTCTCCCACTTCTCCCACTTCTCCCACTTCTCCGACTCCTCCGACTCCTCCGACTTCTCCCACGAGGGCCCACGGCCGGGTGATTCCCGCGACCGTGCGACCCGCCGACATCGCCGCGATGATCGACCACTCGCTGCTGCGCCCCGAACTCACCGCCAGCGACGTGCGCGCCGGCTGCGAGCTGGCCGTCGCGCGCGCCACGTGGTCCGTCTGCGTGAAGCCCGCCGACGTGCGGCTGGCGGCCGAAACGCTGGCTGGCACGAGCGTGCGAGTCGGCACCGTCGTCGGCTTCCCGCACGGCAGCTCGACCACTGCCGTCAAACGCTACGAGACCGAGCGCGCGCTCGACGATGGCGCGGTCGAGGTCGACATGGTGGTCAACATCGGGGCGCTGCGCGGCGGTGACGACGACCGCGCGCTGGCCGACATCCGGGAAGTTGTCGCCGTCGCCCACGCCGCCGACGCCTTGGTCAAAGTCATCCTCGAAAACGCCTACCTGGACGACGAGCAGGTCGCGCGTGGCAGCCGACTTGTCGAGGCGGCGGGCGCCGACTTCGTGAAGACCTCCACCGGGTTCGCGCCCAGTGGCGCGACCGTGCACGACCTGCTCATCATGGCGGCGTCGACCAGTCCTTCGGTGGCGCTGAAAGCTGCCGGCGGTGTGCGCACCCTCGACCGGCTGCTCGACCTCGTCGCCATCGGCGTCACCCGATTCGGCGCGACGGCGACCGCGACGATCCTGGACGACGCAGCAGCCCGCGCCGCCGCCACTGGCTCGATTCCGGTGCCGCCTGCGCCTAAGGACGAGCAGGCCGCGGAGAGCGCCGGGTACTAGAGAGCCCGCCGACCGCAACCCCAGACGACCGGCCGTAGACCCTGAACCTCGTGCTTCGACACCTCTGTGGAGGTGTCTTCGCACGAGTTTCGAGGTCGGGGGACCTGCCGCCAGCCGCCACCGTGCGGCTAGCCGAGCAATCGGCCGATGATGCCGTCCGCCAACAACCGCCCGCGCAACGTGAGCACCGCCCGGCCGCGCGCGAGTTCCGCCGCCTCAAGCAGGCCGGCGTCGACCTCGGCCGCCGCCGTCTTGCGCCCCACGTCGTCCAAGACCTCGATGTCGAGCCCCTCGGCGAGGCGCAGCCGCAACATGACGTACTCGACGCGCCGGGTCTCGTCGTCTAAGAGTTCTCGAGCGTGCGCGGGTGACGAGCCGGCGGCGAGCCGCGACGCATAGGCGCTGGGGTGCTTGACGTTCCACCAGCGCAGTCCGGAGATGTGGCTGTGCGCGCCAGGGCCGATGCCCCACCAGTCGTCGCCGCGCCAGTACGCCAGGTTGTGGCGGCACTGCCCGCCGGAGCGCGCCCAGTTCGAGACCTCGTACCAATCAAAGCAGGACGACGTGAGCAGCTCGTCGGCGATCAAGTAGCGGTCGGCCAGCACGTCGTCGTCCGGCATCGGCAACTCACCGCGGCGGACCCGGGCGGCGAACCGGGTGCCCTCCTCGACGATCAAGGCGTACGCGCTCACGTGGTCGGGCTCGGCTTCCACGGCGGCGCGCACCGAGGCGCGCCAGTCGTCGTCCGACTCGCTTGGCGTGCCGTAGATGAGGTCGAGGCTGACGTGCTCGAACCCGGCGGCGCGCGCCTCGGCGACGCGACGTTGCGGCGCCCCCGGCGTGTGCCGTCTATCCAGGACGGCGAGGACGTGCGGCGCGACCGACTGCATGCCAAAGCTGACGCGGTTGAAGCCGGCTGCCCGGAGTTCGGCGAGTGAGAGCGCGTCGACCGACTCGGGGTTCGCCTCCGCCGTGATCTCCGCGTCAGGCCGCAGGCCGAAGTTGTCGTCGATCGCGCGCAACATCGCGGCGAGGTCGGCCGGCGGCAGCAGCGTTGGTGTGCCACCCCCGAAAAACACTGTGCTGACAGGCAATTCGGTGTCTCCGAGCACCTCTCGCGCAAGCGAGATCTCGGCGATCGTGTCGCGCGCGTACGAGGCCTGGCTGGCCGACCCGCCTAGCTCCGCGGCGGTGTAGGTGTTGAAGTCGCAGTAGCCGCATCGGCTCGCGCAATAGGGCACGTGCACGTAGATCCCGAACGGCCGCGCCCCCGCGCGAGCGAGAACATCCGGTGGCAACGCGCCATCGGCGGGAGGGGGATCGCCCTTAGGCAGAGTCGATGGCACGGTTTCCATAGTGCACGCCCGCGGCCCGCGCCATTTCTATGGTGCGGGTTGGCCGGCTTCGGCGCACAATCGGAGGGTGCCCTAGGAGGCCGTCGAGCGTTGTCGATCTCGCGACTGCTGCCGTGGCGCCTCGCCGATTCGGTCAAGCGACGGTGCCGGGGATGGCGCGCGCCAGATCCGGTGCCGCTCGGGCCACCGATCGAGCAGATCGCCGCCAACTTGCGCCGGCTGCAGGGGTGGCTCGACGTCTACGACCGGCCTGACCCGTTGCCCGGCAAGGCCACCAAGGTGGCGGCGGCGCAATTCGCCTACGACTGCGTGCTCGCCGAGGCCTGCCACGCGCTCGACGTCTCGGAATCACTCACCGAGACGCGGGGGTTCGAGCATGAGGCCGAGCGAGTGCGAGTGCAGGTGGCGCTCCTCGACGCGGGCTTGGTCTTGAAGGCGCCGCGCACGACAGGCTGAGCCGCTAATCCTTGCCGGCAGTGGGTGACGTCGACAGCGCGGCGATGAACGCCTCTTGCGGCACCTCGACGCGACCGACCATCTTCATCCGCTTCTTGCCTTCTTTTTGCTTCTCCAGCAGCTTGCGCTTTCGGGTGATGTCGCCGCCGTAGCACTTGGCCAACACGTCCTTGCGGATGGCCCGAATGCTTTCGCGCGCGATGATCCGCGAACCCACGGCCGCCTGGATCGGCACCTCGAACTGCTGGCGCGGAATCAGCTCGCGCAGCTTCTTCGTCATCTCGACGCCGTACGAATAGGCCTTGTCCTTATGGACGATCGCGCTGAACGCGTCGACCGGCTCGCCCTGCAGCAAGATGTCGACCTTCACCAGGTCGGCGACCTGCTCGCCCGTCGGCTCGTAATCGAGGCTCGCGTAACCGCGGGTGCGCGACTTCAACTGGTCGAAGAAGTCGAACACGATCTCGGCCATCGGCATGGTGTAGCGCAACTCGACGCGGTCTTCGGACAGGTAGTCCATGCCGAGCAGGGTTCCGCGTCGTCCCTGGCAAAGCTCCATGATGGAGCCGATGTAGTCGCTCGGGGTCAACACGGTCGCGCGCACGACCGGCTCGTACACCTCGGCGATCTTGCCCGTCGGGTACTCGCTCGGGTTGGTGACGACGACCTCGCCGCCGTCCTCGCGCACGACGCGGTAGACGACGTTCGGCGCGGTGGAGATGAGGTCGAGGTTGAACTCGCGCTCCAGCCGCTCGCGCACGATTTCCAAGTGCAGCAGGCCTAAAAACCCGCAACGGAAGCCGAAGCCCAGCGCCGCCGAGGTTTCCGGTTCGTACGCCAGGGCCGCGTCGTTCAGCTGCAGCCTGTCGAGCGCGTCGCGCAGCAGCGGGTAGTCGCTGCCGTCGATCGGATAAAGCCCGGAGTAGACCATCGGCTTGGGGTGCTGGTACTCCGCGAGCGGGGTCTGCGCGGGCTTGACCAAGGTCGTCACGGTGTCGCCGACCCGCGACTGCCGGACGTCTTTCACGCCGGTCATCAGGTACCCGACCTCGCCGACGCCAAGGCCCTCGGTCGGCTTGGGGTCTGGCGAGATGACTCCGACTTCGAGCAACTCGTGGGTGGCGCCGGTCGACAGCATGCGGATGCGCTCGCGCGCCGGCAGGTATCCGTCGACCACCCGCACGTAGGTGACGACGCCTCGATAGACGTCGTAGACGGAGTCGAAAATCAACGCGCGGGCGGCGGCGTTGGCATCTCCCACGGGGGCAGGCACTTCTCGGACGACGTGGTCGAGCAGCTCGCGCACGCCCTCGCCAGTCTTGGCGCTCACTTTCAAAACGTCGGACGGCGAGCAGCCGATGATGTGCGCGAGCTCGTCGGCGTACTTCTCCGGCTGAGCAGCGGGGAGGTCGATCTTGTTGAGCACCGGGATGATGTGCAGGTCGTTGCCCAGTGCGAGGTAGAGGTTGGCCAGCGTCTGCGCCTCGATGCCTTGCGCGGCGTCGACAAGCAGCACGGCTCCCTCGCACGCGGCCAGCGAGCGCGAGACCTCGTAGGTGAAGTCGACGTGGCCGGGCGTGTCGATCAGGTTGAGCACGTAGTCGCTGCCGGCGGCCGTCCACGGTAGCCGAACGGCCTGGCTCTTGATCGTGATGCCGCGCTCGCGCTCGATGTCCATCCGGTCGAGGTATTGCGCGCGCATCGACCGCTCGTCGACCACGCCGGTGAGCTGCAGCATGCGGTCGGCGAGGGTCGACTTGCCATGGTCGATGTGGGCGATGATGCAAAAGTTGCGGATCTTCGCCGGGTCAGTGGACTGGGGCACGCGAGTCTTTCGAACGTTGGGATCGGGCGGGCCCCCATGGTCCCACGTCAGCCGCGTCATCCATTCAGGTGACACCGGCGCGTTCCTTTGACGGGCGCGGCAGTGGCCGCCACGATCTTCACATGGCAACTGGGGGACTCTTCGCGCTTGTCATCGCCGCCGTGATCGCCATCGCGATCTGGTCGTATCAGCGCAACCAAAAGCGGGTCCGGGCGTTGCAGCAGTACGCGGCGGCGAACGGCTGGGCCTACGTCGGGCGCGACGACCGACAGTGGATGCGCTGGCAGCAAGCGCCGTTCAACGACGGCTTCGACCGGCGCGCTCTCAACGTGCTCACCGGCCGTCACCGCGGCCACGACATGGTCGCTTTCGACTACGCCTACAAGACCCGGACGTCGGACGGCCGGGGGAACTCGTCGACGCAGACCCACCGCTACCGGGTGTGCGCGCTCGCGATGCAGACCTGGCTGCCGTCGCTTGAGGTCGGACCCGAGAACGTGCTCACCCGGCTCGGAAACGTGATGGGTATGCATGACATCGAGTTGGAGAGCGAGGACTTCAACCGCCGTTTCCGGGTGCGCGCGAACGACCGCAAGTTCGCCTACGACGTCTTGTCGCCGATCACCATCCAGAAGTTGATGGCGATGCCCGCCTATCACTGGCGCATCGACGGCCAAACGATCGTGTCGTGGGACGCGGGCACCCTCGAGATCCCCGACCTGCTGGCCCGGCTCGCCGCGCTCGCCACCGTGCTCGAAGGCGTCCCGGAGTTCGTCTGGCACGACAACGGAGTGCCGAAGACCAATCAGATCGTCTCGCCACCCGGGACCGCGGGAGGCCCCGCTATGACTGGAGACCCGCTGTGATCGGACTGTGGATCGTGCTCGGCGCCATCGTGTTGCTCGGGCTCGGGTACGTGACCTCGTACAACCGGTTCGTCCGCCAGCGCAACCTGGTGCACGAGTCGTGGCGGCAAATCGACGTCGAGCTGACCCGGCGACACGACCTGATCCCGAACCTGGTCGAGACGGTGAAGGGCTACGCGGCGCACGAGCGCACCGTGCTCGAGCAGGTCACGCAAGCCCGCACCGCGGCGGTTTCGGCGATCGGCGGCGCGCAAGGCCCGGCAGCGGCCGCGCAGGCGGAGAACGCGCTGGTTCGCAGCCTTGGTGGACTGTTCGCAGTCGCCGAGAACT
>JAICLV010000214.1 GCA_025925185.1 Acidothermaceae bacterium
GGACCCGGTCTTGATCTGCCCGCAGTTGGTCGCGACCGCGAGGTCGGCGATGGTCACGTCCTCGGTCTCGCCGCTGCGGTGGCTCATGATCGCGGTGAACTTGCTCCGCTTGGCGGTCTCGACCGCGTCGAGCGTCTCGGACAGCGTCCCGCCGTACGTCGCGCGGTCGCCGAGTTGTTCTTCGATGCGGATGAGTTGGTTGTACTTGGCGACGCGGTCGCTGCGCGCGGGAGCGCCGGTCTTGATCTGGCCGCAGTTGGTCGCGACGGCGATGTCGGAGATCGTTGAATCCTCCGTTTCGCCGCTGCGGTGGCTGAGGACGGCGGAGTAGCCGTTGCGCATCGCCAGGCCGACGGCGTCGAAGGTTTCGCTCAGGCTGCCGATCTGGTTGACCTTCACGAGGATCGAGTTGGCCGTCCCGGTGTCGATGCCCTTCTTGAGGAACTTGGGGTTGGTGACGAACAGGTCGTCGCCGACGAGTTGCACCTTCTCGCCGATGGCATCGGTGAGCTTCTTCCAGCCGTCCCAATCATTTTCCGCGAGGCCATCTTCGAGAGAGCGGATCGGGTACTTGCTGATCCACTCCTCCCAGATGCCGATCATGTCGTCGGAGGAGATGACTTCCTTCGGGTTGCTCTTGAAGAAGCAGTAGCCCTTCTTGCCGAGCTTTTCGGCCTCGTTCCAGAGCTCCGACGTGGCTGGGTCGAGGGCGACGAAGATCTGCTCGCCCCACTTGTACCCGGCCTTGGCGGTGGCTTCCTCGATCACCTTCAGCGCGTCCTCGGCGCTCTTGAGCGACGGCGCGAAGCCGCCCTCGTCGCCGACGGCGGTGTTGAGGCCCTGCTTCTTCAGCACGCCCTTGAGCGCGTGGTAGATCTCGACGCCGGCTCGCATCGCTTCGGTGAAGCTGTCGAAGCCCCACGGCTGGATCATGAACTCCTGGAAGTCGACGTTGTTGTCGGCGTGCTTGCCGCCGTTGAGGATGTTCATCATCGGCACCGGGAGCGTCTTGGCGCCCGGGCCGCCGAGGTACCGGTACAGCGGCAGGCTGCACGCCTCGGCCGCGGCCTTGGCGACCGCCATGCTGACGCCGAGGATCGCGTTGGCGCCGAGCTTGGCCTTGTTGGGCGTGCCGTCGAGCTCGATCAGCTTCTGGTCGAGCAGCCGCTGCTCGGTGGCCTCGAATCCGACGACCTCCGGGCCGATGTCGTCGATCACCGCCTGGACGGCCTTCTCGACGCCCTTGCCGCCGTAGCGCTCGCCGCCGTCGCGCAGCTCGACCGCCTCGAACGCGCCGGTCGAGGCGCCGCTGGGCACCGCCGCGCGGGCCACCGTGCCGTCGTCGAGCAGCACCTCGACCTCGACGGTCGGATTGCCGCGGGAGTCGAGGATTTCGCGAGCCCCGAGGGCTTCGATGGCGGCCACGTGATTGCTCCTTTTTGTCTGCGAGTTCGCGGGCGACGCGGACGACCCGAGCCTACCGAGAGCGGCCCTCGGCGCTGCCCCGGCCCTCGGCGCTGCTCCCGCCGCCCGCCCCGCAGGCGACTTGAACGGCGGAGCACCGTCGCGCCTGCCAGCGTGGGCCCGACCGTCCGACCGAAAATTCGATTTTCCTAAATAGCTCGCGTTGCGACTCGCGCTGTCTTATCCAATTTACATCCGAAAGTGCCGTGAAAAATCGTGCGCCAATAACCGCAACCGCGTTGAGCGCAGTTTTTGCGCCGCGTATCGTCGAAGGGTGTCGGGACTCTCTCGACACGGGGAACCCGGGAGAGGGGGGAACACATGGAGCAGCAGTACGTTGCCCCGCAGCTCAGCAAGATCGGCAGCCTTTCGGAACTCACGTTGGGTGCCAGCAACAACGCAGGGGCGTATGGCAAGGGCTCGACGTCGGCCGATGGTAAGAGCGGCCTCGTCGGCAACCGCAGCGGCAAGTAATCGGCCGGTGCCGGAAGCTCAAACGCTTCAGTCGAACGGCCGTGGGCACTCGCCTGCGGCCGTTTCGCGTGCCGGCGCCCGTCTACGGGCCGCCGCTCTAGGCGTCGAGTAGCTCGCGGATCAGCTTCGCCGAAGTGGCGAGCGCCCCCCATTCGCGGGGCCGTGTCAGACGCCACATGCGGTACTGCGCGAAGCCGAGGACCCCCGCGGCACCAGCCGGAATCCCTTCGACCAGCGCGTGCGGCAGGATGTGCGGCAGTCGCTCACTCGGCGGCACCGCTCGGGTTCCTGTTTGCTCCGACCACTCAAGCACGACGACGCCCAACAGCTCCGCCGTGGACGCAGTTTTCGGCAGCGGCACGCGCAGTCGAGTGCCATCTCTCACCAGCGAGCTGCCGACGACCTCCGGCAGATGCGTGACCGACCCCGGCCGAAGATCGATACAACGCGGCCCCGCGAACACCACGTGGTCGTCGAACACCACGAGGTCGTCGCACATCACCGCCAAGCCCGCGTCGAACGCAAGGGACGCGAGCAAGGTGCTCTTGCCGCCCTCCTTGTCTCCAACGACCGCGACGGCCGCCTTGCCGTTGCTCACAAGACCGCCATGCAACACGCGCCGGCCATGCCACGCGCTCACCGTCGCGGCGGCGGGTACCAACCACGGGTGCAGCAGCTCGTCTGAAGACAGCAGGCGGGGCATCGTGAACGATGCGACGGCGGGCTCCCGCGAAACCTCAAGCAGGCCGTTTTCGATCAACGGGATTATCGCGCGGTCGTCGAATAACCGACTTTCCGCATCCGGCGGCGCCTCGCCGAGTTGCTGGCGCACCGCGAGCGTCGGGCCGTTGGGAAATGCCGGATCGGTGTAACGTGACACGTCGCCCAAACCGGTCACATTTAGCCCGTACACCCCCGCCGCGCAATCCATTTTCGACCCTCCCTGTGGCTAGTCTCACACTGCAGCTGAGAATTCACGCAGCATCGGCGAAACGGCAGCAAAGAATACCCTCCGAGGTTACCGTTTTCGTATGTGGAGACGTCCGACGAGCAGGCAGGCGCGTGCCGCGCTGTGGGCCGCCCGCGCGCACGTCTTGGTGCGCCGGCGGCTACGGGTGAGGACCCCCGACAAGGTCGACTTGCCCGCGCCACCGCCGCTCGGTCTTGAGCGCGACTCAACGCGCGGCGTGCGAGTCGCGCTGGCCGTCACCCGCGCGACCTGCCTCGAGCGTTCGCTGGTGCTGCAGCACTGGTACGCCGCGAACGGTGTCGCGGTCGACGTCGTGATCGGGGTGACGCCCCCGCGATCAGGGTTTCGCGCGCACGCTTGGCTCGAAGAACCCGGGCGGCGCAACACCACCGAGTTCACCGAGATCACCCGAGTCTCGGCGTCGCCGGCCGAGGAGAACTCGGCGGCAGAGAAGTCAGTTCAGAAGTCCGGGGCTTAA
>JAICLV010000190.1 GCA_025925185.1 Acidothermaceae bacterium
CGGCGCTTGGAGCGGCTCGGCCAGCTGCGAGCCGAGAACCGCCTCGCGGGCCAGGAACTTGTAGGCGTCGGCACCGACCCGCGCCTCGACGCGGCGGGTGCCGGCGCCGATCGACGACTCGCCGAGCAGCTTGACGACGCCGAGATGGCCGGTGCGGGCGGTATGGGTGCCGCCGCACAGCTCGCGCGCCCAGTCGCCCACCGAGACCACCCGCACCCGGTCGCCGTACTTCTCCCCGAACAGCGCCATCGCGCCGGACGCGACCGCCTCCGCCTGCGACATCACCTCGGCGCTCACGGTCAGGTCGTCGACGAGCACCGCGTTGACCCGGGCCTCGACGTCCGCCAAGACGGACGACGGCACCGCCGACGGGTTGGCGAAGTCGAAGCGGAACCGACCCGGCGCGTTCTCCGAGCCCGCCTGCGTCGCGGTCTCGCCGAGCGCCTCGCGGAAGGCCTTGTGCACCATGTGGGTGGCGGTGTGCGCGCGGGAGATCGCCCGCCTGCGGTCGAGGTCGATCCGCGCGTGCGCGGCGTCGTCCAAAACCACTTCGCCCTCGACGACGCGCGCCTTGTGAACGATGAGGCCCGGCAGGGGCTGCTGGACGTCGTCGACCTCGGCCCGCGCGCCGTTGCCGAATTCGATGACGCCGGTGTCGGCGAGCTGGCCGCCTCCCTCGGCGTAGAACGGCGTGCGGTCGAGCACCAGCTCGACCTGGTCGCCTTGCCGCGCGGCGGGAGCGCTCGCGCCGTCGACCAGCAGGCCGCGCACGCGTCCCTCGCCGACGACGTCGCTGTAGCCGATGAAGTCGACCGGCGAGCCGATGGTGTCGAGCACCGAGCGGTAGGCCGAGACGTCGACCGCGCCGGTCTTCTTCTTCTTGGCGTCTTCCTTGGCCCGCCGCCGCTGGTCGGCCATCAGCCGGCGGAAGCCCTCTTCGTCGACCTGGAGGCCCTGCTCGGCGGCCATCTCGAGGGTGAGGTCGATCGGAAAGCCGTAGGTGTCGTGCAGCGCGAACGCCTGGTCGCCGGGGATCGTCTTGGTCGCCGCCGCGTCGCGCGCCGCCGCGTCGAAGCGGGTGGTGCCCGACTGCAGCGTGGCGAAGAACGACGTCTCCTCGCCGTCGGCCACCGCGTGGATGCGGTCGGCGTGGCGGTTCAGCTCGGGGTATTGCGGCGACATCACCGCGATGGTCGCGCCGATGAGCTCGTGCATGGTGTGGCCGTGCGCGCCGAGCAGCCGCATGTTGCGCACGATCCGGCGCAGGATGCGCCGCAGCACGTAGCCGGCCTCTTCGTTCGCTGGCGTGACGCCGTCGCTGATCAGCATTGTCGCCGCGCGCGAGTGGTCGGCGACGACGCGCAGCCGGACGTCGGACTGGTGGTCGGCCCCGTAGCGCTGGCCACTCATCTCGGCGGCGCGATCGAGGATCGGGCGGGTGGTGTCGATCTCGTAAAGGTTGTCGACGCCTTGGAGGATCGCGGCCATCCGCTCCAGGCCCATGCCGGTGTCGATGTTCTTCGCCGGCAGCTCGCCGAGGATCGGGTAGCCCTCCTTTCCCGGGCCGGCGCCGCGCTCGAACTGCATGAAGACCAGGTTCCAGACCTCGAGGTAGCGCTCCTCGTTGGCGACCGGACCGCCGCCCACGCCGAACGACTCGCCGCGGTCGTAGTAGATCTCGCTGCACGGCCCGCAGGGCCCGGGCACGCCCATCGACCAGAAGTTGTCGGCCATTCCCCGGCGCTGGATGCGCTCGGTGGGCACGCCGACGACGTCGTGCCAGATGGACGCCGCCTCGTCGTCGTCCTCGTACACCGTCGCCCACAGCTTCTCGGGGTCGAAGCCGTAACCGCCGTCGGCGACGGACGAGGTGAGCAGCTCCCAGGCGAGCGGGATGGCCCGCTCCTTGAAGTAGTCGCCGAAGCTGAAGTTGCCGCACATCTGGAAGAAGGTGGCGTGCCGGGTGGTCTTGCCGACCTCGTCGATGTCGGGGGTGCGCACGACCTTCTGCACGCTGGTGGCCCTGGGCCACGGCGCCTTGAGGTCGCCGCGGAAGTACGGCTTGAACGGCTGCATGCCGGCGACGACGAACAGCAGCTCAGGGTCGTCTGCGATCAGCGGGGCCGACGGCACCACGGTGTGCTCGCGCTTCTCAAAGAACTCCAGCCAGCGGCGCGCGATCTCGGCAGATTGCATCAGCGCTGCCGCTCCCGGTTGGCGTCGTCGCCGCTCAGCGCCTCGTGCAGCTGGATCTCGCGCTCGGCCATGTTGACGCGAACCTCGTCGATGAACGCGCGCGCCGAGTCAAACAGCCCGGACGCCGAGGAGCGCGCCGAGCCCGCCACGCCGGACGGAGTGAATTTCTGGGCAGCTTTGGTGGCCTTGCGCACCGCCGCGATTCCGATGCCGACGCCGACCGCCAAATAGAACAGCCGTCTCATGCCGCGGGCTCGTTCGGTGTGTCGCCGAGGCCGGACGCCTTGCGTCGTCCGCGCTGCTTTTTCTCGGCCTTGATCTGCTCTTTGACCCGCTTCTCGACGTCGCCCTGGCGCCGCTCGCTCATCGCGCGTCGCACGCCGTAGCTGAACGCGGCGACCTTCACGACCGGACTGCCGAGTGTGGCGGCGAACAGCGAGGTGAGCGCGGAGATGTTGGAAGTCATCTGCTGGACGTTCGACGTGATCGCGTCGACCCGCTCGAGCTGGTCGTTGGTGTGGCCGACCGTCTCGGTGACGCCGTTGATCAGCGGGACCGTCTCGTCGGTGACGTTGCGCACCAGCCGACGGGCCTCGTCGAGCACCTTCCCGACCTTCAGCAACGGGATCGCGAGCAGTCCCACGAGCAGCACGAACGCGATGGCCGCGATCAGGCCCGCGATGTCGCCGACAGACATGGCGCTGCTCCTTGAGGCTGTGTTGACGGGCGGTTCAGTCGATCGAGGATATCGGTGCGTCGCCGGTTGTCTTCTGCAGAGCCGCGCGGATGCGGGTTAACCGCTCGGCGGTCGTGCGCTCGGCACCGTGCTGGCTCGGGTGGTAGTACTGCCGGTCGGCGACGGCGTCCGGCGCGTACTGCTGTTTGACGATTCCCGCGGGGTCGTCGTGCGGGTAGACGTAGCCGGCGCCGTGGGCGAGCTTCTTCGCTCCGGCGTAGTGCGAGTCGCGCAAGTGTGGTGGCACCGCCCCGGCCAGCCCGCGGCGGACGTCGGCGAGCGCCTCCCCTATCGCGGTCGTGACCGCGTTGGACTTCGGCGCGGTGGCCAGCGCGATCACGGCTTGGGCAAGCGTGAGGCTGGCCTCGGGGAATCCGATGAACGCGACCGCTTGATGCGCGGCGACCGCGGTGGTGAGCGCTGTGGGATCGGCCAGGCCGATGTCCTCGCTGGCCAAGATCACGAGTCGGCGGGCGATGAAGCGCGGGTCCTCGCCGGCCTCGATCATCCGGGCGAGGTAGTGCAAGCCGGCGTCGACGTCGCTGCCACGGACGCTCTTGATGAACGCGCTGGCGACGTCGTAGTGCTGGTCGCCGTCGCGGTCGTAGCGAACGGCGGCCCGGTCGACCGCTTTCGCCAGTGTTTCCAGGGCGATGGCCTCGTCGGTGCCGCCGGCCGCTGCTTCGAGATAGGTGAGCGCGCGGCGGGCGTCGCCCCCGGACATCCGGATCAGCTGGTCTTCGGCGTCCCGCTCGAGCCTGTACTTCCCGTTGAGGCCACGCTCTTCCTCGAGGGCGCGACGCACAACGGCGCGTACGTCGTCGTCCGACAGCGATTGGAGAGTGAGAAGAAGCGAGCGCGAGAGCAATGGCGAGATGACTGAGAAGTAAGGGTTTTCGGTCGTCGCCGCGATCAGCGTTACCAACCTGTTCTCGACCGCGGGCAGCAAGGCGTCTTGCTGGGTCTTGGAGAACCGGTGCACCTCGTCGATGAACAGCACGGTCTGCTTGCCGAACATGGCGAGCTGCTGCTTCGCGTCGTCCAAGACTTGGCGCACTTCTTTGACGCCGGCGTTCACGGCCGAGAGCTCGACGAACAGCTTGTCGGTCGCCTGGCTGACGACATAGGCGAGCGTGGTCTTGCCGGTGCCGGGCGGACCCCACAGGAAGTTCGAGCGGACCGCCGGCGTTGGGGCCTCGACCATGCGCCGGAGCGGGGTTCCGTGGCCGAGCAGGTGCTGTTGTCCGACGATCTCGTCGATGGTGCGAGGGCGCATCCGGACCGCGAGGGGC
>JAICLV010000204.1 GCA_025925185.1 Acidothermaceae bacterium
ACGCTGCGGCTGCTGCGCGACCCCGACGGCACCGCGCGCATCGGCCGGGTCGCCACCCTCCCGTCCGCACGCGGCGCAGGGCTCGCCGTCGCACTGGTGCGACGCGCGCTCGAGCTCGTCCCGGACGGCGAGGTCGTGCTGGGTGCGCAGTGCTACCTGGAGACGTGGTACGAGCAGTTCGGCTTCGTCCGCGACGGCGCCGACTACGACGAGGACGGCATCGCGCACCTGCCGATGCGGCTGCGCCGCGGCGTCAACTAGAACGGGTTACAGTTTTCCGATGAGCGACGAGGTGGCGGTCCCCTGGCCGGACGTCGACGTGCCGGCCGACCCCGACTGGGACAAGCCCCCACCACGCGCGGCCCGTGGCGGCGTCGAGTTCGGCGAGCTGCACGTCGCGCAGCGGCTGCTGCAGGACCGGCTCACCGGTGCCGCGCTGCCGCCCGACGTGTCGAAGGAGCTCACCGAGCAGCTGCTCGACATCTGTGAGCGGCTCGCCGCGCACCAGATGCCGGAGCCGGACCGCATCGACGGCTGGCGCCCCGACCTGCCGGGCCGCGGGCACCCGCTGCTGCCGCCGTACTTCATCGACGACGAGACCGACACGACGATCACCGGGCACGTCACGTTCACCCGCTTCTACCTCGGCGGCAACGGCGCCGCGCACGGCGGTGCGCACCCGCTGCTGTTCGACGACGTGTTCGGCCGCGTCATGAACCACCAGCAGCCCGGGGTAGCTCGCACCGCCTATCTGAAGGTGAACTACCGGCGCATCACGCCACTGGACGTGCAACTGACGTTCGACGCGACCTGCGACCTGGTCGAGGGACGCAAACGTTGGGGCACGGCACGCCTGTACGACCCGGCGGGCACGGTTGTCTCCGACGCCGAGGCCCTGTTCCTGGAGCTGCTGCCCGGCCAGCCGTAGCGCGCTACGCCGGCGAGCCCGTCCGTCAGTGGATGTGCGACGCGATCTCGTCGTACAGCTTCGCGTTGACGGCGACCAGCTTGACGATCTTCTCCATCTGCGCCCGGTTCTTGCCCTTGCCGGCGCTCTGCGCTCCCCCGGCGTACGGCACGAGCGTCTTGGCGAGCTTGGGCAACGTTTCCACGTCGCGCGGCTGGAGACCGAGCGCCGTCAGGTCGGCGCCTACAGCCCGCGCCTTCTCGAGATTCGAGATGTTCTGCGTCATGTCCCGACAGGCGTCGTAGAGCTTGCCGGCGACGGCGAGGGCCTCCTTCGCGTCGTCGGCCGCGGGATTGGCCGCCCAGGTCTTGAGCAGCTGCTGGGCCCGCCCGATCTCCGGGTGCCCACGATCGGCACAGTTCTTGAACTTCTTGGACACGTCGGCCATCCGACCGAGCACGAGCTGCGTGTCCTGCTCCACGAGTTGGTGGACGATGCTGCTGATCGATCTCGTGATCTTGTTGGGTTCGAAGTCGGCCGCGCGGTCGTTGCTGGCCTTCGCGATGGCCTGCAGCGCCTTCTTCGCGTCGGAGCTGATCTTCGGCTTCGCCGCGGTGGTGGCCGCACGCTTGGCCACGATCTTCAAACTGCCGACGAGCTTGGTCACGTCCGAACTCGAAGCGAAGGTCATGGCGCGCTGACCCCACTCCTTGGCTTTAACCGCGTTCAGGTTCTTCCGCGCGAACTCGATCTTCTTCTCGAGCTTGGCGTGCTCGGCCCGCAGCGCGTCGAGGTCGTGGAAGATGTCGTCGAGCTCATGCTTCTTGTTCGCCTTCTTGCTCGCCGCGGTCCTCGAGTCGAGTTCCGGCGGCCAGGCGAAACTGTCCGTTGCGCCTAGACCCCAACCCATGGCACGTATCTCCTCCCGTGCGCGCCGCGTAGCGCCGGCGGCGTTCGGCTGCCTGCAGACTAATACCGAAACCGTGACGCCATGATCACGCTCGCTGCGGTCCTCGCCCCGGATCGTACGGGTGCACGCACGTGGACGTGCATGCCGGTGACGCACTTCTTCATGCGCACCATCGTCACACCGTCCGGCAGCGGCGCCTTCTGACTGGCGGTGACCTCCTCGACCGTGTGCGTCGGCAACGGGTCGACCTGCTTCTTCGCCATGCTGCCCCGGAACACGTGATCCATTTTTGCGTGGAGCCGCCTCGGGGAATCGAACCCCGGACAACCTCATTACGAGTGAGGTGCTCTGCCGACTGAGCTAAGGCGGCGTGCCGGATCGGCCTGCATTCCGGCGCGAGTGGCAAGTCTAGCCGAGCAGACGGGGGCGACTTTCCGCCCCAAGATTCGGCCACGGCCGCAACCCCTTAGGCGCCCGGCAGCGGCCTAAGGGTCGGATTCAGGCAAAGTCCCGATGTGCGGCGAGACCCCTTAGCGACAGGTTGGAGTCTGCAGGAAAGACGAAGATCGCTGGGGGAAGGAATCCCGACCGTGCAATCGCTGCCATGCCTGACCGAAGACGCCGACCTGTGGTTCTCCGAGCGCCCCGCCGAACTCGGCCGCGCCAAGGCCCTCTGCTCGACCTGCCGCATCCGCACCAAGTGCCTGGCGGGCGCGCTCGAGCGGCATGAGACCTGGGGCGTCTGGGGCGGCGAGATCTTCGTCGACGGTGCGATCGTGGCCTACAAGCGGGGCCGGGGCCGCCCGCGCCGGGACGAGAAGATCCCCGCCTGACCCTCTCGCGGTGATCAACAGGCCGGCAGCGTCGGTCCGCGACAGCCCAGCGCTGTTGATCACGGAGGTTACGGCTTCAGCGCGTTGACCAGCGCGATGCCACTGGCCCGGACCTGCGTGATCGTGGCACCGAGCCCGCTGGAAGCCGACTGCATGGCAGCGACCGACGGTTCGCCGGCAATGCTGACGAGCATGCGGCGCTCGGTGTCGAGTGCCGCGATATAGGTGTTCGCCTTCGTGCGCACCGACGTCGGCCACGCTCCTGCCGCGAGCGCGTCGATCGCCCGCTGATCCGCCGCGGCAAGCGTGTGCAGTGCGTCGCGAGCCTGCGCGAGCGTGGCGTTGGACGGGACCTTGTCGAGTTGGTGCGCGGCACGCGTTGCGGCGTTCGTGATCGACGTGGCGCGCTTGAGGGCAACCGCCTTCGACCACGGCGTGCCGGTTGCGGTCGCGCTGATGGTCGAGGTCGGGGTCGCGAAACTCCGGCCCGCGCGCGTGGGTGCAGTCGTCGTCGCCCCGGCCGACGACGTACCGGCCGCATGTGTCGAGGCCGAGCCGACAGCGTGGCTGCCCGATCCATGTGGCGACCCGCCGGGTGCATCGCTCGAGGTACAGCCGACGAGTAGCGACGGCAGCGCCACGAGCCCGACGATCACGAACCTGGTACGAGCGGTCACGCCACCATCCTTGCGGAAGCGGTCATGTGGGTGCCGCGCCGACCACGGTGGATCGGGGCGGCACCCTCCGTGCTATGGCGGCGATCAACACCAGCGGGCGACTACGTGCCGGGCTCGTCCCTCGACTCGTAGGCCTTGCGGCTGGTGCACACCGAGGCGAGCGCGCAGGCATGCTTGCGGCCGTCCGCGGCCATCCGGACGACCACCTTCTCGCCGGGCACGTCGTGCGACACGACCTCACCGGCGCCCTCGGGAGTGTCGACCGCGCAGCCCACCGCGGGCGCGGCCGCCGCGAACTCCTCGTACAGCGGGTGCTCGTACTTCAGGCAGCACATCAGCCGCCCACAGGCGCCGGAGAGCCGCAGCGGGTTGAGCGGCAGGGCCTGGTCCTTGGCCATCCGCACGCTCACCGGCTCGAAATCGACCAAGAACGTCGAGCA
>JAICLV010000236.1 GCA_025925185.1 Acidothermaceae bacterium
CGGGTGGCCCCGCCCCTGTGGGGCCGGGTCGGGCGCGTTTTTTGTGCCTTTTGTGGTCGCGGTGCGCGACCGCGACCCGCCGGTCGCGTCGTGCCACTTGATCGAGAACGCTGCTGTAACACTTGACGCGCGTGCGGTATGCCCGGGTTCAACAGCGCCAATCGCGCGTCTCGCCCGCCTTTCGCGTGCACATCGGCCACCCGCACACCGAACCTGAGGGTCCGCTAAGAACTGGTTCTGCCGCCTTGCTCAGTCGCGATCAGCCGCGAGCTCGCTCAGCAAGTCGCGCAGCGGGTCGAACACCGCCGGTGTCGCCGCCACGAACAACACCCCGGACGCCGGGCGGCCGTTCAACCCGCCGACGCGCGCGCCCGCCTCGGCCGCGACCAGCCCGGCGGCCGCGTAGTCCCAGACGTTCAGCCCACGCTCGTAGTAGCCGTCGAGCCGGCCACAGGCCAGCGCGCACAAGTCGAGGGAGGCCGCGCCAAGCCGCCGGATGTCGCGCACGGTCGGCAGCACGCCGGTGAGCACCTGCGACTGCCGCGCCCGCCGCCGCGCGTCGTAGCCGAAGCCGGTGCCGATGAGCGCCAACGACAAGTCGTCACACCCCGACACCTTGATCGGCTCGCCGTTCAAAAACGCGCCGTCGCCCCGGACCGCGGTGAACAGCTCGCCCTTGCTGGGGTCGAGCACCGCACCGACCTCGACCACGCCGTCGACCTCGGCCGCGATCGACACAGCCCACTGCGGCAGCGCGTACAAGTAGTTGACCGTGCCGTCGATCGGGTCGACGATCCACCGCACCCTCGAGCGCCCGGACGACGCGACCGCGCCGGTTCGCGCCCGTCGCGACGGCGCAAGGTCGTCGCCGTGCGGACCCTCCTCGCCGAGCATCGCGTCGTCCGGGCGCTCGGCCCGCAACCGCTCGCCGATCATCCGCTGGGCCGCGGTGTCCATCTGGGTGACGACGTCGGTCGGCGTCGACTTGGTCGCGACCCGGAGCGACTCCGGACGGCTCGAGACCAAGAACTCCCCCGCGGCCCGCGCGGCGGCCACCGCGACATCGAGCAGCTCGTCGAGGTCGAGGGCGCTCACAACAGGTCCGGGCGCGACCACGGCTCGCCGAGCACGTGGTGGTCGAGGAACGCGAAGACCGTGGCGTACCAGACCTTGGCGTTGCCTGGTTTGAGCACCCAGTGGTTTTCATCTGGGAAATAAAGGAACTTCGCGTCGACGCCGCGATGCACGAGGTCGGTCCACAACCGCAGACCCTCGCCGATCGGCACCCGGTAGTCGCGGTCGCCGTGCACGACGAGCATCGGCGTCTTGATGTCGTGCAGGTGCCGGCTCGGGTCGTTCAACCGGTAACGCTCGGGCTGCTCCAGCGGGTGGCCCCACTCCAACATCCAGTACGCGGGATGGTCGGTGGCGCCGGTGAAGTGCTCCAACGTCCACAAGCTGGCGTGCGTGACGATCGCCTTGAAGCGGTCGGTGTGACCGGCCACCCAGTTGGCCATGTAGCCGCCGTACGAGCCGCCCATGAGCGCGGTGCGGCCGTCGTCGATGTCGGAGCGCGCGACGGTGACGTCGGTGAGCGCCATCAGGTCGGCGAACGGAACCGGGCCCCACTTTCCCCACGCCCGCTGGATGAACTCGTCGCCGTAGCCCTGTGACAGCCCCGGGTCTGGCAGCATCAGCGCCCAGCCGCGGGCGGCGAGCAACCACGGGTTCCATCGCCAACTCCAGGCGTTCCAGCTCATCAGCGGGCCGCCGTGCACCCACACCGCGAGCGGCGCCGGTTGGTCGGCCGACGCGCCCTCGGGCAACACCAGCCAGGCCCGCAGCAGCGAACCGTCCTCGGCGGTGGTGTGCACCTCCTCGACGCGGCCGGGAACCCCGGAAAACGCGCCGGGCGAAGGCAAGACGACAGCCCGCTGGTCAGCGGCGCCGACGTCGAGCCGCACCGGCGTGGGCGGTTGGTCGATCGTGGCGCGCAACGCGAAGAGGCGCCTGCCGTCGGGCGCGACCTGCAGGCTCGTGTAGGCGCCGTCGTCCGTCAGCCGGGTCACCTCGCCGGACTCGACGTCGACCTTGAAGACCGGCGCGCGACCGAGCTCGTCAGCGACGAAGAAGACGGCGCTCGAGTCGGCGGCGAACACCGGATTCGCCGGCCACAACGGGAAATCCGGCGTCAGGTCGCGGTCGGCGCCGGTCTCGAGGTCGAAGATGCGCAGCGTGACCCTCGGTGAGGTGTCGAAGTCGGCGTCGGTCTCGTCGACGCAGACGATCGAGCGGCCGTCGGGCGAGAACGCCGGCTGGTCGTAGTTGTGCTTGCGCTCCCCCTCGACAACCTTCGCCTCTTTCAACGTTCGCTGCGCACCGGTCGCGGCGTCGATCAGCACGAGCGAGCGGCCGTCGAAACCGCGGCCGAGCGGCGTGCGCCAGCCCACGGCGATCGTCGTGCCGTCCGGGCTGACCGCCATGCCTGCGTCGTCGAGCCCGCGCCCCGGCGCCGGCGTGAGGTCGCGCAACTCGCGGCCCTTCTCACCCGACGCCTCGACGGCGAACAACCTCGTCTCGTCGGGACCGAGGTCGTGGTCCCAGTTGCGCACCGGCATCGTCTCGTGCAGCAGCGCCGAGACGCCGGCCTCCTTGCGCGCCTTGCGCCGCTCGGCGTCTCCTTCGGCGGGGCCGGGCAGCACGCTGCCGAGCGCGAACACCGCGTCGGCGTCCTTGGCGGTCA
>JAICLV010000207.1 GCA_025925185.1 Acidothermaceae bacterium
CAACTCGACGGCGGCGCGTCGGCCGTAGACGACCTGCTCGACGTTCGCGATCACCCGCTGGGCGACCTCGGTCGCCCCGAAGCCGGGTCGCTCGGAGCGTGCGGCAGCCAGGAGCGGGCCGGTGGACAAGGCGGGGCCTCCATTGGTCTGGCGTCACGAGTGGGCACGCGCCGCGCGCCGTCGTCTCCGACATCGGCCGCCACGGGCCGCTCATGAAGGCCGGATCAGGTTCCGTTCGGGCTAGCCGGCGTTCGCCCGCGGCAGATCGCGCGCCGCGTCGTCCGGTATGACGACCGTCGAGCGCGAGCGCGGCAGGTCGCGAACGGCGAGAACCCGGCGCAGCCTGGTCGCCGTGAGCAGCCGCATGACACGCGGCGGCACGCCGGTGAGCACCAGCCGGCGGCCGTGCCGCTGCGCTTGGCGATGGACGCCGACGAGCAGCCCCACGCCCACCATGTCGACGGCGTCTACGGCGGACAGGTCGACGATCAAGTCGGTGCGCGCGCCGATGTCAGCGTGGGCGTCGGCGTCGCGCTCAAGCAGGCTGACCAGTTCGGCGCGAAGATCGGCGGCGGTGGTGACGTCGAGATGCCCCGTGATGTGCGAGTCGGCGATGTGCGAGTCGGCGATGTGCGAGTCGGCGATGTGTGAGTCGGATCTCAATGAGTCGGCCATCTGGGCACCTCCCCGTGTGTGTCATTCCCGCAACCGATCAGACGCTTCAGGCCGCCCGGCGGTTGGCCGCACAGGCAGGGTCACAAAGCTAACGCGTACTTGCCTACCCGACACGCCGATTTGTCGCACGATTGCCATATTCGTGCAAGATCGTTCGCCGGGGCTAAGGCAACCGCGTTTCGGCAGCGGGCTGCGCCCGCCTTGAGAAGCGCCCGGTCAACGCCTTGAGGTCGCCGCGCAGATGCGGCCAGCAGGCCAGCATCGCAAGCCAGCATGCGAGGCCCGCCGTAGCGGCGCCGACCAGCGTGACTGCTGGCGCCGCGCTGCCGAGCAGCACCCGGACTACGAACACGACGACGCCGCAGACCGCCGCGACGACGACTGAACGCCACACCGCGTCGCTCACGTCGCGCATCGTCACCGGCGTGTCGCGCGTCGCCCACCAGATGGCGGGCAGGATCAGCGCGGCCTGCGAGATGGCGTACGCCTCCGCGACCCCGGTGATGCCCCAATGCACGCCGACCGCGAACGCCAACACCAGCAGCGGCGAGGTGATCATCGCCCACGTCGCCATCGCCTTCGCGCGCCCCGCGGTCGTGTAGAGCCACGAGAACGTCCGGGCGGCCATCTGCAGGAACCCGGCGACCGCGAGCCAGCGGAACGGCTCCGCTGCGCCGAGCCAGCGGTGACCGAGCAGCACCTCGATGAACGGCCTCGAGAGCACGGCAAGCCCGACGACGCTGGGCATCCCGACGAGCGTGATCGCCGACAACATCCGCCGGTAGAACTGGCGGTAGCGGTCTGGGTCATGGACGATCGCCGACATCACCGGCTGCACGACGTTTCCGAGCGGGGCGTGGAGTTGCCGCAGCGGCACCAGGAAGAGGTTGTATGCGCGTGCGTACAGGCCGAGTTCGGCGGTGCCGAGGAACCGGCCAACCAGGATGTTGTCGGCGTTGCTTGAGAAGTAGTAGAAGATGTTCGCGACGCTGACGCCAGCGCCGAATCGCAGCAACGGTCGGACTCCGGTGCGGCGACGAAGCCGACCTGGCCGCCAGTCGATCGCCGTCCAGACAAAGACGGTGATGCACACGGCGGTCGCGAACTGCTGCACAACAAGCGCCCAGTAGCCGAGGTCGAACACCGCCGCAACCAGGATCGCCAACGCTCCCGCGATCACTCGGGGTAGCAGGTTTCGCACCGCTATCGAACGAAACTCCATCCGCCTCGACATCAGCGCGGCATGCTGCACCGCGAAGCCCGTGACGAAGAAGTTGAGCGACATCGCGATCGTCACTCCGACGAGCGCGGAATCGCCGTAGAACGACGCGACGAACGGCGAGACCGCCATGACGAGGAGCATCAACGCCGCGCCCGCAGCGACGTTCACCCAGAACAGGTTGCTCATCTGGCCGTGCGTCAGCTTGGCGCGCTGGATCACAGCTTGGCTGAGGCCGAGCGATTGCAGCTGCGAGGCGAACGCCGTCACCGTCAACGCCTCGCCGACGATGCCGAAGTCGTGCGGCGAGACTAGCCTGGCGAGGATCGCGGTGGTGAGGATCTG
This sequence comes from Acidothermaceae bacterium, assembly GCA_025925185.1. The sequence goes on from JAICLV010000207.1 coordinate 2,240, forward strand.
GACCGCGTAGCCAGCCCACTGGCCGCCGAGGGTCCACGCCATCCCGGCGCGGACCGCCTTGCCGGTGGTGCGTCCGATGTCGCGGTGGCCGACCGCGTCGTCGGCGGGCCGGTCCGGCCCCGACGTCGGCACCGTGGGTGGCGGGCTCGCGACGTCGAGCCGGGCTTGCTCCGACATCAACTGGGCTCGAGGTGGCTGTCGCCCGCACGTGGAGCGGGCAAAGCCTCGGTTACCTTCTCGGGCACGCCAAGCATGAACGTTGGCAGGTCGATGAGGTGGCCGAAGTCGGCCGCCTTGCTCTTGAGATACGGCGTGAGACCTTCGTCGAAGTCGATCAACACCCGCTCGGAGTCGACGACCTCTATCCCGGCGTCCTGCATCGCCTTGATCTTGAGCGGGTTGTTGCTGAGCAGGTGGGCCCGCCGGACGCCGAGATGGCGCAAGATGGCGGTCGCCGCGGTGTACGACCGCGTGTCGACGTCTTCGCCAAGCGCTTGAAATGCCTCGCGTGTCGTCATTCCGTGTTCGTCCATCAACTCATAGGAGCGGACCTTTTGGAAGAGGCCGATGCCCCGCCCCTCATGGGACGGATGGTACGTCATCACGCCGGTGCCGCGTTCTTCGAACCTTCGCAGCGCTTCCCACATTTGCCATGCGCAATCGCATCGGCGATCACCGAAAACCTCACCGGTGAGGCACGCGGAGTTGACCCGCACCGGCACCGGATCGGTGAAACCGGGCTTGAAGATCGCGAGATGCGTGTCGACCCGGGGTCCCTCCGCTATCTGGTACGCCCGCAATGTGAACAGGCCAATCCGATTGCGCACCGGAATATCGTTCGTGACCTCAAGAATTCGCGCGCTCACCGCCGCACCAACCCGCCATCTACGTCGAGGACCATGCCGGTCACGGCGTCGGGCGCGTCGGTCAGCAACCACGCGATCACCGCAGCGACCTCGTCCGCGCGGCTGTACCGGCCGAGCGGAATTGCGCTCTCGTAAAACCGTCGGCGCTCGTCGCCCATGACGCTCGCCATCGGCGTCTCGACCGGGCCCGGGCTGACGACGTTGGCGGTTATGCCCGCCGTCGCGTATTCACGGGCGACGCTCTTGACCGCCGCGACCAGCCCCGCCTTCGCCGCCGCGTAGGGCACGTCGAGCCCGCCGGTGGCGCCGGCCTGGCTGCCGACCACCACTATGCGCAGCGGCCGCCCACTGACAAGCGCCGCGCTCACGAGTGGCGGCAGCAACGCCAACAGCGCGGTGAGGTTCACGTCGAGAACGCCGCGCAGCTCGTCGGTTGTGTATTCGCGGATGTCGCGACGCGGATAATGCCCGGCGCACCACACGACGGCGTCGGGCGCGCCGACGTCGGCGAGGTACTTCGCGAACCACGCATCACGGGCGACGTCGTCGGCGAGGTCAACGGTGTGCACCGTCGTCGCG
>JAICLV010000226.1 GCA_025925185.1 Acidothermaceae bacterium
CCGAGCGTCAGCGGCTGATCGTCAAGGAGGAGTTGACCGAGATCGTCGAAAAGTTCGGCGACGACCGCCGGACGCAGATTATCCCGTTCGACGGCGAGGTCTCGGTCGAGGATCTGATCGCGGTCGAGAATGTCGTCGTCACGATCACCCGGACCGGCTACGCGAAGCGGACCAAGACCGACCTGTACCGCGCGCAGAAGCGGGGCGGCAAAGGTGTGCAGGGCGCGAACCTGCGCACCGACGACATCGTTGCGCACTTCTTCGTCACGTCCACCCACGACTGGATCCTGTTCTTCACGAACAAGGGCCGGGTCTACCGGGCGAAGGCGTACGAGCTGCCCGAGGCGAACCGCAACGCCCGCGGCCAGCACGTGGCGAACCTGCTGGCCTTCCAGCCGGACGAGACAATCGCCGAGGTCATCACGCTCAAGAACTACGAGCAGGCGCCCTACCTCGTCCTCGCCACCAAGCACGGGCTGGTGAAGAAGACCGAGCTGACCAAGTTCGACTCCAACCGCACCGGCGGCATCGTGGCCATCAAGCTGCGCGACGACGACGAACTCATCGACGCCGCGTTGATCTCGGCCGAGGACGACCTGCTGCTCGTGAGCCGCAAGGCGATGTCGATCCGATTCACCGCGGACGACGAAACGTTGCGCCCGATGGGTAGAGACACCTCAGGCGTATTCGGCATGCGGTTCAACAAGGGAGACGAGTTGCTGGCGATGGAGGTCGTCCGTGACGAGGACGCCGAAATCTTGGTCGCCACTGAGGGCGGCTATGCCAAGCGCACCAAGGTCGGCGAGTATCCCCGGCAGGGCCGTGGGGGCAAGGGCGTCCTTACGGCGCGTATCGTGTCAACGCGGGGCGGTCTCGTCGGTGCGGTCGCGGTCGTCCCACAGGATGAGATCTACGCGATCACATCCGATGGTGTCGTCATCCGCACCAGGGCGGCGGAGGTCCGCCGGGCGCAACGCCAGACCATGGGTGTGCGGCTGATGAACCTCCCCGAGGGCGTCAACGTGGTCGCGGTCGCGCGAAACGCGGACGAGCCCGACGAGACCCAGGAGTGACATGACGCAAGGGCCCCAGAGCGGGCAGGCAGCGCCACTGACCACCGAGTTCCACCCGTCGCCGTCCACGCCCACCACGTCCACCCCGTGGGGTTCGACGTCGACGGCCGCCGGGTCGTCGGCGGACACCACGTGGTCGAGCCCGCGCGATCACGCGGACGCTCCGACGGCGTCCGTCCCCCTTGTGACGGGCACGCACGCCCCCGGCCAGGGCGCCTCGTTCAGCCCCCGGGTCCCCAGCGGCGCGCCGACGTCGACCTCCGACCGCTCGTCACGGGCAGCGCGCGGCCCGCGCCGGGCGCGGCTGCAACTGCGCCACATCAACCCGTGGACGGTCCTGAAGTTCTCCTGCGTGCTCTCGATCGCGCTGTTCTTCGTGTGGCTGATCGTGATCGGCGTGCTGTTCGGGGTCCTCGACGGCGCCGGCGTGATCGGCAAGATCAACAATGCATACACGACGATCCAGGGCGGAGATTCCAAGCCGCCCGTCACCGCAGGCGTCGTCTTCGGCGGTGCGGCGATCATCGGCGTGGTCAACATCGTGCTCTTCATCGCGCTGACGACGGTCGGTTCGGTGGTCTACAACCTGTGCGCCGACCTCGTCGGCGGCATCGAGATCACCCTCTCCGAGCGCTGACACAAGCGGTTTGGAGCGCGACTTTCGCGCCCGATATGCTGACTCGTCGCGCCGCCTGTTGTCGATTCATGGGGCGCACCACCCGGGCCTGTAGCTCAGACGGTTAGAGCGCATCCCTGATAAGGATGAGGCCGGAGGTTCAAGTCCTCCCAGGCCCACTTCAGCACGGCAATTGGAGGCAGCGGTGAAGAAGCCATTCGTGCTCGTGGCGCTGGTGGCCGCGATTGCGACTGTCACCGCGCGCCGCCGGCAGGCACAATCAGATGCCGCAGCACTCTGGCGCGAGGCGACTTCGGACGCCTCTCGCTGATCAGCTCGGGGACGTAGCTCAACTGGCAGAGCACCGCCTTTGCAAGGCGGGGGTTGGGAGTTCAAGTCTCCTCGTCTCCACTGTATGAAGGCCCTGCGTTTGCGGGGCTTTCGGCGTTTCTGACGATCTTGGCAGATTGATCAAATCCGCCTCGGTCCGCAAAAAGTCCGCAGCAAGTCCTCGCGCGGACTCGCGAACCGCGTCCAATCGATCGGCGACGGAATCGAGGTCATCTTCGAACAGGTCGGCGTAGCGATCGAGCGTCATGGCTGCGGACGCGTGACCGAGCATCCGCTGCACGGCTTTCACGTTCGCACCGGCGCTGACGGCGAGTGACGCCGCGGTGTGCCGCAGCTCGTGCGGTGTCAGGCCGGGTTCGCCGATCTCCGTGGCCGCGTTGTCGAACCACAGCGCTCGAGCGTTGCGGTTGCGAAGTACGCCGCCCATCGGCGAGGTGAACGCGAGGTCGTCGCGCTCCTTGCCGGCCAGCGCGGCAACGAGGTCGTCGACGACGGAGCGCGGGATCGGCACCGACCGCCGTTCGTGCGACTTCGGTGTGCCCCAGACGACGCGGCCGCCGTTGATCTCCGTGGCCGCTTCCTCGATCGTCAGCCGCCGGCGCATCAGGTCGACATGCCGCACTCGCAACGCGGCGAGTTCCGACCAGCGCAGGCCGCAGTAGGCGAGGACGAGCACGGCGACGCGACCCGGGCCGGCAGCGTCCGCGAGCGCTTCGACCTGGTCAGCAGTCAGGTACTTGCGCCGCGCCTGGTTGAGAGGTGGCAGCGCGACGCCCGCTGCCGGGTTGCTAGGCAGGCGACGATCACGGACGGCAAGACTCAGGATGCCGGACAGGACGCCGTGCGCCTTGCGGACGGATGCACCCGATAGTCCGCTCGCGGTGAGCTCCGCCAGCCATGCCTGGATGTCCCCGTGTTCGAGCCGAAAGAGTGGCAGGGGGTACCACCGCGGACCCACGTGTGTCCGCAGCACGTCCTCGTATCGCGCGCGAGTGGTCGGCTTCAGATTGATCTTCCCGGCCAGCCAGATCGGGGCGAGCTCGCCGATCGTGATTTTCGCGCGGTCAGGGTCG
>JAICLV010000239.1 GCA_025925185.1 Acidothermaceae bacterium
AGGCACGGGGCTGGGCCTGTCGTTCCTTCCGATGACGATCGGCGCCACCGCCGGCATCGCACCGCAGTATGCCGGACTCGCGTCCGGGCTGGTCAACACGACGCGCCAGATCGGCGGCGCAGTAAGCCTCGCGGCCGCCTCGGCTGCGGCGGCCGCGGTACACGCCCGCACGGCTACGCGCGACGCCGTCGCCGCCGCGTTCACGACTGGCTATGATCGGGCCTTCGCCATCAGCGCCGGGGTGCTCGCCGCGGGGGCCGTGGTCGCGATCCTGCTACCGAAAGAGCGACGAGGGTGAGCGTGTCGTCGTCCGAGAGCCACTACACGCTGCGCCATGCGGTTCCCGGCGATGCCGAAGCGATCGCGGCATTGCACGCCGATAGTTGGCGCCGCTACTACCGCGGCGCCTACACCGACGAATACCTTGAAGGCGACCTCGAGGCTGACCGACAACAGGTCTGGACACAGCGGCTGGCGACTCCCGGCCGGTCATTGACGGTGGTGCTACACGACGAGTCCACACTCGTCGGCTTCGCACATACCGTTTTCGACAACGACCCGACATGGGGATCGCTGCTCGAGAACCTGCACGTCGCCCACAACCGGCAACGCCAGGGCCTAGGGCGCCGCTTGCTGACCGCCGCCGCCGTCGACGTCGACGAGCATGCGACACACCACCGGCTCCATCTGTGGGTACTCGAACAGAACGTGCGCGCACAGCAGTTCTATCGCGCTCTCGGCGGCGAACCGGTGGAGGAGAGCCTCGCTTCGCCACCCGGCGGAGTGGCCGAGCGATTGCACGGACACCCCCGGAGGTACCGCTATGCATGGTTAGACGCGCGCACGCTGACGACCCCGACGCCGGGCGAATGAGTCATCAAGTTCGAACAAATTCGGCGCGAAATCCTGGAACTCGAGGCGTCGGTCGCCGCTTTCGTCGTCGGCAACCAGAACGGTCGCAGCGCGACGGCGCGGCGTGCTCAGCGGCGAGTTGTGCCTGCGCAACGGTCGGATCGATGAGCAGCCCAGCCCCACAGACGACAACGGGGGATCGCGATGGTCAAGACTCGATAGCGGTTCTCGCCCTCGCCATAACTGTCGGTGTAGGCGAAACCGTCCTGTTCGACAAAGAGGACGTCGTTCATGTGCTGGACGACCGTGCGGACGATGTCGTGGTCACGCACGCGCGGCATGTAAAGGTACCGGGTGACGTCGTCACACAGGGTGTCGAGCAGCCCGTCAATGACGCAGGTACGGTGGAAGGAGGCGACCAGCGACATCCGCCGCGACACCGTCGACGCCCGTCCGCACCCCAAGGTATCCGCCAGCCGCGGAGAGGGTCACCGAGGCGAACGTGCCGCGGCAGATCCAGACGCGGCTTTCTACGTTCAAACACGTCGCACCAGGGGCCCGCTCCGACATCAACGACCGTGGCAAGATTCACGACATGGCGACGCCAGCGGGAAAAGGTCCGTCATGGCCGGTCTGAACCACCGATCTGCGCGTCTTCTCGTGGAGGGCGCGCACTCGACCCGGCGCTGCACGACGCGACTATCAGGCACGATTGCACACGTCGACTTCACCTCGGGCTACGCGACCACGGACAGCAGGCAAGAGTGGTTTTGTGAGCCTTGCCTCAAGAACTTCAGGAGCCGAGAGCGTCACGCGTGAACTGGAGAAGCACACCACGCGTTTGCGGGCACACGAGATCATTCTGCGATTAGCTGATGAACGGAGAGCCACGATCAGTGCTCTGACCTGAGGTTTTGAACAGACAGAGCGGGTGACGGGAATCGAACCCGCACTGTCAGCTTGGGAAGCTGATGTTCTGCCATTGAACTACACCCGCGCGCGAACTCGATCCGGCGGACGCGGCCGCCGACGAGGTAAGCGACCCCTACTGTACCGGCGCGCCGGTCCCGCGCTGCTCCGGAATGGCGGGCACCGTCGAGCCCACTGTCGAGGCCACTGTCGAGGCCACTGTCGAGGCCATCGCCGCGGCCACCTCGTAGCGGTTCTTGCCACGGTCCTTCGCCCTGTACATGGCGAGGTCTGCGGCGTGCAGCACCTGGTCGGCCGTTACCGCGCCACCCTCATCGAGACCAACCCCGATGGGATTCCCGTACGCGATCCCCACGCTGACCGTCACAACGTATAGCCGGCCGTCGACGTGGATCGGGTCGCGCATCGCGGCCGCCACCCGCTGCGCCACCCGCAGCGCCAGCACCCGGTCGTCATGCGCCGGCGCGGGCGGCGCTCCGTCGCGGGCGCGCCGATCCCACGGCTCGACGATGATCACAAACTCGTCGCCCCCGACCCTCGCGACGGTGTCCCCGACGCGCAACACCGCCTCGAGTCGGCGCGCGGTCTCCAGCAGGACGGCATCGCCCGCCGCGTGCCCGCCGTTGTCGTTCACCTGCTTGAAGCCGTCCAGGTCGCAGAAGAGCACCGCCACTTCCCTGCCGTCGCGTCGTCCGCGGGTCAGCGCCGCATCGAGGCGCTGCATCAGCTGGGCCCGGTTCGGCAGGCCGGTCAGCGGGTCGTGCA
>JAICLV010000133.1 GCA_025925185.1 Acidothermaceae bacterium
CGCGGGGCTGGCGTCCAGGTCGTGATGATCACTGGGGACGCCGGGCCGGTGGCGCGCGCCGTCGCCGCCGAACTGGGGATCGACCAGGTTTTCGCAGGCGTGCGACCCGAGCACAAGAGCGAGAAGGTCGCGCAACTTCAGCAACAGGGGCGCACGGTCGCGATGGTCGGCGACGGTGTCAACGACGCGCCGGCACTAGCGCAAGCTGACGTCGGCATCGCGATCGGCGCGGGGACAGATGTCGCGATTGCCTCTGCGGGGGTCGTCCTTGCCTCGGACGATCCTCGCGCCGTGCTTTCCGTCATCGAGCTCTCGCGCGCCGGCTACCGCAAGATGAAGCAGAACCTTTGGTGGGCCGCCGGGTACAACGTGTTCGCCGTGCCGCTCGCCGCAGGCGCGCTGGCCCCGATTGGATTCGTCCTGCCGATGGAAGTCGGCGCTTTGTTGATGTCGCTGTCGACCATCGTCGTCGCGCTCAACGCCCAGCTCCTGCGGCGGCTTGATCTGCGCCCCGACGCCGCAGGAAGCGCAAAAGCCCAGGTCGGATGACCTGGGCTTTTGGTTTGTAGCCCCGACCGGATTCGAACCGGCGCTACCGCCTTGAGAGGGCGGCGTCCTAGGCCGCTAGACAACGGGGCCGAACGCGACGCCGCCGTGCCCGACGGACGTCCTACGACCGGAATTCACCGGCCTGGCTGGGGTACCAGGACTCGAACCTAGACTAGCTGAACCAGAATCAGCCGGGCTGCCAATTACCCCATACCCCACCGGATCGGACAGGGTGCTTCCGACCGCTGGTCGAGTGTATCCGACGCCTTCAACCGAGAACAAAACAGCGCCAAGGCAGCGGCGCAAGGGATCAGGCGGTTCAGCCCAGGGCCGAGCGCAGCCGCGCGAGCGACCGCTCCCGCCCGAGGAGTTCCATCGACTCGAACAGCGGCGGCGACACGGTGCGCCCAGTGACCGCCACCCGCAGAGGGGTGAACGCGTGCCTCGGCTTCAGGCCGAGCCCCACGACCAGCGCCGCCTCGAGCACCTCCTTGATCACGTCAGCCCGCCATTGCGGCACCTGCTCGAGCGCTGCCAGCGCCGCCGTCAGCGCCGGCGTTCCCGTCTCGCCCAGCGCCTTCGCCGCGGCCTCCGGCTCGACGGTGAACGCGTCGTCCGAGACGAACAAGAAGCCGAGCATCGGCACGGCGTCGGAGAGCAACGCGATCCGCTCCTGCACGAGCGGCGTAGCCGCCGCCAGCAATGCCAATTCCTCGGACGACGGCGGGTCTGCGACAAGGGCCGCCTCTTGCAAGTACGGCAACATCCGCGTGGCCAAGTCGGACGACGTGAGCGTGCGAATGTAGTGGCCGTTCAGCCAGTCGAGCTTGGTGAGGTCGAACACCGGGCCGACCGGGTTGACCCGGGCCCAGTCGAACGACGCCACCATCTCGTCGAAGGTGAAGACTTCCTCGCCGTCGGGCATGGAGTACCCCATCAGGGCAAGGAAATTCCGCAACGCCTCGGGCAGGTAGCCGCGCTCGCGGAACCACAGCAACCGCGCAGCGGGATTCTTCCGCTTGGAGATTTTCGAGCGGTCGGTGTTGCGCAACAACGGCATGTGCGCGAACGCCGGCCGCTCCCAACCGAGCCAGTCGTAGAGCAAAAGATGCTTTGGAGTCGAGGAAATCCACTCCTCGCCGCGCACCACGTGCGTGATGCCCATCAGATGGTCGTCGACGACGACGGCCAGGTGATACGTCGGGAAACCGTCGCCCTTCACGATCACCTGGTCGTCTGGTCGGGGCGCCGACAACTCGCCGCGAATGAGGTCGTCGAACGTCAAGCTCACGTCGTCCGGGATGAGCATGCGCACGACGGGGGTCTCGGAAAAGCCCGGCAGCAACGCCCGCTCGTCGCGCGTCTTGCCGTAACACAAGCGGTCGTAGCCGGTCGGCCGCTTCGCCCGCTGCTGCTCCTCGCGCATCGACGCGAGCCGGTCGGTTGAACACCAGCAGTAGTAGGCATGTCCCGACTCGATGAGCTGCGACACGAACGGCGCGTACGTGTCGAGCCGCTCCGACTGCCGATACGGCGCATACGGGCCGCCCTTGTCGGGGCCTTCGTCCCAGTCGAGGCCGAGCCAGCGCAGCGTCTCGAAGATCTGGCGTTCGCTGTCTTCGACATAGCGGCCGCGGTCGGTGTCTTCGATGCGCAGGATGAACTGGCCACCCTGCTGGCGCACGAACGCAAGGTTGAACAGCGACATGTACGCCGTGCCGACGTGCGGGTCGCCGGTAGGCGACGGCGCGACGCGCAAGCGCACGCTCATCGGGCCACCACCGTGTTCGTGAGCGTGCCGATTCCCTCGACGGTAACGGAAATCTCGTCGCCCGCCACGACCGCGCCAACCCCGGCCGGCGTGCCGGTCAAGATGACGTCTCCGGGCAGCAGCGTCATGACCGCGCTGACGTACGCGATGAGCTCGCCGACGTCGTGCAGCAGCAACGACGTGCGCGCACGCTGCTTCGTCTCGCCGTTGACGGCGGTGCTGATCGCGAGGTCGCTCGGGTCGACCTCGGTGTCGATCCACGGACCGAGCGGGCAGAACGTGTCGAACCCCTTCGCCCGCGACCACTGGCCGTCGGAGCGTTGCAGGTCGCGCGCGGTGACGTCGTTCGCGCAGGTGTAGCCGAGCACCACGTCGTTCGCGCGGTCGACCGGCACGTCACGGCAAAGCCGTCCGATCACGACGGCGAGCTCGCCCTCGTAGTCGACCTGTTGCGACAGCACGGGGTAGACGATGGGCGCGCCCGGACCGATCACCGACGTCGACGGCTTCAAGAAGAGCACCGGCTCGGCGGGCGGCTCGCCACCCATCTCGCGCGCGTGGTCGGCGTAGTTCTTGCCGATCGCCACGATTTTGCTCGGCAGGATCGGGGGCAGCAGCCGGACGCCCGCCAGCGGCAGGCGTTGGCCGGTCAGCGAGACCTCGCCGAACGGATGCCCGTCGATGACGGCGATCTCGTCGCCCTCGATCGCGCCGAAGGCGAAGCTCGCCGACGCCGCCTCACCAAAAGAAAATCTCGCGATGCGCACGGCACGAGGCTATCGGCCACGCCGCCCGGCATGACGCGCGGGCGCGCGGGCATGAGCGTCTGCTGTGAGGGGCTTTCGCGATCGCGCTGCGGCCGGACGGGCGCTCGGCGAGCTGCTGCAAGCGCAGGTCGTCCCCAACGATGTCGTCGTCGGCCTTGCCCGCGGCGGCGTGCCCGTCGCCGCCGAGGTGGCAACGGCGCTCGGCGCCCCGCTCGACGTGTGCGTCGTCCGCAAGCTCGGCGCACCCGCCCAACCCGAGTTCGCCTTCGGCGCGCTCGCCGAAGGCGACGGCGGCTTCGTCGAGTTCATCGATGAAGCCACCGTGCGCGCGTTGCACCTTGACGGCTCGGACGTCGATCAGGTGCGGCGGGCCGAGGCCGTCGAGCTAGCCCGACGGGCGCGCGCCTATCGAGAAGGCCGGCCGCTGCTCGACGTCCGGGGAAAGCAGGTGGTGCTGGTCGATGACGGGCTCGCCACGGGAGCGACCATGCGCGCGGCGATCCGGTCGATGCGCGAGCGCGGCGCCTCAGACGTCACCGTCGCGGTGCCGGTCGGCGCTCCGGAGACCGTAGCCGAACTGCGGGCGGAGGCGAAGGTGGTCTGCGTCCTCACGCCCACCGAGTTCTTCGCGGTCGGCTACTTCTACGACGACTTCACCGCGCCGACCGATGACGAACTCCGCGCGCTGCTGCGCGGTTAGACCGTGCCGTCGTGCTGACGGAGCAGGCCGTAGTTGTAGGCGTCCTCCATCGCGCCCCAGGACGCGGCGATGATGTTGTTGTCGACGCCGATGGTGTTCCACTCGGTCGCACCGTCGCTCGTCTCGATCAGCACTCGGGTGACGGCGCCGGTGCCATGCGCGCCGTCGAGGATGCGCACCTTGTAGTCGACGAGCTCAAGTTCGCCCAGCTGCGGGTACAGCCGCTCGAGGGCTTGCCGCAGCGCGCGGTCGAGCGCGTTGACCGGCCCGTTGCCCTCGCCGGTGGAGACGATGCGCTCGCCCTTCACGTTCACCTTCACCGTGGCCTCGGAGACGACTTCGCCCTCGGCCCGCCGCTCGACGATCACCCGCCACGACTCGAGGGTGAAGTACTCAGCCGGCGCCCCTGAGATCTCCTCGCGCAGCAGCAACTCGAAGGACGCGTCGGCGGCCTCGAACATGAAGCCTTTAGCCTCAAGGTCTTTCACCCGCTCGACGACCCGGCCGACGGTCGCCTTTTCTTGCGACAGGTCGAATCCGAGCTCGCGGCTCTTTATCTCGACGCTGGCGCGTCCGGCCATCTCGGAGACGAGCATCCGCATGTCGTTGCCGACGAGCGCGGGGTCGACGTGCTGGTACAGGTCGGGCGCCACCTTGATGGCCGACGCGTGCAGGCCGGCCTTGTGCGCGAAGGCCGAGACTCCGACGTAAGGCTGCTGCGCGCGCGGCGGTTGATTGGCGATCTCGGCGACCGCGTGACTCACGCTGCTCAACTCGACGACGCGGTTGTCGGGGAGCACCCGTCGTCCAAGCTTCAACTCGAGGTTGGCGACGACAGTCACCAGGTTGGCGTTGCCGCAGCGCTCGCCGTATCCGTTGACGACACCCTGAACGTGCGTGACGCCCGCCTCGACGGCGGCGAGGGTATTGGCTACGGCGCAGCCGGTGTCGTCGTGGCAGTGGATGCCGAGACGCGCGCCACTGGCCTCAAGCACTTCATGCACGATGTCTTGCAATTGCATCGGCAGCATGCCGCCGTTGGTGTCGCACAACGTCACGACGTCTGCCCCCGCCTCGGCGGCGACGCGCACACACTCGAGCGCAAACGCGGGATTGACCTTGTAGCTGTCGAAAAAGTGCTCTGCGTCAAGGAAAACTCGCCGTCCTTCGGAGCGCAGGTAAGAGACGGTGTCGCGGATCATCGCGAGGTTCTCGTCGAGCGTGGTCTTCAACGCCTCGAAGACGTGCCGGTCGTGGCTCTTCGCCACCAGGCATACGACAGGCGCCATCGAGTCGCGCAACGCGGCCACCTGCGGGTCGTCGGCGGCTTTCACACCGGCCTTACGCGTGGCGCCGAACGCGCTCAGGGTCGCGTTCTTCAGCTTCAACTCGCTCTGCGCACGGCGGAAGAACTCGGTGTCTTTCGGTAGCGCGCCGGGCCAACCGCCCTCGATGAAGCCAACGCCGAGGTCGTCGAGGTGCTGCGCGATAGCCAGCTTGTCGGCCACGGTGAGGGCCATGCCCTCACCCTGGGCGCCGTCGCGCAGGGTCGTGTCGTAGACATGGAACATGTCTCGTTCTGCGCCGACATGGAACATGTCTCGAACGGCTTCCATCGTGGCTACCTCGGCTTCGTTGGAGTTCCTAGCTTTGCCCGACAAACAAAACGACCCCTCGCGGATGCGAGAGGTCGGGCGCGCTGGTCGGAGATCTTGACCGGCGCGCCTAGGTGATAATCAGAGCGGTTAGCACCCGGCCAGTGTGCCACACCGGTGCACGCCGCGTCACCCGACCCCGGCAGAAAGCTGAGAATCCCGATGGGGCAAGACTTCGACGGCCTGGTCGCGATCGTCACGGGCGGCGCCTCGGGCATCGGGCTGGAGACCGCTCGGCTGCTCGCGTCGCGCGGGGCGCGCGTGGCGTGCCTCGACCTCGCCGGTGTCGCCGATGACGCGCTCATCGGCATTCGCACCGACGTGTCGGACGACGATTCGGTGCGCGCCGCCGTTGACGAGGTCGCGCGGCGCTTCGGCCGCCTTGACGTCGTCGTGAACAACGCGGGGATCGGAGCGCAGGGCACCGTGAGCGACAACGACGACGCCGAGTGGCACCAGGTCTTCGACATCAACGTTGTCGGCATGGTGCGAGTGGCGCGGGCCGCGCTGCCACATCTGCGACGCTCGCCGCACGCCGCCATCGTCAACACCTGCTCGGTCGCTGCCACCGCAGGGTTGCCGAACCGCGCGCTGTACTCAGCCACGAAGGGCGCGGTGCTCTCGTTGACGCTGGCGATGGCGGCCGACCACGTGCGCGACGGCGTCCGAGTCAACTGCGTGAATCCAGGAACCGTCGACACGCCGTGGGTGGGGCGGCTGCTCGAGACCGCCGCCGACCCGGCCGCCGAACGAACCGCGCTGGAGGGGCGGCAGCCGATGCGGCGACTCGTCGACCCGAAAGAGGTGGCCGAGGCGATCGCCTACCTCGCCTCCCCCGCGGCCGCGTCGACCACGGGCGTCGCGCTCGCGGTCGACGGTGGCATGCAGGGGTTGCGCGTCCGCCCGCAGTGACGATCAGCCCGGGCAGACCTCGCCGGCCGGCACTTTGCAATTCGCCGGCGGCTTGATCCGGGGGTCGTCGGCCGACACACG
>JAICLV010000234.1 GCA_025925185.1 Acidothermaceae bacterium
ATGAAGCGTGGCTACGGGTTGGCGACCGGCTCGACCCGGCGCAAAAGGAGAAGCGGCTGTATCGCACGGCGGAGCAGCATCAGCGGCACGAGGAGCACGTGCGGTTCATGATGCCGGTCGGGCCACAGGTCGACTTTGTGCGCACGGCCGGCTTCGAAGCTGTCGACGTGTACTGGAAGCAACTCGACTACGTCATCTACGGCGGCCGCCGCCCCGCCTAACCTGGCCGAGTTGATCACGTTCAGGGGGCTGGCAAGTCCGAAGGTGCCTCCGCAGACCCATCCCGGGACGAGTTCAGGCACCTAGGGGCCCGCGCGCTTCGCGTGTGGCAGCCCGGCAGCGGGTGGGTGTCAGCCGCCGGCCATGGCGCCGACGACCATGAACGGCTCGGCGCCCGCGGCCACCAACTCGGGCAGCAAAGCGTCTGACGGCTCGTGCGAGAGATCTTCCTCGCAGGCGAAGAAGCGCACGAACGCCCGGCGCTTCTTCGTCACGCCGTCTCGAATCGTGCCGACCAGCATGGGGAAATCGGCCTCAAGCGCGTCAAGCACCGCGGCGGTCGTCACCGCGCCCTCGACATCGACTTTCACCTCGCCGTGCACCCGCGCCAGATTCTTCAGATGCGCGGGGAGCACCACGCGCACGGTCGAGCTCATGGCAGGGTCTGAACCTCGACCGAGAGCACGGGCGGCAGGTCGCGCACGATCGCCGCCCAGTTGTCGCCGGAGTCGGCGGAGCAGTACACCTGGCCGCCCGTCGTCCCGACGTAGACACCGCAGGAGTCGAGGGTGTCGACCGCCATCGCGTCGCGCAAGACGTCGACGTAGCAGTTTTCCTGCGGCAGGCCGTTCGTCAGCGGCTCCCACTCGTTGCCGCCGGTGCGGCTGCGGTAGACCCGCATCTTGCCCTCGTGCACGTAGTGCTCGGAGTCGCTCTTGATGGGGACGACATAGACGGTCTCGGGTTCGTGCGCGTGGACGTCGATGGCGAAGCCAAAGTCGGTGGGCAGGTCTCCGCTGATCTCGTACCAGTTGTCGCCCGCGTCGTCGCTACGCATGACGTCCCAGTGCTTTTGCATGAAAAGGGTCTGCGGCCGCGAAGGATGCGTCGCCAGCTTGTGCACGCAGTGGCCGACGTCGGCGTCCGGGTCGGGCAGCTCCCCCGACTTCAACCCGCGGTTGATGCGCTTCCAGGTCTTGGCGCCGTCGTCGGTGCGCAGCACGCCAGCCGCCGAGATCGCGACGAACATCCGATTCACGTCGGCCGGGTCGAGCAAGATCGTGTGCAGGCATAGACCCCCGGCGCCAGGCTGCCACGACGGCCCGGTGTCGTGGTTGCGCAGTCCCGACAGCTCCTGCCAGTTAGCGCCACCGTCGTTGGAGGAGAAGAGCGCGGCGTCTTGCACGCCGGCGTAAAGGCTGTCGGGATCGGTCGGCGACGGCTCGAGGTGCCAGACTCGCGCGAACTCCCACGGGCGCTGGGTGCCGTCATACCACTGGTGCGTGCCCGGCACACCGTCGTAGGTGAACTGGTTGCCGACGGGCTCCCACGACTTGCCCCCGTCGTCCGATCGTTGCAGCACTTGCCCGAACCAGCCGCTCGACTGCGACGCCCACAACCGGTCGGGCGCGGCGGGTGAGCCGGCGACGTGGTAGATCTCCCAGCCGGCGAAATGCGGGCCGCTGACCTGCCAATCTCGACGGTTGCCGTCGGACGTGAGGATGAACGCGCCCTTGCGCGTGCCCACTAAGACGCGTACGCCGCTCATGAGGCCTCCCAGCCCAGTCGCAATCTGACGCTCATACGCCTACAGACGACGACCAAGCCAACAACTCATCGCACGGGCCGGCAAGTAATTTCACCGCCCTGCGGATCGTGTTCGCCCCGCGGCCCGTCCGAGGGTCGCGCAGAATGCGAGGTATGGCCGACCAACCAGCGCCGCCCACCCCGACCGGCCCGACCGGCATCGACCGCGACACGCCACCTCACGCCGTAGCGGAACTGCCGCGTCCGACGTCGTCCAGCGTGTACATCACCGCGACCCGCGTCCGCGCGGGCAAGACCGTCGTCGCGCTTGGCGTCGCCGAGATGCTCGCCCGCGACGTCGGTCGGATCGCGGTGTTCCGGCCGGTGGTGCCGGATCCGACCCCCGCCCGTCCGGTCGACCCGCTGGCCGAGCTGGTGATCGACCGGTTCCACCTCGACCAGGCCCCGGACGACGCGAGCTCGCTGACCTACAGCGAGGTGGCCAGGCTCGCCTCGACCGGCGGGCTCGAGCCGGTGATCGCCCGGCTGGTCGACGATTACGCCAAGCTTGCTGCGGGCTACGACTTCGTGATCATCCTCGGCAGCGACTTCACCGGGCCCGCGCCCGGAACCGAGCTTGAGTTCAACGCCGAGCTGGCGGCCAACCTCGGCGCCCCGGTGCTTCCGGTCGTCGGCGCCGCCGACATGCCTTCGACGCGCGTTCCTGCCGCGGTCGCCGAGACCGCGCGGGTGCTCGCGTCGCAGGGCTGCGCGGTTGTCGCCACCGTCGTCAGCCGGGTCGCGCCGAGCCTGCTCGAACAGGTCCGTGCGCTGGTGGCCGACGCGACGCCGCCGGTGTACGCCATCCCGGACGTGCCGGTGTTGTCGGCGCTCACCGTGGCCGAGATCGCCGACGCGGTGGGCGGCCAGGTGCTCGCCGGCGCGGGCGAGGCGCTGCAGCGGGAGGTGACCGGCTACATCACCGGCTCCGGCTATCTGCCCGCCGTGCTGCGCCGCCTCGCCGACGGCAGCTTGCTGGTCGCGTCCGCCGACC
>JAICLV010000170.1 GCA_025925185.1 Acidothermaceae bacterium
ACGATCGCCTCTAGGGACGCTTGCTCGAGCCGAGCTTGTCGCGCCGCCCATGCGAGCGCCGCCTTCGAACTGACGGAGCCATCGACACCGACGACGATCACGCGACTACCCGCTTGCTGAGGTTCGCCGGTCATCGCGCGCCTCCTTTGCATGCAGGTCCATCGTCGGCGCTGACCGATCGACATGGGCACGGCCGGTGGACCGCTCCGGCAGGGCCGAAAGTCTCCTCAAGCGACGATGACCGAGGAACGTCGCATGCCACCTGTCAGCCGGGGTAGATCAGCGACAGGCGGACGGCGGAGGTGCGATGTTTCCGGCAGAGAATCTTCGAGACTGGCGAGGGCACAAGGTGATCGGAAGCGACGGCGGCAAGATCGGCACTTTGGAGGCGGTCTACGTCGACACCCGCACTGACGAGCCATCGTTCGTCAGCGTGAAGACAGGTGGGCTCGGACGCGCGAAGTTGGTCTTCGTCCCCTTGGACGGCGCGACAGTGGCTCCGGATCACGTGAAGGTGACCGTCGAGCGCAAGCTGGCGAAGAACGCGCCCGCGATCGGCACGGACGGCGAACTCATGGCCGAGGCCGAGCCTGACGTCTACAGCCACTACGGCATGACCTACAGCCCAGGACCAGGCGGCGAGCGTCGGCTCGCTCGCCGCTGAAAGCGATCTAGGAGAACCGCATGCTCGCGTTCGTGCTCTTTCTGATCTTGGTGTGGGTGGCGCTCGGCATCATCGGCTTCGTCGTCAAGGGCCTGTTCGTGCTGTTCGTCGTCGCCTGCGTGCTGTTCGCGCTGACCGTCATCTGGGGGGCGTTGACGGGCGGGCGCCGAGGTCGCGTGACCCGCTGACCAACGATGGTCGCGACCGTCGTTGGACGCGCCTAGCATCGGCGCCATGACCACACTCACTGACCGCCCGAAGCCCGCGCTGCTCGTCATCGACGTGCAAAACGGCGTCGTGGCCAACGCGTATAACCGCGACGACGTGATCGCCAGGTTGCGCGCCCTGGTCGACAAAGCGCGCGCTGAACGGATCGACGTCATCTGGGTGCAGCACAACAGCGACGAGCTGCCGACCGGCAGCGAACCGTGGCGGTATGTTCCCGAGCTCGAGATGAACGACGGAGAACCCGTCGTCCAGAAGCGCTATGGCGACTCGTTCGAGGCGACCGACCTCGAAGAAGTGCTGGCGGCGCGGGGGATCGGCCGGCTGTTCGTGGCCGGCGCCCAGACCGACGCCTGCGTGCGCTCCACCTTGCACGGTGCGTTCACCCGCGGCTACGACACCACGCTGGTGAGCGACGCGCACACCACCGAAGACCTCACGGCCTACGGCGCGCCACCGCCTGAGCAGGTCATCGCGCACACCAACCTGTACTGGAGCTTCCAGGAGGCGCCCGGACGGGTCGCGGGCACGGTCGCCGCCGCGGAGGTCGACTTCGGGTGACAGACTCCGGGCATGCCCGAGGGCCACGTCACCCATCGCCTCGCCAACGAGTTGGCGAGCCGGTTCGCCGGTGACTCCGTCGAGGTGTCTAGCCCGCAAGGGCGCTTCGCGGACGCCGCCAAGCTGCTCGACGACTCGCTGCTTCTCGGCGCCGAGGCCCACGGCAAGCACCTTTTCATCGACTTCGGTTTCGACCGGCTAGTGCACATCCACCTCGGGATCTACGGGCGGCTCGCCTTCGACGACCCGCCACCCCTGCCGCCCGTCGGGCAGGTTCGGCTGCGGCTGGTCGGGCCGCGCGCGTGGGCCGACCTGCGCGGCGCTGCGGCCTGCGATCTCTACAACTCGGCGGAGCGTGCCACGCTGCTGGACCGGCTCGGTCCCGACCCACTTCGACGCGGCGCGAATCCGGCTCGCGCGTGGAGCCGCATACACGCGAGTCGCGCGCCAATCGCGGGCCTGCTGATGGACCAAGGCGTGGTCGCCGGCGTCGGCAACATCTTTCGCGCGGAGGTGCTGTTCCGGCACGAGGTCGACCCGTTCCTTCCGGGGCGCGACTTGCCGGGCGACGTGTGGCGCGCGATGTGGGCCGACCTGCGCGCGCTGATGCGCGCCGGCGTCCGGGCGGGTCGCATCGACACGGTGCGCGCGGAGCACGACCCGTCGGTGACCGGGAGGGCGCCGCGACGCGACCGACACGGGGGAGAGGTGTACGTGTACCGGCGCGCCGGGCAGCCGTGCCACGTCTGCGGCACGCCGATCGCGACCAAGGTGTTGGCGGCGCGAAACCTGTTCTGGTGTCCCACCTGCCAGCCGCCCGGATCACGGGGCACCCGCCAGCCTGCGCCGGCCGTGGCACGATCTGCGCCGTGAGCAGCGATCCCGCGTTTGAGCAGCACCTACGCGACCTGGCGCATCTGCGGCGGGCGCGTGACCTTATAGACCGCGAGTACGCGCAACCGCTCGACGTTCCCGCGATTGCACGGGCCGCGGTCATGTCGCCCGCGCACTTCTCCCGGAAATTCCGTGCGGCGTACGGCGAAACGCCTTATTCGTATTTGATGACGCGACGCATCGAACGGGCCAAAGCGTTGTTGCGTCAGGGGATGTCGGTCACCGACGCCTGCTTCGCGGTGGGCTGCACGTCGCTCGGGTCATTCAGCTCGCGGTTCACCGAGATCGTCGGCGAGACGCCGTCGCGATACCGCGCGCGTGACCACAGCGCCCTTGAGGACGTCGCGTCGTGCTGGAGCATGGTCGCGACCCGCCCACAGCGCACGCCGGTCAACGTTTGAGCAGGATCGAAGAAGCGTCGCGCCGATCGCCTCTCGTACGGTCGTCGCATGACAGTTACCGTTTCCGCGATGTTCATTCCGGTCCACGACCCCGAGGCGGCGCTCGGGTTTTACCGCGACGCGCTCGGTCTTGAGGTTCGCCTCGACGTGTCAAACGAGGGCTACCGCTGGGTCACCGTCGGCGCTCCTGGGCAAGACGTCGGCATCGTGTTGTTCCAGCCGCACGGCGGTCGCTCCAAAGCCGAGGGCGACGCGCTGTTGTCGCTTGTGACGCAGGGGTCGCTGCAGGCGGCGATCTTCAAGTCCGACGACCTCGACACCACGTTCGAGAAGGTGCGCGCGTCGGGCGCCGAGGTGCTGCAGGAGCCCGCGTCGCAGCCGTGGGGCGCGCGCGACTGCGCGTTCCGCGACCCGTCGGGCAACCTGGTCCGCATCGCGCAGGCGTGACGGCGCAGCTGCCGCCCGTCGTCCGCGATGATGGGCCGATGACGACGGCCTGGGCCACATTCGCCGCCGCGGAACCCGGACTCGCGGCTTTCGTCACTGACCGCCTCGCCGCCGCGCCGGCGTACCTGGCGACAGTGCGGGCGGCTGGCACGCCGCGGGTGCACCCTGTGACGCCGATCGTCACCGCCGACGGGCTTTATCTATTCATGGAGCCAACGTCGCCGAAAGCCACCGACCTTCGCGAGCGCGGGTGGTTCGCGCTGCACAACGGCGTGCCCGACAACGCGGGCACTGGGGGAGAGGCGTTGGTCGCCGGCACCGGGCACTTGATTTTGGACGACGCGACGCGGGTGGTGGTCGTCGCGGCGGCCAGCTATCGGCCCGATGATCACTACTTGCTGTTCGAGTTGCGGCCGAGCGAAGTGCGTTGCAATGGGTACGGCGACGTTGTGCTGCCGGAATGCCGGCGGTGGCGCGCGGCGCAAATTGCGGCTGAGGCTCGGACGCGCGTTCAGTGAACGCGTTTTTCCACAGCCAGTGACTCGCTTTTGACGGCGAGCGCGTGCGCCGCTCGCGAAAGTGGCATACTGATGGCATGAGCCGCACACGCTTGAGCACGACCGTGGACGCCGAACTCCTCGACAGCGCGAGGAGCCTGCGAGCGGGCACCACCGACGCCGCCCTCGTGGACGACGCGCTTCGCGCCCTGCTCGCCCGTTACCGGTCCGCCGAAGTCGATGCCAGCTATGCCGCCTACGACGAACACCCGGCCGACGAGCCGGACGAGTGGGGCGACCTCGCGTCATGGAGGCGAGCAGTGGCTACCTCGTGACCGCCCTCCCGGCTCGTGGGGAGGTTTGGTGGTGCGAGATGGCGGAGATCGGTCGGCGGCCGGTGGTCGTCTTGTCGCGCGACGCGGTTATACCGCGGCATCGCCGCGCGCTGGTGGCGCCGTGCACGACGACGATTCGCGGGCTCGTCAGCGAAGTGGTTTTGGAGCCAGGCGACGATCCCGTACCGCGCCGGTCGGCGGTCAACTTGGACTCGGTCGAAAGCGTGTCCCTAGCGGTGCTTGTCGATCGGCTCGGACGGCTGAGCGACACTCGGATGCGCCAGGTGTGCGGCGCGCTCGCGGTCGCCGTCGACTGCTCGAACTGACCCATCGGCCCCAAGGCCACTACCTGTTGTTCGAATTACGGCCGACCGAGGTGCGCTGCAACGGGTACGGCGATGTCGCGTTGCCGACGCGGCGGCCTGGTGATTCTGCAAGCCCGGTTCCACTCCAAGTAGAACGTTGCGTGGGAACCCGGCGCTCCAATTCGGCGAGTGCCGATAAGGGACATTATGTCAGGTGTCGGGTCGACCAATGTTGGGCGGCCGACGATCACGCTCCCCTCAGCGGCCGGTGCGTGGCCACCGCCAGCCGGTTGTAAACGTTGATGGCGGAGATCGCCATAAGGAGCTGCACGATCTCGGCCGGCGCGAAACACTGTGCCACGGCGTCCCATACCTCGTCGCTGACCCCGTCGTCCGCGATGAGGGTGACCGCCTCCGTGAACGCCAAGGCCGCCCGCTCGCGCTCGCTGAACAACGACTCG
>JAICLV010000095.1 GCA_025925185.1 Acidothermaceae bacterium
AACCAGCGCCGACAACATGATCCCGCTCTGCCGCCACCACCACCGGCTCAAGACCCACCACCACTGGCAAGTCACCCTCAACCCCGACACCTCCGTCGTATGGCGAAGCCCCGCCGGCCGCGAATACCACTTGAAACCACGAAGCCAACTCGACGACTAGCCGCACGCGGCACCATCACTCCTGTCTCTTCGTGCTGTGTCTCGAGATCGAGATAGCTCCGCCGACCAACGAAGACTGAACCCTGCGAACGCATTCTCGCGACCGCGCCTCGTTCCGTCACACCTCGAAGCCGAGACGTCTCGGAGCCGGTCATACGTCGGAACCGTCACACCTTGAAGCCGTCATGCGTCGAAGCGCGCCGGAGGTATTCCACCGGTGACCATGGCGATGGCCAGCACGGCGGCCGCGCACGCCCACGCCCCCGGCCGCCCCTGCCCAAAATCGCTGGTGTGTCGCAAAGAAACTGACAGCGACCACCGAGAAAGTCACCGAACCCGCTCACGTCACTCGCCGCGTAGGTACCTCGATCTCGAGATGCCGACCGGACGAGACGATGTCACGCAGCCGGCGCATCGCCTCGTAGACGTCGGCGAACGACGTCGTCAGCGGCGAGCAGCCCAATCTGACGAGATCGGGACGGCGAAAGTCCGGCACGACCTGATGCGCGATCAGCGCTTGCGAGATCCGGTACGCGTCGTCGTGCCGCAGCGACACGTGTGCGCCCCTCTTCGAGTCATCGCGCGGCGACGCGACCGAGAACCCGAGCGGCGCAAGCCACGAGTCGGCCAGCGAGATGAGCAACGACGTCAAAGCGCTGCCCTTGGCGCGAAGCCGGTCAATTCCCGCCTCTGCAAGGAGTTTCACCCCCTCCTCGACCATCGCGATCCCGAGTATCGGCGGTGAGCCGACGAGGAACCGCTCGATCGACTCCACCGGCGCGTAATCCGCGCCCATCTCGAACTGCGCCTGCTGCCCGAACCAACCCCAGATCGGCTGCCGAGCCACCGATTGCAAATCGTTGCGCACATAGAGAAACGCCGGCGCGCCCGGCCCGGCGTTGACGTATTTGTAGGTGCAGCCGACCGCGAGGTCGACCTGGCACGCGTCCAAGGAAATCGGTACCGCGCCAACGGAGTGGCACAGGTCCCACAACACCAACGCCCCGGCGGAGTGCGCCGCCGCGGTGATCTCCGCCATCGGCAACAGCGCACCAGACCGGTAATCGACGTGCGACAACGAAACCAGCGCCACGTCGTCCGAGAGAACCGCGACGACGTCGGCCAAAGACGACCCGTCGACGTCGATGACGCGCAACCCGCGCGCCGACGCGAGCCCCGCGAGGATGTAGCGGTCCGTCGGGAAGTTCCCGCTGTCGGTGACGATCGTCGTCCGCGAGGGACTCAGCTCGAGAGCAGCGGCGGCAAGCTTGTAGAGGTTCACCGACGTCGAGTCGCTCACCACCACCTGACCCGCCGCTGCCCCAAGCAAAGTGGCGCCCAGTAGGTCGCCCACCGAGCGGGGCCAGGCGATCCACGACTCCCACGAGCGCACCAACCCGTGCGCCCACTGCGAGTGCACCACCTCGAACAACCGGTCCGCCGAGGCGACCGGCAGCCGCCCGAGCGAGTTCCCATCGAGGTAGATCAGGTCGTCGTCGGCCCCGACGAAGCGCCCTCGATATGAGCGCAGCGGGTCGACGCGGTCGAGCTCTTCGACGTCCGCCCTAGAGAACAAGCTTCACTCGGACGACGAGGGCTCGCCGGTGAGCACGTTGTCGTAGATGTCCTTGCACTCGGGGCAGACCGGGAAGCGCTTCGGGTCGCGCGACGGCACCCACACCTTGCCGCACAGGGCGGTGATCGGCGTGCCCATGACCGACGCCTCCACGATCTTGTCTTTGGGCGCGTAGTGCGAGAAGCGCTCGTGGTCGCCGCCGTCGTTCGACAGCCGCGGGGTCGGGGTCTCCGTCTCGGGCAGGGTCGTGGTCTCGGTCGCGGTCTCGCCCAAGCCGGGCAGCGTCTCGATATCGGTCACGGCGTCCAGTCTAATTCTGCGTGGGGTCGAGCGGCATCGTATGCAGCAACGCGAGCTCGCCCCGCTGCCGCTTCAGCACCCGTGACCACAAGGTGTCAGGGGCGGCGGTGAACGCGTCGTCCGGCTCGGCCTCGACGACCAGCCACCCGCCGATCCGCAGCTCCGTCTCCAGCTGGCCGGCGCCCCACCCCGCGTACCCGGCGAACAGCCGCAGCCCGTCGAGCACGCCGCTCAACTCGTCGGGCGAGCGATCAAGGTCGACCGCGCCGATCGGACCGGTCAGCCGGGTCCACCCCGCCGGAGCCTCCGACCGCACCCGCCCGAGGCACACCACGACCTGCGGAGTCACGGGACCGCCAACATGGACGACGGCGGGCTCGCTCACCATGCTGGCCCAACGGGGCACCGCGTCGTCCGCGGAGATCTCGCTAGGCCGGTTCAAGACGACGCCGAGCGCGCCATCCGCATCGTGGTCGAGTAGGAGGATGACCGAGCGCACGAAGTTCGGATCGTCGAGCGTCGGCGAGGCAACCAGGAGCTTGCCGGCGAGCGAGGCGCCGTCCATCTCGACCACCCCACCATGATGCCCAACACGGGCGCCGGAAGCGCCGACCACCACGCCACGCCGAGCGCAGCGGCGAGCAAATGGCCCCACGCGGTCACGTCGGGGTCGGCGACCAGCGCGCCACCGAGCCCGGCCCACAGCAACACCACCGCCGCGACCCGAAGCCGCTGCGGGAAGAGCCCGATCGCCGCCGCGCCGATCGCCGCCAACCCGTAGCTCACGCCGACGTCGAGGCGAGACAACGCGGACGACGGCAACGCGCCCGCCAGCACCCCCGCCGCGACGGCGCCCTCCGTCAGGAGCGTCGCGCCGACGTGACCGGTGAGGAACACGCCGAGGGTGGCCCGCGAACCGATGCGTCGCTCCAAGACGGACGCGGCGACGCCGAAGATCAGTGCCACCACGATGAAATCGAAGACGCTGTCGACCCAAAGGCCGCTCGTGGCCAAGACGTACAACGGCCGGGTCGAGAGATGCACGACGTCCGTGCTTGAGGCCCGCAGCACATCGGACCGGGTTTGGGGATCGAGCGCGCCAAGCGTCAACGAACCCGCCGCGAGCACGCAAAGGTACGCGCAGGTGAACGGCGACTCGCGCCAGTTTGGCCACCACGCGGAGGGTCTCACGAGCACCACCCTCCCAACTGGCGTCAACTAGGCGCTAGCTGTTTTCGTTCCCAGGGAGGCGTGGCGTCACACGACGACGCCCGGCTGCCCCGCCGCGTCGACGACCGGCAGTCCCGCGGCCGCCCACGCCTCCATGCCACCAGCGACGTTGACGGCCTGCCAACCCCCTTGGTTCAGCGCGTTGACCACCATCGCCGAGCGGCCGCCGATGTGGCAGACGCACACGATCGTGCGGTCGGCGGGCAACTCCTCAACGCGCTCACCGATCTCGGACATCGAGATGTGCACGGCCTGCGGCGCGTGCCCTCGCTCCCACTCGAATTCCTCTCGGACGTCGAGCAGAACCGCGCCGCCCTCGACTGCGGCGGAAGCGGCAGCGGCACTCATCTCGGGCACAGAGTCAAAACGCATCGCGATTTCCTTAAAGAGGTTTCACAGCGGCCAGCCGCTCGGCGCGCAGGGCGTCGACGGCCGGCATGTCGAGCGGCGCCAACGGTTGCCCAACCACCCACGACAGCAAAAGGTCTGCCAACTCTGGGTTTCTGGCCAATCCCGGGCCGTGCAGATAGGTGCCGAGGATGTGTCCCTGCACGGCGCCCTCGACTTCGCCCACGCCGTTGCCGACGCCGGCGCGCACCCGCGCCAGCGGGTGTGCGCCGGCGCCCAAAGCCGTGCCCCCTGCGTGGTTCTCGTAGCCGGTCAGGGGCTGCGTGAGCTCCACACCGGGCGACGGCAACGCGTCGGCCAACAACTCGCCGACCGCGCGCTTCGGTAGCCGTGCGGTGGTCACGTCGAGCAGCTCGAGACCCGGCTCCAACACACCGTTGGAGCCCGGGAATTCCCTGCCCAGCAACTGGTATCCGGCGCAGACGCCGAACACCACCGCGCCTCGCTCTACCGCCGAATTCAACCCGCCGTCGCGCCGCAACGCGCGCGCGGCGGCGACCTGCGCGTCGTCCTCGCCACCACCGAGCAGGTACACGTCGGCGCCGGCGGGCACGGGTTTCCCGGCGTCCAACTCGAGGGGCTCGACGGCGAAGGCACGCGCGCGGGCACGCATGGTGAGCACCCGCAGGTTGCCCCCGTCGCCGTACGTGCCGAGCAGCGTCGGATAAACGGAGACCAGCCGGATGACGGAGTCGCGAGGGATGGACGAGTTATAGGGCATCGCGCGCACCCCCTCCACGTCGCAGCATCTCGCGAAACGCGGTGTAGGTGCCAACCGCGTCGAGCGGCTCGTCGGTCGCCGGCACAGAAGATGGCATCGAAGACGGCGCTGACGGCCCTGACTGCGCTGTCGGCGCCGACGGCGCTGACTGCGCTTTCCAGGGGTCTTCGACGGTGACGTGGTCGACACCCGCGTAGGCGAGCCGCACGGCGAGGTCGTGCCGCCGCTCCCCGGTCGCGACGACGAGGCGGCCGGTCAGCTGCTCGAACGGCACGTCCCAAAGCCACGAGGGGTCCTTGCCGTCGGCGGCGCGCGCGTTGATCGCGATCACCACCGGCGCGGGCGCGGGCGCGAGCATGGCGAACATCTCCACCCAGCCTGCCGGATTCTTGCCGAGCAGCAGCCGCACCCGCCGTCCGCCCAACGTCACCGTCTGGTAGCGACCTCCGACGGAGCCGACCGACGCCATCGCCGGCAACGCGACGTCGGGCGCCACGCCGAGGGTGCGGGCGGCCGCGAGCGCCATCACGGCGTTGGCCTGGTTCGCCGTGCCCGGCAAGGCCAAGAGCAGCGGGTGCCGCGCGCCGCCGGGGTCGACCGCGGCTCCGTCGTCCAAGCGCCACGACGGCGACGGACGGCGAAACCCGCACTCGCAGCCCCAATCGCGGCCGTCGCGGTTCAAGATCGCCCCACACGAGGGGCACAGCACCGAGTCGGCGGTCCAGTTGTTGCCGACAGACACCCACGTGACATCGTGGAGCACGCTCGCGGCCCAGACGACGTGCGGGTCGTCGGCGTTGGCGATGGCGGTCAGCGAGGGCAGCGCGGCGAATGTCGTGCGCCAGCGCCGCGCGACCATCGCGACCTCGCCCACCCGGTCCAGCTGATCGCGACTCAGGTTTCCCAGCACGAGCAGCGCGTCCGGCGCCGCACCGAGCAGGCCTGGCAGGTAGGTCTCGTCGGCTTCGAGGACGACGGGGGCGTCGTCCGGCACCCGCTGCGTGGGCATCGCGAGCGCCGCGACGAGGCCGGCCGGCATGTTGGCGCCGGAATTGTTGGTGAGCACCGGGCCGGCCGCTCGCATGGCGGCGGCCAGCAGGCGCGTCGTCGTGGTCTTGCCGTTGGTCGCCGAGACGAAGACGACGCGGCGGCCACGGCTCAGCTGGGCAAACGCGTCAGGACAAGCGGCGAGCACCACTCGGCCGCCGATCACGAAACCGTCACCGCGGCGAAGGGTCCGCGACAGCGCGCCGGCGAGTCGGCCCAGGCCGGTGGCGGCGCGCAAACGCGCACCGGTCGGCGGCGCCGCCTTAGTGGGCAGCGGGTTCTTCCGCGCGTGGCGCCGCGGACTGCCCGGTCGAGTCGTCCGACGTCAGCTCGGCCGCGGTCGGCTGCTGCCCCAGCGACCCGGCGGCGTCGCGCTTGCGCGCCGCGGTCTCCACGCGGGCGGTCACGTCGGCCATCGCGTGGGTCAGACCGCCGAGGATCCCACCGACCACGACCACGCCGATGCCGACGAAGAAGAGCCAGGGCAGGGCGTCGATCAAGCCGATGCCGGCGGCGATGAAGCCGCCGCACACCAAGACGACGACGACCCACGAGACTGGGCGGCCCTTGATGTGCCCGCCGACCTCGGCGACCGACGTCGAGTCGGCATCGCGGCTCTTGTCGCTCATGCGATTCCTCCACGCGCGATGGTGGGCCGAGTGTCGACCTCACCCTCAGGCTTGCTGGGCGCGGCGTTCGCGGGCCAGCCGAACGTGTCGCCGCGTCGGCGCGGCCGCTGCGCCAGTTGGACGCCGGGCAGCACCCCAATTGGCGCCGCCGGGATCGGCACCGGCGTCGTCACCGGCGGGTGACCCGGCACGGCGGGCAGCGCGCCTGCCGCCGTGATCGGCGGGTGATCACTGCGCCCACCGGGCGGCGGCGGTTCGAGCGTGGTCGCGCTTGGTGGTTGGACCGGCTCGAGCGCGCCGTCGTCAGGTCGGGGTTGCGTCATGGTTCCTTGGATACCACACCGAGGTCGGCGGTCCGCGCCTAGGCGGAGGCGTGTTAGCTAGCCCACTCCAGCAGCGAGTCCGGCGAGTCGGGGTCGCGCAGCTTCGCGAGCGCCTCCTTCTCGATCTGCCGGATCCGCTCGCGGGTCAGACCGACATCCTGGCCGATCTCGTCGAGGGTGTGCGGACGGCCGCCCACCAGGCCGAACCGCAGCGCTAGCACTCGCGACTCGCGCGGGTCGAGGCCGGCGAGCGCGCGGTGGATCGTGTCGATCATTGCCTGGTACTCCATGGCGTCGCTCGCGCCAGGGGCCTCGGCGTCCTCGATCAGGTCGCCGAGCCGGGTGTCCTCGTCGTCGCCGACCGGGTTGTCGAGGCTGACCGGCTGGCGCGCGTTGCGCAGCATCTCCTCGATCTGCTCAGGCGTGCGGTCGAGCTCGGCGGCGAGCTCCTGCGGAGTTGGCTCACGGCCCAGCCGCTGGTGCAGGTCGCGCTGCAACCGGCCCAGCTTGTTCAGCTGCTCCACCACGTGGACGGGCAGCCGGATCGTGCGGGCCTGGTCGGCCAGCGCACGGGTGATCGCCTGCCGGATCCACCACATCGCGTAGGTGGAGAACTTGTAGCCCTTCATGTAGTCGAACTTCTCGACGGCGCGGATCAGCCCGAGGTTGCCCTCCTGGACGACGTCGAGGAAAGACATGCCGCGGTTGGAGTAACGCTTGGCGACCGACACGACGAGGCGCAGGTTGGCCTCCAGCATGTGCGCCTTGGCGCGCTTGCCGTCGTCGTGAAGCACCTCGAGCTCGCGGCGCAGCTTCGGCGACAGCTTGTTCTCGCGCAGCTTCTGGCCGGCGTAAAGGCCCGCCTCGATCCGCTTGGCGAGATCGACTTCTTGGGCCGCGTTGAGCAGCGGTGTGCGGCCGATTTCGTTCAGGTAGTTGCGCACCGGGTCGGACGAGACTCCAGGCTCGTCGCTGTCGAGGTCGGGCTCATCGGAGGCGTCGCTGGAGTTGTCGGACGCGTCGCTGGATGCGTCGTCGGGCGCGCCGCTGGAGGCGTCGTCGGGCGCGGCGGGAACGCGCGCGTCGACCTCAGCCGCCACGGGTTCGCCGTCGGCCTGGTCAGCGGTTATGGTGGAGCGAACCTCCGCCTCCTCGCTCGTGGCGAGGGCAGCGGCGGCGCTTGTCGTGCGGGCGGTCCGCTTGCGGTCACGCGTGGTGATGATCGGCTCCTTAGTCGAGTTCATCGATTTACGTCGGTATCTATACAACGCATGACGCCGCGCGGTGTTCCTGGGTTGGCGTCGCCGTGAGGCGCTCATCATGGACATACCCCTCGACGCCTTCACGATCACCTCGATGATCGCCCGACGTGATCTGGTTATGCGCTGTGACGCACGTCACCATTTCGTTTCCGGCCGCCGGGCGCCGAGGGTCCTTCGCCGCCTGCGTGCGCATGCTCAGCGCGGCGGTGATCCGGCTCACCGGTCGCGCCCGCGCCGGCAGGTCGACCGGCTCGCGGTGCGCCGCCGACGCGCGTAGCAGTCAGCGCAGTTGCGGGAGGTCCTTGAAGTTCTCGAGCGAGTCCGGGTTCGCCAACGCCTCGGTGTTGCGCACGGGCCGGCCGTGCACGACGTCGCGCACCGCCAACTCCACGAGCTTGCCGCTGCGGGTGCGCGGCACGTCGCCCACGGCGAGGATGAGCGCCGGCACATGCCGGGGCGAGCAGTTGCCGCGGATCGCGGCCTTGATGCGGGCGGCCAACTCCTCGGTGAGCTCGTGACCGTCAGCCATTTTGACGAAGAGGACGACGCGAACGTCGCCCCTGAGGTCCTGTCCGATCACCACGGACTCGGCGACCTCGGGGAACAACTCGACTTGGCGGTAGATCTCCGCCGTGCCGATGCGCACGCCGCCCGGATTGAGGGTCGCGTCGGACCGCCCGGTGATGACGAAACCGCCGTGCTCGGTGCGCGCCAGCCAGTCGCCGTGCCGCCAGACACCGGGAAAGTCACTGAAATAGGCGTTCTCGTAACGGCTTCCGTCGTCGTCCGCCCAAAAACCGAGCGGCATCGAGGGAAACGGCTCGGTGCAGACGAGTTCGCCGGTGACGCCGACCGCGGCCGACGCCCCGTTCTCGTCGTAGACATCCACCGCCATGCCAAGCGCCGGACCTTGAATCTCTCCGCGATAGACCGGCCGCGTCGGGTCGCCCAGGACGAAGCAACCGCAGATGTCGGTGCCGCCGGAGATCGACGCGAGGTGCACGTCGGACTTCACCTGCTCGTAGACGTAGTCGAAGTTCTCCGCGCTGAGTGGCGAACCGGTCGACGTGATGGTGCGCAGCGTGGCGAGGCTGTGCTGCGTCGATGGTGACACGCCCAGCTTGCGCAGGCTGTCGATGTACTTCGCGGAGGTTCCGAACAGCGTGATGCCGACCTCGTCGACCAGGTCGAACAGCGAGTGCGAAGAGGGATGCACCGGCGAACCGTCGTAGACGACGAGAGTCGCGGACGACGCGAGGGCGCCGAGCAACCAGTTCCACATCATCCAGCCCGTCGTCGTGTAGTAGAAGACGCGGTCGGCGGGTCGGATGTCGCAGTGCAGCTGGTGTTCTTTCAGCAATGTGAGCAGCAAACCCCCGGCGCGGTGCACGATGCATTTCGGGACGCCGGTGGTGCCCGACGAGTACAACACGAACTGCGGCGCGTCGAACGGCAAGGGCACCGCGGCAACCGGCGCCGGCTTGCTGACGAACTCGTGCCAGGGAATGGAATTCGGCAAACCTCTCGTCGACGGAACGTCTGCCAAGTACGGCACGACGACGGCCCTCGCCAACGACGGCAACCCCGCCCGGATCTCGCGCAACCGCGCCAGACAGTCGTGTGACTTGCCCGCGTAGACGTAACCATCGGCCGCGACAAGCACCTTCGGCCTGACCTGACCGAATCGGTCGAGCACGCCGCTCACACCGAAATCCGGGGACGTGGACGTGTAAATCGCCCCGATGGCGGCGGCCGCGAGCGCGGTGATGTACGCCTCCGGGATGTTCGGAAGCCAAGCCGCGACGACGTCGCCGCGCTCGACCCCCGCGTCTCGCAACCCTTGGGCGGCTCCGCCCACAGCGCCGCGAAGTTCGCGATAGGTCAACGACGACCGCTCGCCGTCCTCCCGGGCGGCCAGGATCGCCGGGGTGTCGTCGGTAGCACGCAGGAGGGTGTCGACGACGTTGAGTTTGGCATCGGGGAAGAACCGCGCGTCGCGCATGCGCCCGCCGGGCAGGTACGAACGCTCGCCGCGGTCACCGACCACCGCGGTGTGATCCCACAGGGCAGACCAGAAGTCGCCGGGCCGCTCGACCGAGAAGCGGTGCAACGCCACGGAGTCG
>JAICLV010000040.1 GCA_025925185.1 Acidothermaceae bacterium
CGTCGTCCATGACGTCGGTGAAGGCCTCGACGAACAGGTCGACCTCGGTCTCGCCGGCTACCAGCGGTGGGATGAGCTTGATGATGTCGGCGTGGTCGCCGGCGACCTGCGTCAGCACGCGATGTCGTTGGAACAGCGGCACCACGACCATCTGCGCGAACAGCCCGTGCCGGGCGGCTTGCAGCATGTTCCAGCCGGCGCGCAGCTTCATCGACTTCGGCTTGCCGAACTCGATGCCGACCATCAGCCCACGGCCGCGCACGTCGAGAAGCAGCTCGTAGCGGTCGACCAACGGCTGCAGCCGCTCCAGCAGCAGTCGCCCGGTCTTCTCGGCGTTCTCGACCAGGCCCTCGTCGTCGACCACCGACAGCGTCGCCAGGCCAGCGGTCATGGCCATCGCGTTGCCCATGAACGTCGAGGCGTGCACGAACACGCGGTCCATCGACGAGTAGACCTTGTCGAAGACCGCCTTGGTGGCCATCGTCGCGCCGATCGGCACGAACCCACCCGACAAGGCTTTCGCGACGGTCACGATGTCGGGCTGGACGCCCTCGTGCTCGTAGGCGAAGAACTTGCCGGTGCGGCCGACGCCGGTCTGCACCTCGTCGCAGATCAGCAGCGCTCCGTGCGACCGCAATTCTGCCTGTGCCGCAAGCAAAAAGCCGGACGGCGGGATGTGCACGCCCTTGCCTTGGATGGGCTCCACCAGCAGGGCCGCGACATCACCGCGCTTCAACTCGCGCCGCAGCGCATCGAGGTCGCCGAAAGCGATCGCGGTGTCGGGCAGCAACGGCCCGAAACCGCGCCGGAACTCCGGCGCGCCGTTGACCGACAGCGTGCCGAGCGTCAGCCCGTGATACGCGTGGTCGAGATAAAGAACCCGCGGCCTACCCGTCGCCGCCCGCGCGAACTTCAACGCCGCCTCGACGGACTCCGACCCGCTGTTGCAGAAGAACACCCGGTCGAGGCCGGGCGCGCGCGCCAACAGTTTCTCGGCGAAAATCCCAGCCAACAAAGGAGCATCGAACTGCACCATGTCGGCGAGCCCCGTGTCGAGCAGGTCGCGCAGCGCCTTGCGCACGACCGGGTGGTTGCGTCCCAGCGCGAAAACGCCGAAGCCGGCGAGCATGTCGAGGTAGCGCTGGCCTTCGCTGTCGGTCAGGTAGCAACCCGACGCCGACTCGTAGATCTTGTCGAAGCCGATGGCCCGAAGCACGCGTGGCACTTGCGGATTGACGTATCGCGCCTGGAGCTCGTAATTCTCCCCGCGCCGCGCCTCGAGAAGTTCGCCCAGGTCGAACGCCATGGTTTGCTGCTCCAATCCCTACCTACACGTAACGCTCGAGGATCGACGACTCGGCGAGCCGCGACAACCCCTCACGCACGCTACGCGCTCTCGTCTCGCCGACGCCCTCGACGGCTTGCAGATCGTCGATGCCGGCCGCCAGCAGTTTCTGCAACCCGCCGAAGTGGTCGACCAGCCTGTCGACGACGAGGTTCGGCAGCCGCGGCACCTTGGCGAGCAGCCGGTAACCGCGCGGGCTCACCGGTGCGTCGAGCGCGTCAGCGCCCGCCGAATAACCCATCACCCGGGCGATCGTGCTCATGTCGAGCAGCTCCGACGGCGAGAGGTCGTCGAAGTCGCGCAGCACGTCGTCGGCGGTGCGCGCCCGCTTGCCGGTCGGCACGGGCAGGTAATCGCGGACGACGAGTTCGCGCTCCGGCTCGACGCCGGCGAGCAACTCGTCGAGCTGCAGGCTGAGTAGCCGCCCGTCGGTGCCGAGCTCGACGACGTAGCCCTCGATCTCGCTCGCGATCCGGCGCACCATCTCCAGCCGCTGCGCGACGGCTGCCGCGTCGCGCACCGTCACCAGATCCTCGATTTCCAATGCCGACAGGGTTCCCGACACCTCATCGAGGCGCAGCTTGTAGCGCTCCAACGTCGCCAACGCCTGGTTGGCCCGCGAGAGAATCGCGCCGGAGTCGTCGAGCACATAACGTCGTCCGCCGACGTACAAGGCGATGATGCGCATCGACTGGCTCACCGAGATCACCGGGAACCCGACCTGGCGCGACGTGCGCTCGGCAGTGCGGTGGCGGGTGCCCGACTCGCTGGTGGGAATCGTGGGGTCGGGCTGCAGGTGGACGTTCGCCTTCACGATGCGCCCGCCGCTGCTGTCGAGGACGATCGCGCCGTCCATCTTCGCCAGCTCGCGCATCAGCGGCGCCGAGGTCTCGATGTCGAGGTTGAACCCGCCGGTGCACAGCGAGTCGACCGTCTTGTCGAAGCCCAGCACGATGAGCCCGCCGGTGTTGCCGCGCAGGATGCGCTCGAGGGCGTCGCGCAATTCGGTGCCGGGCGCGATCGTCGCCAGGGTGGCGCGTAGCCGCTCGTCGGCGACTCGGTCCGCACGCTCGGCGCGGTCGGACCGCTCGTTGGCTGCCACTGGCTCCCTTTGCCGTTCGGGCCTTAACAGTGTCGCGATCACGCGATGCCGAGATTCTATCCGTCAAGCATTGCCGTTACGCGCACGCGCACTTTTCAGCTTGATGACGGACGGCGCAGGGGGATCACCGCGTGCCTGAACGCCGCCGCGATCGCGTGCCGCAGCTCGTCGACCTCGGTGACCTGCATGTCGGCCGGCGCCCGCCCCGAATGCGCCGGCGCGAGCGCGTGGGTGAAGCCGAGCCGGGCCGCCTCGGCCAGCCGCCGGTCGACGCCCTGCACCGGCCGCACCTCGCCCGCCAATCCGACCTCGCCGACCACGACCAGGCCCGCGGGCAGCGGACGGTCGGCCGCCGCGCTCGCAACCGCCAGCGCCACCGCGAGGTCGCTCGCGGGCTCGGTCAGCCGCACCCCGCCCACCGTGGCGGTGAACACGTCGGAGCTGTGCAACGACACCTCGGCGCGCCGCTCGGCGACGGCGAGCACCATCGACACCCGCGCGTTGTCGAGCCCGGATGTCGAACGGCGGGGGGTGGCGAGCGACGACCTCGCCACTAGCGCCTGCACTTCGGCGACGACGGGACGACGCCCCTCCAGGGCGACGGTGACGCAGGTGCCTGGCACCGGGTCGTTGCGGCGGGTGAGAAAAAGCCCGCTGGGATCGGCCAACCCGACGATGCCCTGCTCGCCCAGGTCGAAGCAGCCGACTTCGTCGCACGCGCCGTAGCGGTTCTTGATGGCGCGCACGAGCCGCAGCCGCGAATGCCGCTCACCCTCGAATTGCAGGACGACGTCGACCAGGTGCTCGAGCACGCGGGGCCCGGCGATCGAGCCGTCCTTGGTCACGTGGCCGACCAGCACGGTGGCGATGCCGCGCTCCTTCGCCACCGCGATCAACGCGCTCGCGACCTGCCGCACCTGCGTCACCCCGCCCGCCGCGCCGTCGACCTCGGCGACCGCCATCGTCTGCACCGAGTCGACCACGAGCAGGCTGGGCGACACGTCGTCGATGTGCTTGAGCACCGCGCCGATGTCGGTCTCGGCGGCCAGGAACAAGTGTGGCGACAAGGCGCCGACGCGGTCGGCGCGCAGCCGCACCTGCGCCCGCGACTCCTCACCGGTGACGTACAACGTCGGCGTTTGCTCAGTGGCGAACTTGGCCGCGACGTCGAGCAGCAGCGTCGACTTGCCAACCCCGGGCTCACCCGCCAGCAACACCACGACGCCCGGCACCAAGCCGCCGCCGAGCACGCGGTCGAGCTCGTCGACGCCGGTCGGGCGGCTGCGCGCCGCCTCGGGATCGATCTCGCCTATCGGTTGTGCCGCGCTCGTGACCGGCGACGTCGCGATCGTGCGCAACCGCGGCGCCCCGATCTCCTCAACCGCGCCCCACGCCTGGCACTCACCGCAGCGGCCGACCCACTTCACCGACTCCCAACCGCACTCGCCGCAGCGGTAGCTCGGACGTGCGGTGGCTGTCTTCGCGGCTTTCGGCATGACCCAGACGCTAGCCGGAACCGCCGACGAAACGCGGGCAAGCGCGCCGGACCTGTGGGCAACCGATTGGCCGAGCCAGCCCGGCCATTCGGGTCATCGCGGCTTGCTCCGCACGCAGTCTTGTCACGCAAACGCGTTGAGGTAAGGGAAAAGTTGCTCATCCGACGAGTCGGGCCGCCGATAAGCCAGTCGATCACCCACTTTGATCAGCCAGGACGGCGCACGACGACCACGGAAGGGCGGCACTGACATGACAATCAATCAGCGGGCGGACGCCGCCCGGGGCGAGGCGATGGAGACCCTCGCCAGCTTGCTGTACGACGGCCTCACGGTCACCGAGGTCATCCGGCCGGCCGCGGTGCTCTCCGAGACGAACGCGCGGGTCGTTCTCGCGTCGTTGCAAACGAACGACGTGCGGCGGGGTGGTCGGTGGTACGCCGAGCCCGGCTGCTGGCGGCTTTACGAGTCGCCGTGGGCTGGCGATGTCGAGTCGGTCGCTGACAAAGACCGGCTCATCGGGAGCATCCAGGTTGCGTACGGCATGCCGACGCGTTATGAGATCACCATCTTTCGCGCGACGATCACCCTCGCGGGCAGCAGGTGCAGCTACACCGTCACGTCGCTGTGCGACGAGGCCCTCTCGTTCGCCGGGGTCAGTCTGGCGAAGTGCCCGCGCGTCGACTTGGTCGCTCCACCCAAGCCTTTCCGCATGCGCTGAGTGTTACTGGGGATCCGCAGGATGCGGCGCCACCGGCAATGACGAGGCGAGGCGCCGCTCGCAGTGCGCCACCAATTCGGCGTAGCCGTCCGCGCCCATCATCTCGGTGAGCTCGGGCGCGTACGAGACATACACCGGCTCCCCTGCGCCATGCGCCTCCGGCGACGACGTGCACCACCAGGTGAGATCGTGACCGCCCGATCCCCAGCCGCGCCTGTCGTATTCGCCAATCGAGACGACCAGCATCTTCGTGTCGTCGGGTCGCTCGATCCATTCGAAGGTGCGCCGTATTGGCAGCTGCCAGCAGACGTCGGGCTTGGTCTCCAACGGGTGCCGCCCGATCTTCAAAGCGAGGCTGTGAAGCGCGCAGCCCATTCCGCCGGGAAAGCCCGGTCGATTGAGGAATATGCACGCGTCGTCGACGCGCCGGGTACGGCGCTTTCCGTCGTCCAATTCCGTGATGCCGCGTTGGCCCTTCTTGTAGTACTGCCAGGTCTCGGGCGTGAGTTGGGCGGCGAACTTGCGCACGCGTTGCTCGTCCTCACGGCCCGAGTAGAAGGCGCCATGACTGCAGCAGCCGTCGTCCGCGCGGC
This sequence comes from Acidothermaceae bacterium, assembly GCA_025925185.1. Next base: position 5,255 of record JAICLV010000040.1, read on the forward strand.
CCGGGACAATGCCGTGACAGCCGGCGCCGAAGATGCACGTCCAGCGTGATGTCAACCAGGTGAGGTCGCAGCGAAACAACTGCTCGGGGTCGGCGGGGTCGACGAACTCCACCCAGTCGCGCGCGAAGTCGAGCGACACCTCGCCGGCTCGGGGGTCGACGACTTGCTTGGTGGCCCGGATCTTCTTCGGCGCCTGCTTTGGTGGCATGCGCACAGACTAGGGGGCGCGCGTGCGACCGCCGACGTAGGCTCAAAGCATGTCGGACGACGGACCGTTGGTGCGACGCGCGCCGAAGGTCGCGCTGTCGACGTCTGCCGTGTGGCCTGAACCGACGGCGGTTGCGTTCGAGATCGCGGAACGGCTCGGCTATGACGGCGTCGAGCTGATGGTGTCGGGTGATCCGCTGAGCCAAGACGCCGACACCCTGCGGCGGCTCGTCGACTATCACCAGGTTCCGGTGCTGTCCGTGCACTCGCCATGCCTGCTCATCAGCCAGCGGGTGTGGGGTGTCGAGCCGTGGGCGAAGCTGATGCGTTCGCAAATCGCCGCCGAGCGACTCGGCGCGAAGGTCGTCGTCACCCACCCGCCGTTTCGCTGGCAGCGCTCCTACGCGCGTGGGTTCGCCAAGGGTATTGAGCGCATGCACGACGAGACAGACGTCGTGTTCGCGGTGGAGAACATGTTCCCGCAGCGGGGCCCGGGCGGCATCGAGATTGGCACGTACGCGCCGTCGTGGTCGTTGCGCGACGCCGACTATCCCAACATCACGCTCGACGTGTCGCACGCCGCGGTCGCGCAGGTGAGCGCCCTTGAATTGCTTGAGGCGTACGGCGATCGGCTCGCGCATGTGCATCTTGCCGACGGCAGCGGGTCGCGCAACGACGAGCATCTCGTGCCTGGTCGCGGCACCCAGCCGTGCCGGGAGGTGCTGGAGCGGTTGGCGCGCACCAGTTACGACGGGATCGTCGTCCTCGAGGTCAACACCCGGCGAGCCGCAACGCACGATGAGCGAGTCGCCGATCTCGCGGAGTCGCTGTCGTTCGCGCGCGACGCGCTGACCGCCGCGCTCACGTAGTCCTGCGGCGAAAAAGAGCACTGTTCAACGCATGGCGAAACGCGCGAACGCCGTGGTGGTCCGATGATCGTCATGTTCGTCGGCGGCAAGCGGCAGCGAGCCCGATCTTGAACCGAGATGCGCAAAGGATGCTTCGGTCGCGGTTGGCTGGCAAGGCGCCGCGTAACCTGGGGCGGCCGACAGCTCATCCGCGACCGGGAGGAGACCGCACGTGCTGCGTCGCGCCCTGCTCACCGCCGCTGGCAGCGGCCGCCTGAAACGGGCTGTCGTGCGCGCGCCGCTGTCGCGCGGCGTCGTCCGCCGTTTTGTGGCAGGCGAGGACGTCGACGCCGCGCTTGCTGCCACCCGCCAGTTGGTCGCCCGCGGCCTGCTCGCCAGCATCGACCGCCTCGGCGAGGCGGTCACGGACGCCGATCAAGCGCGCGTCACCGCCCACGCGTACGTGGAGTTGCTGCGGCGGATCGCTGACGCGCGTCTTGCGGAGTTTGCCGAGGTGTCGCTGAAATTGTCGTCGCTCGGGCAGGCGTTGCCCCGCGATGGAGAGCAGATCGCCCTCGATCACGCGCGGCAGGTGTGCGCGGCGGCGTCGGCCGCCGGAACGACGGTCACACTCGACATGGAAGACCACACGACAACCGACAAAACCCTTGCCGCGCTGAAGGAACTGCGCGTCGATTTTCCCAGTGTCGGAGCGGTGCTGCAGGCTTATTTGCGGCGCACCGAGGCCGACTGCCGAGACCTGTCCGGCGAGGGAAGTCGAATCCGGCTGTGCAAAGGCGCGTATCGCGAGCCAGCGTCGGTGGCGTTCCAAGACCAGGCCGACGTCGACCTGTCGTATGTGCGGTGCTTGCGAATCCTCATGCGGGGTTCGGGTTATCCGATGGTCGCGACCCACGACCCGCGGCTCATCGCGATCGCCGCGGCCATGGCGCTGCAGGCGGGCCGCGAACGCGGCGAGTACGAGTACCAAATGCTGTACGGCGTGCGCCCCGACGAGCAACGAAGGCTCGCCGCAAAAGGCGAGAAGACTCGGGTGTACCTGCCGTACGGTTCCGAGTGGTATCCCTACCTGATGCGCCGGCTCGCCGAACGCCCGGCGAACGTCGCGTTTTTCCTTCGAGCGGTAGCCAGCAAAGGATGAGGCCATGATCGCGGTCATCGGCGCCGGCAAGATGGGCGAGGCGCTCATCTCCGGCTTGCTGAAGGCGGGCACCAGCCCCGACGACGTCCTCATCACCGAGCGATACGAGGCGCGCGCGCAAGAGCTGACGCAACGCTATGGCGTCAAGGCGGTGACGAACGCCGAGGCGGCGAGGCTCGCCGACACCCTCGTGGTCGCGGTCAAGCCGCAAGACATGGACGCGTTGCTCGCCGAGTTGTCCACATCGGTCACCCCGGACCGACTCATCGTGACGATCGCGGCAGGTGTGCCGACGTCCGCGATCGAAAAGCGTTTGGTCGAAGGCGTTGCCGTCGTTCGCGTCATGCCGAACACCCCGGCGCTTGTCGGAGAGGCGATGAGCGCGGTCGCCGCCGGCGCGCACGCGAAGGAGGAGCACCTCGCGCGAGCCGAGGAGATTTTCCGCCCGGTGGGCAAGGTGATTCGGCTGCCCGAGTCGCAACTCGACGCGGTCACGGCACTGTCCGGCAGCGGGCCGGCGTACATCTTCTATCTCGTCGAGGCGATGACCGACGCCGGCATCCTGCTCGGCCTGCCCCGCGCCATCGCGCACGATCTCATCGTGCAGACCGTTGTCGGCGCCGGCGCGATGCTGCGCGACTCGGGGGAGCATCCGGTCACGTTGCGTGAGGCCGTCACCTCGCCTGCCGGAACGACGATCGCGGCGATCCGAGAGTTGGAAAACCATGGCGTTCGTGCCGCTTTCCTCGCGGCGCTCGAGGCCGCGCGCGACCGCTCGCGGGAGCTTGCACGCTAAGTGCTCGCAGCGAACGAACCAACCCGGTGGATAACGTGAGGCGATGGACGACAGGCACCCGCTCAGCGCGGTGTGGTACGACGACCTGGCCGAGTACGACTTCGGGCCGGGCCATCCGCTCGCGCCGGTGCGGGTGCAGCTCACCATTGCGCTCGCTCGCGCGCTCGGCGTGTTCGACCATCCCAACGTCGCCGTCGTCGAACCCGACGCGATCGACGACGAGCTGCTACTGACGGTCCACGACGAGCGCTATCTCGACGCCGTTCGGGCCGAGCGGCCGGACATTCGCTTCGGCCTCGGCACTGCCGACGTCCCGGTCTTCGCGGGCATGCACAAGGCGTCGCGGCGTGTCGCTGGTGCGACGGTGGCGGCGGCGCGGGCGGTCTTCGAGGGGTCGGCGCTGCACGGCGTCAACATCGCCGGTGGCCTGCACCACGCGATGCCGGCGGCGGCGTCCGGCTTCTGCGTCTACAACGACCCGGCGATCGCGATCCGCTGGTTGCTCGATCACGGCGTCGAGCGGGTGGCGTACGTCGACACCGACGTGCACCACGGCGACGGCGTCCAAGAGATCTTTTACGACGACGCCCGGGTGCTGACGATCTCGCTGCACCAAAACGGCCGCACGCTGTTCCCAGGCACCGGGTTCCCCGAAGACACCGGGAGGCCGCACGCCGAGGGCTACGCGGTCAACGTCGCGCTGCCGCCCGGCACGACCGACGCCGGGTGGCTGCGGGCGTTCCACGCCATCGTTCCGCCGCTGGTGAGGGAGTTTGCGCCGACGATCCTCTTCAGCCAACACGGTTGCGACAGCCATCGGCTCGATCCGCTCGCCCAGCTCGCGCTCAGCGTCGACGGGCAGCGCGCCGCGGCAGCGGCGGTTCACGCGCTCGCTCACGAGGTGTGCGGCGGCCGGTGGGTGGCGACCGGCGGTGGCGGATACGCGTTGGCCGAGGTGGTGCCGCGCACCTGGACCCATCTGCTCGCCGAGGCGGCCGGATATCCCATCGAGCCGACGACGCCGACACCGAAGGAGTGGCAAGACCTCGTCGTCGCGCGCACCGGTGAGCAGCCGCCGCTGACGATGACGGACGACGAGCCCGCGACGTACGCCGGTTTCGCCGCCGGTCACGATCCGGCAAACCCTGTCGACCGGTCGATCGCGGCGACCATGCGCGCGGTGTTCCCGTGCCATGGCATCGACGTCAGCGACCTGGGGTGACGTCGATGACGACGCTTCCCACCCGTGGCGAGCTCGTCCGGTGGCTGGTCGAGAGCCGCATCGCCGGGCCGGTCGCGACAAGCCGGGAGAACAACCTGGCGAACTTCCGGCTGATGGCGCAGCGTGACCCGACCTACACCTTCGGCCTGCCGTTGCGCGGCGCGTGGACGTTCGACGACGCGCTGGCCTTGATGGCGAAGCGCTGCGGAGTCGCCGCGGACCCGATGTACGACGCGGGAGCGGACACCATCGACCCCGAGCTCACCGTCGAGCGGATCGAGGCGATGGCTGATCGGCTGCGGGACGTCGCGGGACGTCAGGGCCGGGTGTTGATCGCCACCGGGCACCCGACCGGGCTGCTCGCCGTGCACTTGGAGATCGCCCGTGCCCTGCGGGCGGCCGGCTGCACCTTGCTCGAACCCGACGCCACCTGGCGCGACGTCGACCGGAGTGGCACGCCGCACGAGCGGCACATCCGGCATCTGCTGGGCGTCGCTGTCGCGAGCCAGGGCGCCAATCTGCTGCACACCCACTCGCCGGTCCCGATGCGGATCATGCTTGAGGCGCTCGCGTCGTCCGGGCAGCAGCCGCCCGACCTCGTGGTGGCCGACCACGGCTACGCGGGTGCGGCGGGTGCGGCGGGCGTGCCGACGGTCGGCTTCGCCGACTGCAACGACCCGGCGTTGTTCGTCGGCGAGGCGGAGGGCGATGTCGCGGTGTGCGTGCCCCTCGACGACAACGTCCCGCCCGAGCTCTACTCGCCGATGACCTGCTACCTGCTCGACCGCGCGTTCGGGAGGCCGTCCGAAGGTGTGGATAACGCCAACCGGGGCATCGCACCATAGAGCTTCGTCTCACTCCACTCGGAGGTGGACTGATGCCTCACGACGCCACCTCTTCCCCACTGGCCCCAACATCGCTACTCTCAGTGACGCACGTGCGTGATCGTCGTCGCCGGAGGGGAAGCCGGCGCCCGTCGCGTGCTGAAGGTTCGGTGCGTCATGGGTGCAGGTGAGCGGCCGCGCGATAAGGCGCTGGCCGAGGTCCGCTTTCTCACCGTGGCCGAGGTGGCCGCGGTGATGCGCGTGTCCAAGATGACGGTGTACCGGCTGGTGCACTCCGGGGAGCTCCCCGCGGTGCGCGTCGGCCGCTCGTTCCGGGTGCCTGAGCAGGCGGTGCACAGCTACTTGCGCGACGCCTTCATCGAAGCCGGCTGACGCGAGTCGTTACGCTGGTAACCGCACGGGCCCACCGGATCTCGCCGGGGTCAGTGGCCTCGGGTTGAGAAGACACGGGCGGTTACGGTTCGTCCGCCGATGGGAAGCAGGTTCGTCGTGGGCTCAGTGATCAAGAAGCGCCGCAAGCGGATGGCGAAGAAGAAGCACCGCAAGCTGCTCAAGCGCACGCGCGTTCAGCGGCGCAACAAGAAGTAACGGGGCTTGGTGGCTGCGGGGTCAGCGGGCCGGGTGTAGGCGTCAGCCCGGCAGACCCGACATGATCGTCGCGAACGTCAGTAACTGCGAAACCGGGTCGTTGGCGTTCGGCGTCGCCGGGCTTGAGGCCGCCGCCACCAGTTGAGAGCCGAGGGCCGACGCCGAAGCGCTCGGGCTCGGCGACTGGGGCGTGCTCGGCGCCGGTGCAACAGCGTGAGCATGCTGAGCTGCCTGAGCCGCCTGAACTGGCTGGGCCGGCTGGGCCACCTTGTGCACAGGAGGCTGGGCCGGCTGTGCTGGCCGTACTGGCTGTGCCGGGCGCGCTGGCTGTACCGGCGCGGGCTTGACCTGCTTGGCCGGAGCGGGCGCTGGCGCGGCCGCCGTGGCGGGCCGCTTGAAGTCGACGACGACCCACAACACCTTGCAGTTGCAGCTCGGCAGGATCGAGGTCGCCGAGCCGACGCCCATCAAGGTGTACTTCGAGTTCAAGATGTTGGCGCGGTGCTCGGGGGAGTTCATGAATGCGCGCTGCACCGATGGGATGTCGGCGGCCATGCCGACGTTCTCGCCGAGGTTCGTCCAATTGCTGACCTGACCGCGCAGCGCGCCGTTGTGCGACAGCGCGTTCGCGGCAGCGAGGTGGTTCGCCCACGCCTGTGCGACCGCGCTCAACTGGCCGTCGACCCGTAACCCGGGGAGTCCGGCTGCCGCGCGCGAAGCGTTCGTGGCCGCGGCGAGGTCACCCGACGGGCTCGCGAAGGCGGGAGCGGCGAACGCGGTCGAACCGGCGACCGCGCCGAGCGTCACGACGGCCGCGACCACAACCTTGACGAGTTTGCGGCCGACCGGGTTCTGGCCGACGAACTTGGCGGCCAGCGGGAGCGACAAGCGCACGAGCACGATCCCTTCGCGTTGCATGAACGACAGGAATTGGCTCGGACGGAAGTCGGGTTCGCTTGAGGAGCAAATACGAATAAATCCGTACTAATCGACTCGCGTTCACCCGGTCGGCCTAGTCGGCGGTGGGGTTCGCTTATGGTCGGGGGGTGAGCACGAGCACGGGGGACGACGCCAGCCCGGGGATCCGCGTCGTGCTGATGAGCCGGCCGGGCTGTCACCTCTGCGACGACGCCCGCGAGGTGGTCGCCCGCGTGACCTCCGAGGTCGGCGAGCGGTTCGTCGAGCGCGACATCACCCAGGATCCGGCGCTGCTCGCCGAGCACGGCGAGTCGATCCCGGTCGTGATCGTCGACGGTGTGCAGGTCGACTTTTGGCGGGTGTCGGAGCAACGGTTGCGCGCCGCGCTCGCCCGAGCCTGACCCCGCACGCGCGGCGGAGGCCGTCGTCCAAGATCGCTTATTTTGTGCGTCCGTTGGTGCTGGCCTTACGCTGGGGTGACCCCCAGATCCGGAGCTTGAGTGCGCGCCAGCAGTCCAGAAGGCCAGTCGGGCCAGCCGCGCGGCGCCGGTGTCCCACCATCACAGCGCGACCCGCGCGGTGATCAGCGCGCCGAGCGTGACGGCGTCCGCGGGATTCCGGACGCGTCGATCGCGCGGCTGCCGCGCTACCTGCGCGCGCTGCACGACCTCGCGGCGTCCGGGGCGAGCACGGTGTCGTCGGAGGAGCTGGCGGCCGCATCGAGCGTCAACTCCGCGAAGCTGCGCCGCGACCTTTCTTATCTCGGCTCCTACGGCACCCGAGGCGTCGGCTACCCGGTCGAGCTCCTCGTCTACCAGATCGAGCGCGAGCTGGGCCTCACGCACGACTGGCCGGTGGTGATCGTCGGCGTCGGCAACCTCGGACGCGCGCTCGCCAACTACGGCGGCTTCGCCACCCGCGGGTTGCGGATCGCCTGCCTGGTCGACGCAGATCAGCGGCGGGTCGGCGAGATCGTCGGCGGTCTCCCGGTCCGGCATGTCGAGGAGCTTGAGCGGCTGGTCATGAAGCACCGCGTCGCGATCGGCGTCGTGGCGACGCCACCGGCCGCCGCGCAGGAGGTTTGCGACCGCCTCATCGCGGCCGGTGTGCGCAGCATCTTGAACTTCGCATCGGCGGTTGTCGTCGTCCCCGATGGCGTTGAGCTGCGTAGCGTCGACCTGTCGACCGAACTGCAGATCCTCGCTTTCCACGAGCAGCGTCGGCAGCACGCGAGTAGCGGCGGGCGGGTTGTGCCTGAGCAGGCTGCCGGAGCGCAGACGGTGATGCCGGCGTGAGTCTGCTCGTCGTCGGACTGTCTCATCGCAGCGCGCCGATCTCCTTGCTCGAGCGGGTGGCGTTGCGCGACGACGCCGCGGGCAAGCTGCTTGACGACGTCGTGGCCGCCCCAGCGGTCGACGAGGCGATGTTGCTGTCGACCTGCAATCGGGTCGAGGTGTACGCCTCGGTCGACAAGTTCCACGCCGGCGTGGCGGCGGTGTCGGAGCTGCTTGCGCGGCACACCATGGTGCCGTTCGAGGAGCTGTCGCCCTTCGTCTATGTGCACTACGAAGACCGCGCCGTGCAGCACCTGTTCGCGGTCGCGGCAAGCCTCGACTCCATGCTGGTCGGCGAACACCAGGTCCTCGGCCAGGTGCGCGCGTCCTTTAAGACCGCACAGGATCGAGGTGACGCCGGTACCGCGCTGCACGACGCTGTCGAGCACGCGCTGCACGCCGCGAAGCGGGTGCACGCCGAGACCGGCATCGACGCGGCCGGAGCGACCCTCATCGACGTCGGCTTGCGCGTCGGCGCGCCCGAGGGGCTCGCCGGGCGCACCGCGTTGATTGTCGGCGCGGGCGCGATGGCGTCCGTCGCGGCGGCGAGCCTCACGTCGTCCGGCGTCGCCCAGATCGTGGTGGCGAGCCGCACGGAAGATTCGGCGCGAGCGCTCGCCGCGCGCGTCGGCGGCCGCACGGTCTCCGTCGACCAGCTCGGGCTGGCGCTGCGCGAGGCCGACGTCGTGGTGTCGTGCACCGGCGCCGACGGGATCGTGCTGTCGCGCGAGGTCGTCGAGCGGGCCGTCGCGGCGCGGGCCGATCGCCCGATCTTCATCTTGGACGTCGCGCTGCCGCGAGACGTCGATCCCGCCGCCGGGGCCGTTTCCGGGGTCACCTTGGTCGACCTCGACCAGCTCAAGCCCGTCGTCGAGAACGCGACGGCTGCGGACGACGTGCGCGAGGCGCGGCGCATCGTCGACGAGGAGCTCACCGCCTACGTCGCCGCCCGGCGCGCCTCTGGTGTCGCGCCGACGGTCGTCGCCTTGCGCGACAAGGCGGCGCAGGTGGTCAGCGCCGAGTTACGCCGGCTGGAGCGTCGGCTGCCGCAGCTCGACGATGGGGCGCGCGAGGAGGTCGCGGTCGCCGTTCGTCGGGTCGTCGACAAGCTGCTGCACGCGCCGACCGTGCGGGTGCAGGAACTCGCTGGCCTGGCCGGTCCCCAGTCTTATCCAGAAGCGCTGCGCAGGTTGTTCGACCTCGACCCCGCCACCCCCGCCGCGATCGCCGCACCCGCGCCCGTCGAGGACGAGGCCCGATGAGCGCGTCGACCTCAGCGACCTCCACCGACGTGTTGCGGCTTGGCACCAGGCGCAGCGCGCTGGCAATGGCGCAGGCGTCCGGCGTGGCCGACGCCCTGCGCGTTCGCGGCCATGAGGTCGAACTCGTGGGCGTCACGACCGACGGCGACCGCAGCGCGCGTGCCGGCGCCCCGCTGGCCGACGCCGGGGGAATGGGCGTTTTCGTCGCAGCGCTGCGGCTGCGGCTGCTCGCCGGCGACGTCGACCTCGTCGTCCACTCGCTGAAAGACCTGCCCACCGCGCCCGCGGCCGGGCTGGTGATCGCGGCGATTCCACCGCGCGAAGACCCGCGTGACGCGCTCGTGTCGCTCGGGGGGCGCGCGCTTGCCGACCTGCCGAGCGGCGCGCGGGTCGGTACCGGGTCACCCCGCCGGGCGGCGCAGCTGCGGGCGGCGCGGCCCGATCTCGACGTCCGACCGCTGCGGGGCAACGTCGACACCCGGCTGCGCAAGGTCGCCCAGGGCGAGCTCGACGCCGTCGTCGTCGCCGCCGCGGGATTGGCCCGCCTTGGCCGGCTCGATGAGGCCAGCGAGCTGCTCGACCCGTCGTCGATGCTCCCCGCGCCGGGCCAAGGCGCCCTCGCGATCGAGTGCCGCGCCACCGATCTCGAGCTGCGAAGCCCTTTGGCGCAAGCGATTTCCAGCTTGGACGACGCCGCCACGCGCGCGACGGTCACCGCCGAGCGGGCGTTGCTCGCCGAGCTGGAAGCTGGCTGCACCGCGCCCGTTGGAGCCCTCGCACGGGTCGAGAGCGACCCTGGGGGCCACGTCGGCGACGTCCTCAATTTGCATCTTGTCGCGGCAGTCGTCAGCGTTGACGGCGCCACCGCGATCCGTCGGTCGGCGAGCGGTCCGATCGCGCAGCCTCACGAGCTCGGACGCCGCCTCGCGGCCGAACTGCTCGTGGCGGGCGCGGCCGGCATCGTCAACGGCCGGAAAACCCCAGCTCAATAACCGGTAAACCCAGGCAACCCCAATAACCCATAACACGGTCACGCACGAACCAGTAACAGGACAGGACGGCGATGAGGTCAACGCCCAAGCAAGCGGGCACCGTGGCATTCGTTGGAGCCGGACCAGGCGACCCCGCATTGCTCACCTGGCGCGCGGCCGAGCTGCTCGGCCGAGCCGACGTCGTGGTCACCGACGTCGCACCGGCGCCCGGCACCACCCGGTTGCTCCGTGACGACGTCACGATCGTCGAGCTTTTCTCGGACGACGAGGCCGCCTCGCGCACCCCGTCCGAGCGCGCGAAAGCGGTCACCGAGCCGGCGAAGGCGGGCAAGTCGGTGGTGCGGCTGCTCGCCGGCGACCCGCTCTTCGACGGCGCCGGCGCCGACGAGGTGGCGGCCTGCGCGAAAGCCAAGCTCGCTTTCGAGATCGTGCCCGGAATCCCTGTGGCATCAGGGGTTCCCAGTTACGCGGGCATCGCGGTCTTCGATGCGAAGCATCGCGACGTCCGGGTTGCTGACGCGAGCGGCGCGCTCGATTGGGCCAGCCTGGCCGCCGCGCCGCAGACTCTGGTGCTCACCAAGGTCGACAACCTCGCCACAGCGGCCGATTCGCTCACCAAACATGGGCGCTCGGCGCAGACGGTGGTCGCCGCCACCCGCGCCGGCGCCACGACCGAGCAGCACACCGTCGTCTCGACGTTGGGTGCGCTGGCCGCCGACGCGAAGGCCGTCGGCCTCGTCGGCCCTGCGGTGCTTGTGGTCGGCGACGTCGTCAAGAGCCGCGCCGCGTTGTCGTGGTTCGAGACCAAGCCGCTGTTCGGTTGGCGGGTTTTGGTGCCGCGCACCAAGGAGCAAGCCGGTGCGCTGTCGGAGAAACTGCGCTCGTACGGCGCTGTCCCGGCGGAGGTGCCCACCATCGCCGTCGAGCCGCCGCGCACTCCGCAGCAGATGGAGCGCGCCGTGCGGGGTCTCGTCACCGGCCGCTACGAGTGGATCGCGTTCACCTCGGTCAACGCGGTGCGCGCGGTGCGCGAGAAGTTCGAGGAGTACGGCCTCGACGCGCGGGCGTTCTCGGGCATCAAGGTCGCCGCGGTCGGTGAGCAGACCGCAGCCGCACTGCTGGCGTTCGGGGTGAAGCCGGATCTGGTGCCGTCGGGCGAGCAGTCGGCCGCGGGCCTGCTGGCGGATTTCCCGCCGTACGACGACGTTCTCGACCCGATCAACCGGGTCTTCTTGCCGCGCGCCGACATCGCCACCGAGACGTTGGTCGCCGGGCTGATCGAGCTTGGCTGGGAGGTCGACGACGTCACGGCGTACCGCACGGTGCGCGCGGCGCCGCCGCCGGCCCCGACCCGTGAGGCGATCAAGACCGGTGGGTTCGACGCCGTCGTGTTCACCTCGTCCTCGACTGTGCGCAACCTCGTCGGGATCGCCGGAAAGCCACACGCCACAACGGTTATCGCCTGCATCGGCCCGCAG
>JAICLV010000054.1 GCA_025925185.1 Acidothermaceae bacterium
CGGTGAAGGTGGCGTCGGTGACTGCTGGGGTGGCTCCCACGGTCGGGGCTCCTATTCGTGAGTAGGGAACGAGAAACGGGTCAGGACGACGCGGCGGCGAGCGCGGAGTCGGCTGTCGCGTCGGCCGCTGCGACCGCCGCGTTGTGCGCGGCGTGTCGCGCGGCCAGCCAGCGTTCGGCGTCCAACGCCGCCGCGCAGCCGGTGCCGGCGGCGGTGATCGCCTGGCGGTAGATGTGGTCGACGACGTCGCCGCAGGCGAAAACGCCGTCGAGGTTGGTGCGGGTCGACGGCGAGTCGACTTTCACGTAGCCAGCCTCGTCGAGGTCGACCTGGCCGCGGAACAGCTCGCTGCGCGGGTCGTGGCCGATCGCGAGGAACAGTCCCGTGACCGGCAGTTCCGTCTCCTCACCGGTGCGGGTGTCGCGCAATTTCACACCAGAGACCTTGTCGTCGCCGAGAACGTCGACTACCTCGGCGTTCCAGCGGAAACCGACCTTGTCGTTGGCGAACGCGCGATCCTGCATGATCTTGCTCGCCCGTAGGGCGTCACGCCGGTGCACGAGCGTGACGTTGCTGGCGAACTTGGCCAGGAACGTCGCCTCCTCGATCGCGGAGTCGCCGCCGCCGACCACCGCGATGTCTTGATCGCGGAAGAAGAACCCGTCGCACGTCGCGCAGGCCGACACGCCGTGGCCGAGCAGCCGAGACTCGTTGTCCAGACCGAGGAACCGGTACTTCGAGCCGGTCGCGATGATCACGGTGCGCGCCTGGTAGACGTCGTCGCCGACCTTCACCGTCTTCACCGGACCGGTGAGGTCGACCTCCGTCACGTCGTCCGTCACGAGCTCGGCGCCGAAGCGGGCGGCCTGTTTGCGCATGTTGTCCATCAGGTCGGGGCCCATGATCCCGTCGGGGAAGCCGGGGAAGTTCTCGATCTCAGTGGTGGTCATCAGCGCACCGCCAGCGCCGATCGCGCCTTCGAAGACGAGCGGATGCAGGTCGGCGCGCGCTGTGTACAACGCCGCCGTGTACCCCGCTGGGCCGGAGCCGATGATGATGACGTCGCGCAGTTCGGTGGACGTCGATGCTGTGCTCACGCGAGACCTACCTCAAGTGCGAAGACCAAAGCGCCTCAGGGCGGCACCTTGACAGTCGGTGAACAGATCCTAGGTGTCCAGGATTCCCGTTCGGACGCCCGACGCAGCTTCTTCGCGTTCTTCGCGGCGGTGGTCAGGACACGTTGTGCAAGTAGGTCACTAGCGTCAAGTCGTTCGCGCAGTCGGCGGTGCCGGATTCGACGTAGATGTCGAGCGTCGACGGCTGCGCTGGGTCTTTGACCACGATGATCGTCGCCGGCTTGCCGGCGTAGTAGGCGTAGTCGACCAGCAGCGCCGAGCCGGGCTGGTTCAGCAGCGCCTGCACGCAGGCCTGCAGTCGCGACGGGTCGCCCAACGGGCCGCTGAACGCCGTGCGTGGCGCCAGGGCGGCGGCGGACGACGATGTCGGCTTAGCAGCCGACGGGGTCGAGGCAGCCTTGGGCGGTTCGTTCTGGGTCGACCCGCGCCCGGCGGCGCTCGACGCGGGAGTCGGCGCCGCCTTCGCCCCGGCGTCCGACTCGGCGGCGAACGCGCTCAGGCCCTTGTACTGCGTGCGCGCGTCGGGCACCTTCGCCAGCATCAGGCCGGCCACCTGGTTGCGGATGGCGTCTTGCGTGTAATCCGTGCCGGATGCCAAGACGATCGAGCTGGCCGCGCCCGCCCCCGCCGCCGTGCTGGTCCCGCTGCTGCTCTTGGACTCGCCGCTGTTGCGAAGGCCGACGCCGAGGCCGACCCCGAGCGCGATCACTAAGAACACCGTCACGGCGGCGGCGGCAGAGAAGTTGGGCAGGCCCCTCCCGCTGCCGCGGTTCCGCCCACGTCTGCCCGATCCGCCGGCCGGCAGCACCGACACGGCCGTCGCCGGCTCGGCCACCGACGCGGCTGCCGCGTCGCGCAAGGCGGACTCGAGCCGCTGCGCCACGTCGTCCGGCATCGTGACCGGCGGCAGCGACCGCAAGGTGGAGCGGACGTCGCGAAGCGCGGCGAGGTCGGCGCTGCACTGCGGGCAGCCCGCGACGTGCTCGGCGAGGTCCGACTGCGCGGCCGCGTCGTCGCCACTCGCGTCGGACGAGGCGTCGGTCTCGACGAGTGCGGCGAGCTCTTCAAGCTCCGGGTGGGGGGTGTTCACCGGAGGTCCTCTCGTGGTGCGGTCGTCGGAGGTTCGACGCCGCCGGACGGCGGTGGGTTCCCCGAATCGCCGCCGCGCAGGTGCGCGAGCAAGGGCAGCAGTTTCGCCCGGCCGCGCGCGCAGCGGCTCTTCACCGTGCCCGACGGCACCTCCAAGATCGCGGCCACCTCGTCGACCGGGTAGCCCTCGATGTCGACGAGCACGATCGCGGCGCGCTGGTCGGGTGAAAGCGTCGCGAGCGCCGCCTGGACGTCGGCGGCGGTGTCGCGCTCGTCGAACTCGTCGCGCGCCGCCGGCGTGAGCGGCGCGCCACCGGCGTGGTCGTCGTCGGGCAAGGGCGTGGTGGGGTGCGCCGCGCGGCGACGCAGCCGGTCGAGGCAGGCGTTGACGACGATGCGGTGCAACCAGGTGCCGAGCTGCGCGTCACCTCGAAACGAGGCGGCGTGCCGCATCGCCGAAATCAGCGCGTCCTGCAGCGCGTCGGCCGCGTCGTCGGGATTGCCCAGGGTGCGCAACGCAACCGCCCACAGGTGATCGCGATGCCGGCGGACGAGGAGCGCGAACGCGTCGGGGTCGCCGTCGAGGTGGCGGCGCAGCAGCTCGGTGTCCTGCGCTTGCTCCGCGGTCACGCCGGGGAGCCTATCGGCTTCGTTGCGACGCGACGCCGAGTTGCGGGTGGTGTCGGGCAGCCGTCCGCGTCGGCGGCCCGAGTCACTCGCCGGGGTCAGTCGCCGGGGCCAGCCAGCTTGGTCAGCTAGCGGAGTCGAAGGCGATCTCGGCGACGCCGCCGTGAAAGCCGCTGTTACCCGCGGGCAGCTTGGTCAGCCAGACCAACCAATAGCGCGCCGAGTGCGGCTCGGCGGGGCGCAGCGTGACATGGCTGCCGGCGTCCGCGACCCGCGCGACCTGCGTCATGGCCTTGTCGGACGTCGGCGGCTGGTCGCCTGGATTGCCGTTGCTTTCCAGCAATGACACGGTCGTGCCGGCGCCCAGCAAATCCAGTTGGACGGCGGAGATCGTGCGTGCCTGGCCGAGGTCGACGAGCAAACCGACTCCGGGCTTGAGATTGCCGAGCGCGGCGCTCCCGAACGTCTGGGTGCGCCAGGCGGTGTCGGCCTTCCCGTCGATCGCCAGCGGCGCCTCGGAGACATGTGGGTCGGTGTGGTCGCCATACGGGTCGAACTCCACGACGGAGCGTGGGGTGACCGGCGTACCGGCCGCCGTGTCGGCGGCGTGCGTCGGCGTCGGTGTCGAGCCGTCGGAATGGGTGATGAAGTGCGGGTAGATCGTCGGGCCTCGCCAGAACAACCCGGCGACCGCGACGCCGAGGACGGCGACGCCCGCCGCGACGCCGAGGCGGTTTCGGCGACGGCGCGCGAGCAACGGCAGCGCCTTTCCCGTTAGCAACGGCGTCCTGCCGGTTATCCCCCGTCCGTCCACGACCGGGATGACCGCGGTGTCTGCGCCGTACGGATGGCCGGCCTCCGGCAAACTACGCAGCGGCGACAGCGCGGCAAAAAGCGCTGCCGGGGTGGCGATCTCGGGCAGCCCGCGACGGATCTCCGGGTCGCCGAGAGATTGGCTGACGACGACGTCGACCTCGCGTGGCACCCCTCCGCGGACCTGGCGGGGCGTGCGCAGGTGACCTTCGGCTTTCGGCGCCGCACCGAGCACGCTGATCTCGGTGTCGCCCGGCCAGCGGGCGGTGAGTGCCGCGTACAGGAGTTGGGCGAGCGCGATCGTGTCGGCGCGCGCGCCGGCGACGGCGTCCGGATGGTCGGCGGCCATTGACTCGTCGGCGAGGGCGACGCTCGCCAACCGCGGCAGACCGGACGCGGTGAACAAAATCCGGCTTGGCGCAGGCGTGAGTCCGTAAACGCCGTTCGCCTGGGTCGCGGCGAGGGCGGCGGCGACGTCGGCCACCAGATCGACGGCGGCGGTCGGGTCCAGCGGCCCATTGGCTCGCAACTGCTGATCAAGCGAGGCGCCCTCGAAGTACTCCGTGACGACGTACGCCAACCCCGGAGCCCGGCCGGCGTCGTAGACGTTCGCCAGGGCGGGGTGACCAAGACCGGCTATCGCGCGCGCCCCGGCGAGCACATGTTCGACGAGCGGGTCGTCGTCCGGAACCAGCAGCACGGCCACCGACCTCGCGAGCAGCTCGTCGCGGGCATGCCACAGCTGTCCAACCTTGGACGCGCTGCGGCCGGGGATCGCGGCGGCAGAGCGGTCCGGGATCGGGGCATCGAGACGGTAACGCTCGGCGACGAGGAGGCCGGGCGCCACAGCCGGTGCGCCGCTCACAGTGAGCCCTTCAGGGACCTTTCACGGGATGCTGCCAGGTCGGTTCGGTCGGACGCCGCCGCGTCGCGGACGCCGTTTCCATGCTATTCCCGCGATCCAGCGCGAGATTGCTGGCGAAGGCCCGGCTTAATCAGCGTGAGACGCGGCGTTAGCCGGGTCGCACCGCCCCGAAATAGCCGTCGAGGTAGACGGGCTGTACGCGCACGACCGTGCCGGTGTGCGGCGCGGCGAGCATCTCCCCGTTGCCCACGTAGATCGCGACGTGGTGGATCGTCGCTGGGTTCGACAGGTCGGTGGCCCAAAACAGCAGGTCGCCCGGTTCGAGCTCCCCGAGCGGAACCTTGGCCGCGACGGCGAGGTACTGCGCCGCAGCGGTGCGCGGCAGGTAGACGCCGACCTGCCGGTAAGCCCACTGGGTGAGACCCGAGCAGTCCCATACGTCGGGACCGGAACCGCCGTAGACGTAGGGCTTTCCGAGTTGCGTGCTCGCCGCAGCGATCGCGGCCTGCGCGACCGCGCTTCCGGCGCCGTCGATGAATCCGGCTTGCAGGGCGGCCTGCCGAGCGGCAGCCAGCTGCGCCGCTGCGCGGGCCGCGTTGTCGGCGTCGATTTGGGCCTGGATTTGGGCCTCGATCGTGCGCACCTGGTCATTCGCCGCTGCGAGCGCTGATTGTGATTGGGCAAGCGCGTTCTCGACGTCGTTCGACGCCCCTGCGGCCTGCGCCATGAGGTCGCTTTGCCGCTGCAGTAGCTGATCGACGTGCGTTTGCGCGGCGGCTGCCTTCTTGCTGGCGGCGTCGACGCCGGCCAACGCCACCTTGTCGACGTTCGACTGCGACTGCACGTCGTGCAGCGCCGCCATCACGATCGTTGGGTCGGCGCCCTGCAAAACGCTCGCGTACAAGGAGAAGCTGCCGCCCGACATGTACAGGGCGCGGGCCCGCTCATCGATGATCGCGCGGTTGGCGGCTACCACGGATTGCGCCGCGGTTAGCTGTTCTTGGGCGGCGCGTTGCTCGCCGACGAGCCCGCCGAGTGCCGCCTCGGCGGCGTTGTACCGCTCCGACGCCTGCTCGGCCTGCACCTGCAGTTGCGCGACCTGGCTCTGCAGTTTCGCTGCCTGCGCCTTGGCGTCACCGAGCGGGTCGGCGACCGCGGCGGCCGTCACGCCGGTCACACCGGTTGTCACCGCGGCAGCCAGCAGCGCGCTCGCGACCAGTGCGGACGCCGAGAACCCCGCGATCGCCCGACGGATCATCCGTCGACCGATCGTCCCGAGCCGGTCGCGGTGATCTCGGTCCACGAGCGAAGCGCGTGGATGTGCCGAACGATCAGCGTGGTCGCGTCGCGCCGGACGTCGACGTGTGCGGTGCCGTCGGAGTCGAAACGCAGGCTGTCGTCGACGACGGTCTCGCCGTGCTCCGAGGCGGTCTGCTCGGCGGCTTCGAGCGCGTGGGCCATGTCGTGAGTGCTCTGCCAGGCGCGGCTGGCGGCGAGCGCGGCTGAGTTGGCGTCGTCGACCGCGCTCACATGCGCGACGCCGATCGACACGCCGTCGAAAGCCACGACGCCGGTGAGCGAGATTCCGACCACCAGCTTCGTCAGCCAGCCGAGGATGATGTCGCCGCGATCTCCCCCGTCAGGGCCGGCCGCACTCGGCCCCCAACCAACGGGACCCCAAACTCGCCGCACTCGACCTACCAACCCGAAGCCATCAGGGGCGTGATTCACCTAGTGGTTTGGTCGGCCGCTGCGGCCGACGTCTTGAGTGTCGCTGGCGCGAATGGCGGTGGTTGACTAACCCGGTTGGCCGGTCGGTCGGCCGGCCCTGGTGGGTCAACCCCGCCCGCGCTAGCCGCCCGGGCTTAACGCAGTCGCGAGCGGACCACCTGCACCAACGCCGTCGCCTCGCTGATGCGCATCCGCGTCGTCAACGTCATCAGCAGCGCGCCGCCGATGCCCGCGCCCGCCACGAGGCCGACCACCGCGCCGGCGAGCCCAGAACCGAGTAGCGCCGCCGCCAGCTCCGCCAACGCCAACGCCACGATCGCGGCGAGCGTCGAGGCCACCCCAAGCCGGACGTAGGTGCGCAGCACCCGTCGTCCGTCTATGCCGCGCAGCCGACGCCCCGCCGACCGCACGGTGAGCACCGCCGCGAGCCAGTACGAGGCGGAAAAGCCCAACGCCATGCCGAAGGCCCGCCAGCCCGTCGGAAGCGTCACATACAGCGCGACGTCGAGCGCGATGTTCGCCGCGGTCGCGACGATGTTGATGAGCGCCGGCGTGCGCGTGTCGTGCATCGAGTAGTACGCCCGCAACAGCAACTGGAAAACGCAAAACGGGATCAGGCCGATCGCGAACGCGAGGATGACCCAGCCGATGTAGCGCGCGTCCGCGTGCGAAACGCTGTGGTGGCGGAACACGATCTCCGACAGCTGTGGCGCCAACGCGATCAGTCCGGCGGTGGCAGGGACGACGGCCACCGCCGTTGTGCGCAGGCCGGTAGACAAGTCCGCGCGGACGGCGGAGATGCTGCCCTCGACGGCGTGCCCGCTCATGCGTGGCAGCAGCGCGGTGATGACCGAGACCGCGACGATCGCGTACGGCAGTTGGAACAGCTGGTATGCGTAGTTGTAGGCGGAGAACGTGTCGCCGTGGCCGACGTTGTCGGCCCGTGCCGCCGCGCCCGCCGCGCGGCCCAAGTGCGTGACGACCGCGAACCCGATCTGGTTGACGACGACGTAGACCAGCACCCAACCGGCGAGCTTGCCCGCCGCTCCTAGCCCGGAGCCGCGCCAGTCGAAGCGCGGCCGATACCGAAAACCCGACGCCCGAAGGGAAGGCCACAACGCGAGGGTTTGGACGACGACACCCGCCGTCGTCCCGATGCCAAGCAGCATGGTTTGACCCGAGCTGAGCGCGACGCCGTCGCGATGCGTCGTGACGGCGATGAACAGCGAGCCGGTGACGATCAACACGATGTTGTTGAGCACCGGCGTCCACATCGGCGCGGCGAATCTGCCGCGGGTGTTGAGAATCGCGCCGATGGTCGCGCTCATGCCGTAGAAGAAGATCTGCGGCAGGAAGTAGCGCGCGAAAGTGATGGCCAGCGTGCGCTGTTGCCCGGTGAAACCGCCGTAGACGTCGACCACGACGGGCGCGAACAGCACCGTCAACGCGGTGCAGGCGCCGAGCAACACGGCGACCAACGTGAGCAGCCGCTGCGCATAGAGCTCGCCGGCGCGCGCGTCGTCCTTGACCGCCTTGACCAAGAGCGGGACGACGACGCTGGTGAGGATCCCGCCGAGCAGCAGGTCGTAGACGGCGTTCGGCGCGGCGTTCGGGATGTTGTAGGCGTCGGCCAGCTGGCCGGCCGATCCGACCGCCGCCGCGATGATAATCGTGCGCAGCACGCCGGTGCCGCGCGACGCGATGGTCCCCAACGCCATGACGGCGCTGTTGCGGGCGAGGGAGCCGTCGTCCGATCGGCTCGCCGTCGGCTGCGGAGGTTGCGGAGGTTGCGGAGGCTGTGGAGGTTTCGACTCGCCGACGCCGTTCGTGCCCACCGTCGTCATGGCACCGGTTGGGCCGGCGGCGCCGGAGTTCTCGGCGCGGTCGGGGTCGTCGGCGACGTCGGGGTGTCAACGTGGTCGCCGGCGTCGGCGCCCGGCGGGCCGTTCCGGCGTTGCCGCACGCGGCGGTAGATGCGGATGCCCGACAGCAAGAAGAGCAGTCCGGCGGCGCCCCCCGCGATGGCCAGCGCGACCGCGCCATACGCGGTGGAGTTCAACTCGAAACTCACCGGTTGGCCGATCGTCTGGTTGTCGGCGGTCGTGAGCTGCGCCTCGACCTCGAACCGCCCGCCGGTGGTCGCCTCCACCTCGATCACCACCTCGTGCCGGCTGCCCTTGCCCTCGACGGTGAACGGTGGGATCGGTGTGACGGTCAACCGGGCCGCGTTGACGGCGTGGAGGTTGACCTGCACGGTGACCGGCTCGGGCAACTCGTTCACCACGGTCAGCGGGATCTTCTGCTTGCGGCTGGTCAACGTGATCAGGCCGGGCTTGCTGATGAAGACCTTGCTGGTACGCGACTGCAGTTGGGCGCGCACCGCGTCGATGATGGCGACCGCTCGTTGCGGATGCTCGCGCCACGAGCTCGACTCCGCCCGCAGCAGCGCCTCGTTGGCCTGCGCGATGAAGGGGTCGGTCGTCGTCGGGCTGAGGATCGAGTTGAACGCGGCCAGCCCGTCGCGCAGCGGCGTGATGGCGCTCAGCGCGCGCGTCGGCAACTCCGCGTTTCGCGCGGACGGCGGGTACGCGAGTTGCTGGCGGGCGACATCGTCGGGCGGCTGCGCCGCGATCACGCTGGCGTTGACCGGCTCGAGCCACGGCACCGCTGCGGTGTCCGACAGCAGCGCGGCGAGGTACGCGTCGGCATCGAGGTGGCGTGGTGGCGCGACGACGAGCGAGCTACCCGATCCCGGCCGCTGCTCGGTGATCAACATCGTCTCGGCGAGGAACCGCTGCTCGGCCGCCCGCGCACCGCCCGACACCGAGCCGGGATCGGCGACAAGGTCGTCAATCGTCGGGTCGGTCAGCAGCGCGCGCACCGCGCCGGACGGCGTCTGTAGGTCGGCGCGCGGCCCGGCCAGCGCGTTCGGATCCTGCGGCTGAAGCGCCCGACCATTGAGCACGACGGTGGTCGTCAAGTCGGTGGCCAGATCGTCGAGCGTCGCGTCGTCAATTCGGCCGTCGACCGGCCAAACCAGGTCGGGTAGCGTCGGCAGCGCGAGGTGGTCGCTCAGCATCGACTGCCCCGTCGAGCGGGCGATCGCCATTTCCTTGTCGAGACCGGCTCGCTCGAGGGCGACAAGGTCGGCGTCGCCGTAGGGCGTAGCGACGAGCGCCGAACCGGCGGAGGTCACGGTGGCCCGCAGCCGATCAAGCCAGGCCGCCGCCGTGGCGGTGCCGACGCCGTCCCTCGTGTGCTTCCCGTCGCCTACCTGGTAAGGAGTCGCCTCGGGGCTGGCGATCGCGCCCGACTTGGTCGCGTCCGGTTTCGCCGTGCCCGGCCTGGTTGCGGTCGCCGTGGATTTCTGGGCGTCGGACTTCCCGCTGCTGGGCGCGGCGGTGGGGCCGCCAGCGGGCGGCGCGGGTTCGCCTGCGGGCGGCGCGGTCGAGGCCATCGCGGCAGCGTCGTCGACGAGCGCAGGGTCGACCACGTAGGTCAGTGGCACCTTCGACTCCGCCGCGGTGTTGACGAGCTTCCCGAGTCGGCCGGTCGGGGCAAGCTCGGCGGCCAACGAGT
Organism: Acidothermaceae bacterium; assembly: GCA_025925185.1. Next base: position 9,841 of record JAICLV010000054.1, read on the forward strand.
CGTCGGTGAACGTGTTACCGAGCCCGCGGTGGACCCCGTCGATCACCGGCCACAACCAGCTGACCTTCGTCGGCTTGAACTGCGCGCCTTTCGGCATCCACAGCACCGTCGTCGACAGCCGGGTGCGTTCGGTGCCGGACTCGCCGTGCGACGTCACCTCGATCGCGATCGGGAACGCCCCGAACTGATCGGGCGAGGTCGGCATCGAGACCCGGTCGATCGGCAACGACAGTTGCCACGAGAACCGCTGCCCGGGGTCGATCCGGCCTTCGTCGCCCGCAGGTTGTCGGGTCGACGACAAAACCACGCCGAATGTCGTGTCGCGGTCGGCGTCCTTCGCCAGCTGGTAGCGCGTGGTGATTCGCTGCGTCGAGATCCGCAGGGCGTAAGACACCGACGTGAGCGTCTCCCCGGACGTGTTCACCATCGAGCCGGAAAGCGACAGCGTGTCGTCGGGTCGCAAGACCTTAGGCGCCAGCTCGTCGAGCGTGATGTCGAAGCGTTGCGGCGAGGCGGACGACGTGGGAGCGGGCGTGGCTGCGTGAGCGGCGGAATCGGTCAAAGCTGAAGGGGCGCCGGGTACCAGGCCCGCGAGTCCGCCGACGACGGCGCCGACCGTGATCAGGGCCGCCAGGACCGCCAGGGTCGTCGCGGGCCGGCGCGGCGCCCTGCTCACGCGATGTCCGCGAGCAACCGCGGAACCTGGTCAATCAGTCGGCGCTCGTCCTCGTACTCGAGGCGTTGCGTGAGCTCGCCCAGCGGCACCCAGGCCACCTCGACGACCTCGATGTCCTCGTCGGACAGCTCCCCGCCCTCGGCGATCAACAGGTAGTGGTGCACGGTCTTGTGGATGCGCCGGTTCTCGGCCACGAACCAGAAATCGATGGTGCCGAGCGGCGCGACCACCCGGCCGGCGATGCCGGTCTCCTCGGCGATCTCACGCACGGCGGCGGCCTCGGGGGTCTCGCCCTCCTCGAGATGACCCTTCGGCAACGACCACACCAGCCGGCCGCGACGGTCATGCCGGGCGATCAACGCCGCACGGGGACCGTGCTTCCCGCTGCCGCGCGGAGCGTCGATGACCAGGCCTCCTGCGGACGTCTCCTCGACCCGCCGCATCCGCGCCGCACTGCGCGCGGTCGCGGGTCGTGCGGGTTTGCGTCCGGCGGCCACCGTTCGATCGTAATGGCCGCTCGCCCCGCGACCGGTTAGGAAGCGACCGGGGTGACGGTCGCGGTGGTGCGCCGCGGCGCGGGCGCGCGCCGCACGGGCACGGCATGGGCCGGCGGTCCGCCGTCGGCGTCGAGCAGCGTCGGCGCCGGGTCGAGGTTGATTCGCACCGGACGACGCCGGGTCGCGCGCTCACCCACCGGCAGCACGGTCGCATGGGAGAGCACGAGCAAGTCGAGCGCCCGCATGCCGAGCGCCGTTCCGACGTCGCCGGTCGGGGTGTAGACGACGGTGGCGGCGAGGTCGGCGAGTGACTGCATCGCGACCACCTGGACGTCGGCGGGCAGTAGCAGCGGCGCGACATGGCCGGCCAGGTAGTCGGTTCGGCTGCTCACCAGCTGCGCGCCAGCGCGGGTGAAGACCGCAACGGCGTCACCAACCGCGCCGTCCCGCGCGTCGGCGCCGTGCTCGGAGATCTGCGTGACTGTCCTGGCTAACCGCTGCCCGGTCAGCGCGTCGTCGATGACGGTGTCGGACGGTGCGAGCAGCAGCACCAACGTGTCGCTTGATCGGTTGACCGAGTGGAAGGCGTGGACGTCGACGCACCGACGCGCCGGGAGGCCAAGCGCCTGGGCGAGGTTGGCGCCGCTATAGCCCGCCGGGTTCCTGGGCAGCCGGACGATCTCGTGATGGACGTCGTGCGCGAGCAGGTACTGGTGGATGTCGAGCGGACCCTTCATGACCCAGCTCACCTCGCTCACCGACCGGCGTGAGGTGGTCAGAGACCACCCGGGCCGGGCAGCTGTCGCAGCACTCGATATCTGTGTTCCCCCCACAGCTCGCTTGCCGAACGCGCTACTTGTGTGGATCTGACCATAGGCGCGGCATCTCGGAAAGAAAACCCTCCGGCCCCCGGAAAATCCGCCTCAGCGCCGAGGGAACGCGACCACGGCCCGGACAGCGAACAGGGGCGACAAAGCTGCCCGTACTCTTGTGTCCCGTGCCTGCGACTTCGTCCGCGCCAGACGCTGACTCGAATGGCGGCCCGAACGGCGGCCAGAACGGCGGCCCGGCGGGTGGCCTGACCGCCGTTCAACGCAAGGCGATCGCCGAGTTGATGCGAGTGTCGCCGGTGGCCGACGATCTCGGTCAGCTGTTCGCGCGGGCTGGGCACGAGCTGGCGTTGGTCGGCGGGTCTGTTCGCGACGCGCTGCTCGGCCGGCTCGGCAACGACCTGGATTTCGCCACCAGCGCCCGTCCAGACGAGGTCTTGAAAATCGCCCGGAAGTGGGCCGACAACCTGTGGGACACCGGTATCGCGTTCGGCACCGTCGGGCTGCTGAAGGACGGCCAGCGGCTGGAGATCACCACCTACCGGTTCGAGACGTACGCCCCCGACTCGCGCAAGCCGGAGGTTGTGTACGGCGAGTCGCTGATCGAGGATCTTCGCCGCCGCGACTTCACCGTCAACGCGATGGCGGTCAGCGTGCCCGATCACGACTTCAGTGACCCGTTCGGAGGCACCCGCGACCTACTCGCCAAGGTGCTGCGCACGCCGGGCGCGCCGGAGGACTCCTTCAACGACGACCCGCTGCGGATGATGCGCGCGGCCCGGTTTGTCGCGCAGTTGGACTTCGACGTAGATCCGACAGTTGCGGCCGCGATGGCAGCGCTCGCCGACCGCATCTTGAAGATCTCCGCGGAGCGGGTGCGCGACGAGTTCACCAAGCTGATGTGCTCCCCCGACCCTCGCCGCGGTCTGGCGCTGCTGGTGTCGACCGGCCTGGCCGACCGGGTGCTGCCCGAGCTGCCCAAGCTGCGCCTGGAGCGTGATGAACACTTCCGGCACAAGGACGTCTACGAGCACACCCTCACCGTGCTCGATCAAGCGATGGCGCTGGAGACGGATGGGCCCGACCTGGTGTTGCGTCTCGCGGCACTCCTGCACGACATTGGCAAGCCGGCGACCCGGCGCAAGGAGCCGGGCGGGCGGGTCTCGTTCCACCACCACGAGGTGGTCGGGGCGAAGCTGGCGAAGGCGCGGCTGACCGCCCTGAAGTTCCCCAAGGACGTCGTGTCGGACGTGTCGCGGCTCGTCGAGTTGCACCTGCGCTTTCACGGCTATGGCACCGCGGAGTGGACAGACTCGGCGGTGCGCCGCTACGTGCGCGACGCGGGTCCGCTGCTGGGGCGGCTGCACAAGTTGACCCGGTCCGACTGCACCACGCGCAACAAGAGGCGGGCGGCGGCGCTGTGGGCGGCGTACGACTCGCTCGAGGAGCGGATCGAGCAGCTGCGCCAACAAGAGGAGGTCGACGCCATCCGGCCGGAGCTGAACGGCGACGAGATCGGCTCGATCTTGGGCATCGCGCCGGGGCCGGAGCTGGGTCGGGCCTGGCGGTTCTTGCTGGAGCTGCGATTGGAACAGGGCCCGATCGGCAAGGACGCGGCGGCCGCCGCGCTTCGCGAGTGGGCCGAGCAACACGGCGTCGGCGCCTGATTTTCGAGCCCGAGCGAGGCAAAGACCCCCGAAGCTAGGCGTGTAAGCCCAGCTTCGGGGGTCTGCGCTGCCTGAGCGTGGTCGACTCCCCCGGGGTTTGCCGGGTTAGCGGTCGACCTTGCCGGCGATGAAGTCCTCGACCGCTTGGTGCGCCTCGGAGTCGCTGTACTGCACCGGCGGGCTCTTCATGAAGTAGCTCGCGGCCGACAGGATCGGGCCGCCAATGCCGCGATCCTTGGCGATCTTCGCGGCGCGAACCGCGTCGATGATGACGCCGGCGGAGTTCGGCGAGTCCCAGACCTCGAGCTTGTACTCGAGGTTCAGCGGCACGTCGCCGAACGAGCGGCCCTCGAGCCGGACGAACGCGATCTTGCGGTCGTCGAGCCATGGCACGTAGTCGCTCGGGCCGATGTGGACGTCGGCTTTGGCCATCTCGTGCGGAATCTGCGAGGTGACGGCCTGAGTCTTGGAGATCTTCTTGGACACGAGGCGCTTGCGCTCCAGCATGTTCATGAAGTCCATGTTGCCGCCGAAGTTCAGCTGGTAGGTGCGGAGCAGCTCGACCCCGCGGTCCTCGAACAGCTTGGCCAGCGCACGGTGCACG
>JAICLV010000097.1 GCA_025925185.1 Acidothermaceae bacterium
CCCACTGACAAGCGCCGCGCTCACGAGTGGCGGCAGCAACGCCAACAGCGCGGTGAGGTTCACGTCGAGAACGCCGCGCAGCTCGTCGGTTGTGTATTCGCGGATGTCGCGACGCGGATAATGGCCGGCGCACCACACGACAGCGTCGGGCGCGCCGACGTCGGCGAGGTACTTCGCGAACCACGCGTCACGGGCGACGTCGTCGGCGAGGTCAACGGTGTGCACCGTCGTCGCGGCCGGGTTCACGTCGACGGAACGGACGTCGGCGATGTCAATCGCGTCGAATGCGGCCGCCCCGCCCAATTCGCCGTTGATCGCTTGGCAAACCGCGCCGCCGATGCCGCCGAGACCGCCGAACACAAGTGCGCGGCTCATCGCGGATCGAACTCCTTCAACAGGTTCAGCACTTGCGCGCCGACCTCCTCCACCGGCGCGGTGCCGTCGACCGTGCGGAACCGGTCGGAACGTCCCCACGGCTGCTCCACAAAACACGAGCGAACCGTCGTCATCCGCGCGAGGTCGAGCTCTTCGCGCTTGCGCGACGAGCCGTCGCGCGCGATCACCCGCTGCGCCGCCACCTCCGGCGGCACGTCGATGTAGATGGTGAGGTCAGGTTCCGGCGCGAGCCGGTTGATCGACTTCAGCCAGCCGAGGTCGGTGATGCCACGCGCCATGAAGTAGCAGTACGTCGAGTAGACGTACCGGTCGGTGATGACGCAGCCGTCACCCGCCAGCGCCGGCATGACCTGGGTGCGGATGTGGCGGGCGCGGTCGAAGGCGGCGAGCAGCGCCAGCTCGGAGGTCAGATAAGCGCCGTCGCGTCGCATGTCGAGCAGGGCTCGGACCTCGGGGTCGTTGCGGTAAAGGTCGGTCGGCTGCTTGGTGAGCAGCACGTGCGGAGTGGTGGTGAGCAGGTAATCGCGCGCGACGCCGACCTGGGTGGTCTTTCCGCTGCCGTCGATGCCGCACACGGCAACGAAATAGCCGCTCCAATCGGGCCCGTTCATTGCAGCGCCTCCCGGCAGGCAGCCGCGAGGTCGTCGGCCGCAGCGCGCATGGCGCCGATGTCGGGACCGGCGGAAAGCACCGCGCGTGACGCGGCGGGCAGCACGCGATCGGCGCAGCCAGCGAATCGGCGGGCGATGTCGTCGACGGTGGCCCCTTGCGCGCCGAGGCCGGGGGCGAGGATCGGCCCACCGAATCCGCGCAGGTCGTAGCCCTCGGTTTCGCAGGTGGCGCCGAAGACAACTCCGACCGATCCTAGGCCGGCGGCGACCGCGTTCACGCGAGCGACCTCGCCGAGCACGTGGCCGACGACGTCTGCGCCGCCCACGACGCGAGCGTCTTGGATCGGTGCGCCCTCGGGATTGGAGCTGCGGGCGACGACGAACAGGCCGCGACCGCTGCCTGCGGCGACCTCGAACATGGGGGCAAGCGCGCCGACGCCTAGGTATGGCGTGACCGTCATCGCGTCGATGAGCAGCGGGCTGCGCGCTCCTAGGTACGCCTCCGCGTACGCCTGCGTCGTCGAACCAATGTCGCCGCGTTTGGCGTCGAGCAGCACCAGCAACCCGCGCGCGTTCGCGTCGGCGCACAACCGCTCCAACACGGCGATGCCCGCGCTGCCGTGCCGCTCGAAGAACGCCGACTGCGGCTTCACCACGGCGACGAGGCCCTCGACCGCGTCGAGAACCGCGGAGCCGAATGCGGCCACGCCGCTCGCGTCGTCCGGCAAGTTCCACTTCGCGAGCAACTGTGCGCTCGGGTCGATGCCGACGCAAAGCGGCGCGCGATCGACGAGCGCTCGACTCAGCCGGTCACCAAATGACGGCAGCACCGAATGATCCACCCCTAAACCCCGCCCCTGAACCAGCTGTCAAGTCGCGCATCGGTGACGCGACATTACGCAAGATTACACTGCGTGCCGACGGCAGACCGACATAAGCCGAAAGCTAAGTAGGAGGTGCCTCTTCGTCCGATTTGCCCACCGACGCCCGCCATCCGAGCACTGTTTCTGATTACGGTGCGCAGCGATGGCTCACGGCTCGGGGGCGCCCTCTACCAGCTGCAGGTATGCCGTTCGCGCCTTGGTGCCGCCCGACTCCACGCGCAGCGGGTTGTCGGCCGGGTCGGCCACCGGATCGTGGCGGCGGCGAACGACGCGCAGCGCGGCAGCGGCGCTCGCGGCGGCGGTGCGCCGTGTGCTCTTGAAGACGATTTGTCCCGACAACTTGTCGCTCGGCAGGGCCGGGACCGGCGACCAGCGATCGGCGGACGCCGCGAACCAACCCCATGCGTTGCGACGCGCGGGGGCGATCGCGGCCGCCGGCGGTGGCTTCTCGAAGCCGAGAACGCGGTTGACCCGTGCGAGCACGACGGCAAGCGCCAATCTGACGCCGTACTGTTCGGCGCGCCGCAAGGCGACGTCCCAGTCGAGTGCCTCGTCGGCGGTCGCCCGCTCGACATCCTTCAGCCACATGAGGCGATGGCCGCCCGAGTGCGCGGTGTGGTAGCCAAGATGGAGCAGCGTGTCGACCGAATCGAGCGCCGGCACCGTCGCCTCGCCGATCTTGGTCGGGACCGCGCGGGCGAGCATTTCGGCGGTGCGGAAGGGGAACTGCCGCCGTAAGGTCGCGTCGTTGACCACGTGCCAATGCAGGTCGAGGGAGGTGCCGTTCGCCAACTGCAAGGAGACCTCGGCGCGCACCTGCTGTTTCACGAGGTCCCAGTTGCAGTCGACCATCTCCGCGCCGTCGGCGATCAAGACGTCGAGGACCTGACCGAACTTCCGGCGATCGACAAGGATGTCGAGGTCGATGTACTGCCGCAGGTCGGGCCGTGACCACAGCCGCTGCGCGAGCACCGGTCCTTTCATCGCCGCCCACGCCAGACCGGCGCGCCCGAGCACCTCCGACAACGCGACCACGTCGGCCTGGACTTGAAGCTGACGCACCATTTGCGCGCTGTAGCGCTCACGCAGCAATTGCGCGATATCGGCGGGAACATCGGGGTCGTCCTTGAGGTGCAAGTACACCGCAGGGGCGATCTTGTGGGTGAACAATGCGGCGTCGAGGTCGGCGAGCGTCACGCCGTCGGCGTACGAGCGGAACGGCACTGCACCTCTCGTGGCGTCATCGATCGCGTCGAGCATCAACCGCGCCAGGGGTTGACCGCTACGCTGCCCGAGACGCGGCCTGCCCGTTTGATCAATGGCACGCTGCGACACGCTTGCGGCTCCTGTCCTCTTCAGCTTTCCGACAGGTTAGCCGGGGTGCGCGCGTCACCGCTCAATATCGGTAAAAGCCCTCGCCGCTCTTGCGACCCAGCAGTCCCGCGGCCACCATGCGTGACAACAGCTCCGGCGGCGCGAACTTCTCATCACGCGTCGCGTCGTAGATGTTGTTGGCCGCGTGCAAAATCACATCAAGCCCGGTCAGGTCAAGGGTTGCCAGCGGACCCATCGTGTGGCCGAACCCCAGTTGGCAAGCGACGTCGACATCGTCGGCGGTCGCGATGCCTGCGTCGACGATCGAGACCGCCTCGTTCAACAGCGCGACGAGCAGTCGAGATGTGACGAATCCCGCGACGTCGCGGTTGACGACTACGCACGTTTTCCCTACGGATTCGGCGAATTCGCGAGCTCGCGCGAGAGTGTCGTCGGATGTGTGGAAGCCGCGCACCAACTCGCACAGCCGCATCATCGGCACAGGAGAGAAGAAATGCGTACCGACAACACGTTCCGGTCTCGACACGGACGACGCGATGTGAGTGATGGGGATCGCGGTCGTGTTGGTGGCGAGCAGCGCGTCGGCGGAGACGATCGAGGCCAGCTTCGCGAAGACCTCTCGCTTGACGTCGAGCTGCTCGAAAACCGCCTCCACAACGATTTCCGCGCCCTCGACATCGGCGATTTCGGTGCTGGTAGAGATCCGCGCGCGGGCCACGTCGGCGTCGTCCGCCGTCATCGTGCCTTTCGCCACGAACCGCTGCTGTGACGACGCGAAGGCGGTGAGAGCGCATACGAGCGCGGCAGAGGTGGAGTCGTGCAGGACAACCTCGTGCCCGGCCTGCGCGGCGACTTGGGCGATGCCGGAGCCCATCAGCCCTGCGCCGATGACTGCGATTTTCGTCATGTCAGCTGCCAAACGAGTCGACGTCGGGATTTGGCTCGCGGACGACGTCGGCGCCGAGCGCACGCATCTGGTCGACGAATCCCGCGTAGCCGCGGTCGATGTGATGGATCTCACTGACGGTCGTGACGCCTTCGGCAACCAACCCGGCGAGGACGAGACCGGCGCCGGCGCGAATGTCGGTGGCCTCGACGGGCGCGCCGGACAGCCGCTCGCGGCCGCGCACGATCGCGTGATGGCCGTCGGTGCGAACATCAGCGCCCAGCCGAGCGAGCTCTTGAATGAATCTGAACCGGCCCTCGAACACGTTCTCCGTGACCATAGCGGCACCCTCCGCGATCGCGTTCAACGCCACGATGAACGGCAAGAAGTCAGTCGGAAAACCGGGGTAGGGCAGCGTGACGATGTCGACCGCTGTCGGCCGCTCCTCCATGGAGACATGGAATCCGTCATCGAGCGCGCTGACCACGGCGCCGCATCCGACGAGCCGGTCGAGCACGATTTCCAGGTGCTCGGGGCGGGCGCGTCGGATCTCGATGTCACCACGCGTCATCACCGCGGCCATCGCGAAGGTACCGGCCACGATGCGGTCAGGCACCGTGGCGTGCGCCGTCGGCGACAACCCGCTGACACCCTGGATCTCGATTGTCGAACTACCGGCGCCCTCGACCTTGGCGCCCATCGCCTGCAGCATGCGAGCGAGGTCGACAATCTCCGGCTCGCGCGCGGCGTTGTCGATGACGGTCGTTCCCTTCGCCAAAACACTTGCCATCAAGAGATTCTCAGTGGCACCCACGCTTGGGAAGTCGAGCCAAACGGTCGTGCCGGTGAGGCCGCGCGGCGCACGCGCGATGAGGTATCCGTGCTCGCTTTCCATCTGCGCGCCGAGCTTCTGCAAGCCGGCCACGTGCAGGTCGAGACCGCGAGAGCCGATGTTGTCGCCGCCAGGCAACGCCACGCGCGCCTCACCGCACCGGGCGAGCAGCGGGCCGAGCACGCTGATGGACGCGCGCAGCCGACGCACCAGGTCATAGTCGGCCTCGCCGCCGATGACGTCAGGAACGTCGATCACCAATTGGCCCGACGTGTTCTCGACGCCGCACCCGAGTCGACGCACCAGCTCGGCCATGATGTCGACGTCGAGGATCGCCGGCACCTCGCTGATCGTGCTGCGGCCCGGTGCGAGTAGCGCCGCGGCCATCAGCTTCAGGACGCTGTTCTTCGCCCCCGTCACCTTGACGTCGCCGACCAGCCGGGCTCCGCCCATCACTCGAATGCGCTCCACAGCGGCAGCCTAGGGCAGCCCAGCGGCGAGCGGCCCGACTAGAGCCGCACGAGCGAGTCGAACAGTCGCGACAGCTCAGCCTGCGGATCGTCGGTCAGGCCTCCGTGCACAGGCCCCGGCTGCAAGGTGGTGCTGCGCGGCGCCGCCAGCCAGCCGAACCGCTTGCCCGGGTCGCCTGCCGCCGCCTCCCCGGCCTCGGCGTCGCCGCGGCACACCGCCTCCATCGTGGCGAGCGCGGCCCGGATTGCCCCGATGTCGGCGTCCCGGTCGAGCGCTTCGAGCCGGGCTTGCGAAATCTCGCTGCGGGCGGCGAGGAACTCAGCTTCCTGGCAGTAGACGACGACGCCGACGTTGAGACACTCACCGCGGTCGACGCGCGGCACGCAACGGACGACGAAGTACTCGTACGGCAACCGTTTGTCCGCCATCACCGCTCCTCCGGCAGCCAGCGTCGCGGCGAACGCGCCCGCGCCAGCAAGAAATCGATGTACCGGGCCCGCGCGCCCGGCGCGTCGAGCCAGTCGGCTGGCACCTGCGCCACGACGTCCGCAAGTAGCTCGTGGGTCACCAGCGGCGCGAGGCGCGCGTCGGCATCGAGCAGGCCGGCGACGTGCGAGGCCATGATGTGCCGGTCGAACACATACGGTTGCGCCGCGAAGCGCGCGGGGCCGGTGTCGCCGTCTGGGTGCCAGTTGTGATGGAAGTACAACGCCGCACCGTGGTCGATCAACCACAATTGCCGGTGCCACACCAGCAGATTGGGGTTTTGCCACGACCGATCGACATTGGCCACCAACCCGTCGAGCCACAACAGCGCCGTTGCCTCAGTCGCGTCGACCGGTACGGAGGCGCCGTCGTAGCCGAGCGCGCCAGGCAAGAAGTCGACCCCGAGGTTGAGCCCGAGACTCGCGGTCAGCAGGTCTTGCACCTCTTCGTCGGCTTCGTAGCGCGCGATGGCGGGATCGAGTTCGAGCACTTTAAGGTCGGGCACCTTGAATCCCAGCCGCCTCGCAAGTTCCCCAACGATGACCTCGGCGACGAGCACTTTGGCGCCTTGGCCGGCGCCGCGGAACTTCATGACGTAGGTGCCGAGGTCGGCGGCCTCGACCAGGCCGGGCAACGATCCGCCCTCGCGCAGCGGCGCGACGTACCGCGTGGCGAGCACCTGGTCCAGCACGGCTCCGAAGCATACGGGCACCGCCTGGCGACCGGGTCCGCCGTCGGGCCGCTGCCGCGCATACCCTGAGCGCATGCCAGTCCATCTCACCCGCATCTACACCAAGACCGGTGACGACGGCACGACCGCCCTCGTCGACGGTTCGCGCACGGCGAAGGACGACTCGCGGCTGGCCGCGTTCGGCGACTGCGACGAGGCGAACTCCGCGATCGGTGTGGCCATCGCCTTGGGGGGGCTGCCTCCCGACGTCCGCGACCTGCTGGCCCGCGTGCAAAACGACCTGTTCGACGTCGGCGCCGACCTCGCCACGCCGGTCGTCGAGAACTCGCGCCGCGAGCCGCTGCGCGTTCTCGACGCGAACGTCGAGCGGTTGGAGTCAGCCATCGATCGGTACAACGAGAAGCTCGGCAAGCTCGACAGCTTTGTGCTGCCGGGTGGCAGCGCTGGCGCCGCGTTGCTGCACGTGGCTCGCACCGTGGTTCGGCGAGCCGAACGCCATACGTGGCAGGCGGTTTCTGAGTTCGGTCCGTCGATGAGCCCTCTTCCCGCGCGTTACCTCAACCGGCTGAGCGACCTGTTGTTCGTCCTTGCGCGCTACGCCAACACACCGTCGGTGGTCGGCGGAGGCGACGTCCTTTGGAAGCCCGCCGGCAACCGCTGACCCCCCTTCACTCGGCGAGTGGGCTGCTGCGCCGGCGACCCATCGCGAACGCGCCGACAGCGGCCAGCGCGGCCACCACCGCGAGCGCCGCCAACCCGCCGCCGTAGGAGTTGGTGCTGCCGTAGATCGAGCCCATGAACAGCGGCGGCACGAACCCGCCAAGACCGCCGGCCGCGCCGACCACACCGGTGACCGCGCCAACCCGGCTCGCCGGCGCGCGCTGCGCCACCAGCGCGAACACCGCGCCCGACGACGTCCCGAGGGCAGCCGCCATCGCGAGGAACGCGACGGTGCCGGTCGGCGACAGCTCAGGCGTCGCCGCCTGGACGAGCGCGAACACCACCACCACGGCGAAGGACACCGCGAGCACCCGGCTGGCCGCGACCCGGTCGGAAAGCCAGCCGCCGATCGGTCGCAGCGCGACCGCGAGCAACACGAAGCCGGCCATCTTCATCGCGGCGTCGTCCTGGGCGAGCGCGTACGCGTTCTTCAGGTATGTGGGCAGGTAGACGCTGAAGGCGACGTAGCCGCCGAAGCCGACGGCGTACAGCGCGGCGGCCTGCCAGGTCACGGCAAGCTTTGCCGTCGCCGCGAGCCTGGCCATCGTCTTCTCGGACGGCGGTACCCGCCCGGGCGCGTCACGCAGCACAAGGGCCGACACGACGGCGTAGCAGGCAAGCGCGATCGCCACAATCAAGAACGGCGTCTGGATTCCGTGAGCGTCGACGAGCTTCACCGTGGTGAGAGCGCTGATCGCGGTCCCGCCCATGCCCATGCCGAAGATCCCAAGCGCCGCGCCGCGTCGCGCCGGCGGGAACCACGCATTCACGAACGGCACGCCGACCGCGAACGACGTGCCGCTGACGCCGAGGAAGAACCCGCCCACGAGCAGGCCGGCATAAGACCGGTATCCCGCGTAGCCGATGAACAGCACCGGGATGATCGTCAGCGCCGACACGAGCGGAAACATCACCCGACCGCCGAACCGGTCGGTGAGGGCGCCTACGGGGATGCGTCCAAGCGAGCCTACGATCACCGGGACCGCGACCAGCAACGCTTGGTCGAAGGAGCTCAGCGCGAGCGCCTGCTTGAAGTGGGTGCCGAGCGGCGACAGCAGCGCCCAGGCCCAGAAGTTGAGTGCGAAGCCGAGCACCGACATCGCAAGCATGAGGTTGTTCCCTGCGCGCGCCTGGCTGGCCACGGCGGGCCCGTCAACGGCGGTGGTCACGGCCAAGGTCGTCTCTCAAGGTCGTCTGGTAGGAGCGTGTCGTGCGGCTCGTCTCCCAAGAGTCGTCAATGTGCATGACGATTCCCGAGAACGCATCCCACGATGCCTTGGCGGGGCGTTCGGCGGCCCGGGCCGTAGGTCCCGTCACGAGCCGCGTTCGTCCCGCCGCGGATGGCCGAATGGCCGTTCAGCTACGCCGCGCGCCGCGATTTTGGTGCGCGCCCGGGGGGGCCGACTCTAGCCAGGCCAGAAAACCGGTCATCGTGATCGCGCCCATCGCCAGTTCGAAGGCGACCGGCCGGCCGTCGCGGCCGTTCGCGACGCATTGGACGACGACGGCGCTGTGCGGGATCGCGTGCAGTTCGAAGCCGCGCGGCTCACGTCGTCCGGTGATCTCGAAGCTGCGGCGAACGAAAGTGAACTTCGCTTGCGGCGCGACGCTGAAGATGCGAAACCACTGCAGGTGCCGTGGCGTGTAGCGGACCACGCCGAAGCGCCAGCCGCGTCCGGGCCGCGCATCGTACAACCGGAACGCGCAGTTGATCGTGGCGCCGTTTCGCCGCAGTATCGCCAGCCGCGCGAGGACCGTGACCGCGGCGAGGACCACCAGCAGGACAAGCACGCCGACCGAGTCGAGGATCTCGAAGAACACCGCCGGCCGGTCCTGTCAGCGCCGGCTTAGACAGGCTCGTGGGCTGCGGCGAGCCGGGCGCGCGCTCGCGCCGCCGCCGATCCATTGCCGGGTGTGTCGTCGTCGTTCGTGGCGTTCGCTCGCTCCAGCGCCGCTCGGGCGCGGGCGACGTCGATCTCGGTCGACAGCTCCGCGACCTCGGCGAGGATCGCGACGTAGTCGTCGCTCACCGAAAGGAAGCCGCCGTGCACCGCGGCCTCGATGCCGTCGCCGGCGTCGCCGCCGCTCACCCGCACGGTGAAGCCTTCGGCGAGGACGCCGAGGGTCGGCACGTGACCCGGCAGGATGCCGATCTCGCCGTCGAGCGTCCGCGCGACGACGAATCCTGCCTCGCCGGTCCAGACCTTGCGCTCGGCCGACACGAGTTCGACGGTGAGCGGCATTACTGACCGGCCAGCCGCTTCGCGGCGGCCTCGACGTCGCCGATGCCGCCGGCCATGAAGAACGCCTGCTCGGGCAGGTGGTCGAAGTCGCCGTCGCA
>JAICLV010000219.1 GCA_025925185.1 Acidothermaceae bacterium
CGTCATCGCCCCGGACCGGCCCGGGTTGTTGTGCCGGTCAGCTGGCGTGCTTTCCCTTCACCGGCTGGGAATTCGGGCCGCGACGGCGACATCCGTCGGGAGATCATCAACGACAGGGCCTGAAAGTCATGCCGGGGCGGTCGGCCTGCAACCCCAACCTGGGGCCACGAAGAAGGTAACGGGGCCGAGACTCCCTGAGCGTGCCGCGTACGCCTAGCTCGGGGTACCTGGACCCCCTGAGCGTGATCATTTGCACGGGGAGGGCCGCCGACGCCCTAGGCTTGCCGGCGTGAGTCTGCGCCTTTACGACACGGCTGCCCGTCGGGTTCGCGACTTCGAGCCACTGATACCGGGCAAAGTCGGCATCTACCTGTGCGGCGCCACCGTGCAGGCCCCCCCGCACATCGGCCACGTCCGGTCGGGGGTCGCGTTCGACGTGCTGGTGCGTTGGCTGCGCGCCAACGGCCTGGACGTCGTGCTCGTCCGCAACGTCACCGACATCGACGACAAGATCATTAAGGTCGCCTCGGACGACGGTGTGCCGTGGTGGCGGGTCGCCGCCCGAAACCAGCGGCTGTTCGATCAGGCCTACGCGGCGCTTGGCTGCCTGCCACCCACCATCGACCCACGGGCGACCGGTCATGTGCCCGAGATGATCGTCTTGATGCGTCGGCTGATCGAACGCGGCCACGCCTACGCCAACGGTGGCGACGTGTACTTCTCGGTGCGCTCGTTGCCGGAGTACGGCTCGCTGTCGGGCCAAGACCCGGAGTCGATGCAGCAAGGCGAGACCGACGTCGACAACAAGCGCGACTCGATCGACTTCGCGTTATGGAAGCACGCGCGCCCCGGTGAGCCATCGTGGGAAACCCCTTGGGGCGAAGGCCGTCCGGGATGGCATCTCGAATGCTCCGCGATGGCAACGAAATACTTGGGCCCGTCGTTCGACATCCATGGCGGCGGGCTGGATCTGCTTTTCCCGCACCACGAAAACGAGCAAGCGCAATCACACGCGGCCGGTGACAAGTTCGCCAACTTCTGGATGCACAACGGGTTGGTGACGCTCGGCGGCGACAAGATGAGCAAGTCGCTCGGCAACACCTTGTCGATTCAGCACTTGCTGCAGCAGGTGCGTCCGGTCGAGTTGCGGTACTACCTGGTCGCGCCGCACTACCGCTCAACCGTCGACTTCACGCCCACCGCGCTCGAGGAATCGGCCACCGCGTATCGGCGCGTCGAGGGTTTCGTGGTCCGAGCCGAGGAGCTCGTCGGCGAAGCGGAGGTCGACTTAGCCCTGCTGCCAAGCGAATTCGCCGACGCGATGGACGACGATTTGGCCGTGCCGCAGGCGCTCGCGGTTCTGCACAGCAGTGTGCGCGAGGGCAATGCGGCACTCGCCGCAGCCGACAAACAGCAGGTCGGTCAGCGGCTCGCGGAGGTGCGCGCGATGCTGAGCGTGCTCGGCCTCGATCAGATCTCGGACGACGCGAGCAGCGGCGACGAGCACGCCGTCATCGACTCGCTGGTGTCGTTGGCGATCGAGCAGCGCGCTGCCGCGCGCGAGCGCAAGGACTTTGCGGCGGCAGACGCGATTCGCAACCAGTTGGCCGACGCCGGCATCCTCGTCGAGGACACGCCGGCCGGCGCGCGCTGGCAACTGAGAAGGGATTAGGCCTTGGCGGGCGGTAAAGGCGGGGGGCAGGGCGGTCGCGGCGCCAAACCTGGTTCGCATCGCAAAGGCGCTTCGGCCGGCTCGGGCGGCCAGCGGCGCAAAGGGCTCGAGGGTCGCGGTCCGACACCGCCCGCTGAGGCACGCAAGGGGCACCCGGCCGCGCGCCGCGCCAAGGCGGCTGCGCGTGCCGGTGACGCACGTCGTCCAGCGGCCGGCCAACGCGCGGCGGCCGGTCAACGCGCCCAACGGGCAGGGGCAGGCCAACGAGCTGGGCAGCGGACGTCGAGGGCGGCGCGTCCCGATGGCGCCGGGCCGGAAATCGTCGTCGGTCGTAATCCGGTGGTCGAGGTGTTGCGCGCCGGTGCGCCGGCGTCCGCTTTGTATGTCGCGGCCGGCATGGACATCGACGAGCGGGTGCGCGAGGCGGTGAAGCTGGCGAAGAATCGCAACATCCCGCTGCTCGACGCCGACCGTCGCGAGCTCGACAAGTACGCGCCCGGTGCGGTGCATCAAGGCCTGGTGTTGCAGATCCCGGCGTTCAACTATTTGCACCCCGACGACATGCTCGACCGGGCGTTTTCCGCTGGCGTGCCGCTGATTGTGGCGCTTGATGGCGTGACGGATCCGCGCAACCTGGGCGCCGTCGTGCGATCGGTGGGGGCGTTCGGCGGCAACGGGGTCCTCATTCCCGAGCGCCGAGCGGCCGGAATGACGGCGTCCGCGTGGAAAACCTCGGCCGGCGCGGCGGCTCGGGTGCCGATCGCACGAGCGACGAATTTGACCCGCACGCTGAGCTCGTTCCAGGATCGCGGCCTGCTTGTCGTCGGGCTGGCGGCCGACGGCGAACTAGACCTCAACGATCTGGAGGCCGCGATCGACCCGCTCGTGCTGGTCGCCGGTTCTGAGGGCAAGGGCTTGTCGAGGCTGGTGCGCGAGCGCTGCGACCTCGTCGTCCGGATTCCGATTGCGGCGTCGACCGAGTCGCTGAACGCGTCGGTGGCGGCGAGTGTGGCGCTCTACGAGGTCGCGCGGCGCCGGCTGAGCTAGTCGGTGACCTCGACTTCCGCGATGGGCGTCCCGAGGACGGCCTGCTCGTCCGGCCGGTAACGCAGCACGGTGTCGATGTAGGACTTCGTTGCGGCGTCCATGCCGACGTCACGACCGGCCGCCTCTGACATGTACCAGCGGTGCACCAGAACCTCATGGAAAAGCTCAGCCGCCTCGAGCTTTCCGCGTAGCTCGACGGGCACCCGCTCGACGACCGGTTCGAAAATGTCGCTGAGCCAATGCCTTGCCACGGTGACCTCGTCGACATCGACGCCGGGCATGACCGCGGCCGCGCGGTAGCTGTCGAGGTCGTTCAACAATCGGCGTGCTTGGTTCTCCTCGACGTTCAAGCCGGTGAGCTGCGACAGCCGGCGTTGGTGATGGCCGGCCTCGACAACCTGCGTCTGCAACTTGAGTCGGGTGCCGTCTGGCTCGTCGACGAGTTGGACTTCTCCGACGTCGTAACCCAACTCGTTGAGTCGCTGTAGCCGCGCGTCGATTCGCCACCACTCGGTTGGGTCGACGTATTCGGTGCGGGTGAGTTCCGACCACAGCCCTTGGTAGCGCGTGACGACGCTCTC
>JAICLV010000043.1 GCA_025925185.1 Acidothermaceae bacterium
ACCGGCGCGGACCTCGCGAACATGATCAATGAGGCGGCGCTGCTGACCGCGCGCTTCGACCGCAAGCTGATCGACATGGACACCCTCGAGGAGTCCATCGACCGCGTCATGGCCGGGCCGGAGCGCAAGACCCGGGTGATGTCGGAGAAGGAAAAGAAGATCATCGCCTACCACGAGGGTGGGCACGCACTCGTCGGTCACGCGCTGCCGAACGCCGACCCGGTGCACAAGGTGACGATCCTGCCGCGCGGCCGCGCGCTCGGGTACACCCTCGCCCTGCCCACCGAAGACAAGTTCCTCGTCACTCGCGCCGAGATGATGGACCAACTGGCGATGCTGCTCGGTGGCCGTACCGCTGAGGAGCTGGTGTTCCACGAGCCGACCACCGGCGCGGCCAACGACATCGAGAAGGCCACCTCGATCGCCCGCAACATGATCACCCAGTACGGCATGAGCGAGCGGCTCGGCGCCCGCAAGTTCGGTCAGGAGAACGGCGAGGTCTTCCTCGGCCGCGACATGGGCCACCAGCGCGACTACTCCGAGGAGATCGCCTCGTCCATCGATGACGAGGTGCGCCGGCTCATCGAGAGCTCGCACGACGAGGCCTGGGAGATCCTCGTCGAGTACCGCGACGTCCTCGACAACCTGGTGCTCGAGCTGATGGAGAAGGAGACCCTGCAAAAGGACGAGGTGCTGCGCATCTTCGCCCGGGTGCAAAAGCGGCCGAGCCGCGGCTCCTACACCGGATACGGCAAACGGCTGCCGAGCGACAAGGCGCCGGTCATGACCCCGCGCGAACTCGCGTTGCTCGCCTCCGGTGACGGCGGCACCGACGTCGTCGGCAGCCCTAGCTCCAACGGCGGGGCCGCCTCCAGCGGCTCCAATGGCTCCAGCGGCTCCAGCGGCTCCAATGGCAATGGCTCCAATGGGGCTGCCGGCGCCGGCGGAGTGTCCGGCGAGCACGCCGGCGAGGGCGGCCACTCCGGCGCGCATCCGTCGTCCGACTAGCCGCGCGGCGAGCCGGATAGCGACGATGACTAACAACGACACGGACGACACGGACCACACGGACGCCACGGGCGCCGACCCCGTTGATTTCCCCCGGATCGAGTCCGCAGTTCGGGAGATCCTGCTCGCGATCGGCGAGGACCCCACCCGTGAGGGGTTGCGCGAGACGCCAGCCCGGGTGGCCCGCGCGTACGCGGAGCAGTTCGCCGGGCTGCGCCAGCGCCCGGAGGACGTGCTGGCCACCGTTTTCGACGCCAACCACGACGAGATGATCATCGTGCGCGACATCGAGGTGTTCAGCACCTGCGAGCACCACCTCACGCCCTTTCACGGCGTCGCGCACGTCGGGTACATCCCGAACGCCAAGGGCGAGATCACCGGGTTGTCGAAGCTGGCCAGGTTGGTCGAGGTCTTCGCCCGGCGGCCGCAGGTGCAGGAGCGGATGACGGCGCAGATCGCCGACGCCCTTGACGAACTGCTCGAGCCGCGCGGTGTCATCGTCGTCGTCGAGTGCGAGCACCTGTGCATGTCGATGCGCGGGGTGCGCAAGCCGGGCGCGCGCACGGTCACGTCGGCGGTGCGCGGCGCGTTCCGTGACTCCGACCGCACCCGTGCCGAGGCGCTCGGCCTGATCGCCGGTCGCTAGCGCGAGCCGATGTGGTCAAGGATTCTTCTGCCATGCCACTAGCGCACGGACGAGTCACGACCGGCGCCGACACCGCCGTCGACGAGCGACGGTCGCGTCGGCGGTGGGTGCCGTTCGTCGCGAGCCTGATCACCTTGATCCTCGGCCTGCGCAACATCGCGATGGTGGTGCGTCCGCACCTGTGGGAGCGGGTCAAGGTGATCGACCACGTGCTGCCCGGCACCGTCGACACCGCCTTGATTCATGGGGTGGCGGCCGCCGCGCTTGTGGTCTCCGGCGGGTTGTTGGTCCTGCTGTCGCACGCGTTGCGACGGCGCAAGCGGCGAGCGTGGCAAGCGGTTCTCGTCATCTTGGCCATCACCTTTGTACTGCACTTCCTGCATCGGCCCGATCTCGGCGACGCGCCAGCCTGGATTCCCATCGACGGCGCGATGTTCGTCGGCCTGCTGCTCTTCCGCGACGAGTTCTTCGCGGTCGGCGACCCGCGCACCAGATGGCGCGCGCTCCTCGCCTTTGTCGGTCTCGCCACCGCCAGTTTCGTCATCGGCTGCCTGCTCATCGAGGTGCGGCGGGGCCAGGTGCTTGGCTCGATGTCTTTCGACCGGGTCGCCCAGCACGTCGGCTACGGCTTGGTCGGGGTGCCGGGCCCACTGCATTTCAGGGGCGACCGCACCGGCGATCTGATCGCCGCCACCCTGGTCGCGATGGGCGCGTTGACCGCGCTGGTGACCGCGTACCTGGTGTTTCGACCGGCCGAACCGCGATCGATGCTCGCGTCGTCCGATGAAACGAGAATGCGCGAGCTGCTCGCGGTGCACGGCGAGCGCGACTCCCTCGGCTACTTCGCGCTACGACGCGACAAGAGCGTGGTGTGGTCGCCGACCGGGAAGGCATGCGTCGCGTACCGCGTGGTGTCCGGCGTGATGCTGGCGAGCGGCGACCCGATCGGGGATCCCGAGGCTTGGCCCGGCGCCATCAAGGAATTTATGGCGAAGGCGGAGCGGCACGCGTGGGTTCCTGCGGTGCTCGGCTGCAGCGAGCTCGGCGGCGAGGTCTGGACCCGAGAGACGCAGATGTCGGCGCTGGAATTCGGCGACGAGGCGGTCGTCGAGGTGGCGGAGTTCAGTCTCGAGGGCCGCACGATGCGTAACGTCAGGCAGATGGTCAACCGAGTGGACCGAGCTGGCTACACCGTGGAGGTGACGCGAGTGCGCGACCTGTCGCCGACGCAGGCGGCGGCGTATCGCGAGCACGCGGCGAAGTGGCGTGGCACCGAGACCGAACGTGGCTATTCGATGGCGCTCGGCCGGTTCGGTGACCCCGCCGATGGCGACTGCGTCGGCGTCGCCGCGATGAAGGACGGCGTGCTGCGCGCGTTCTTACATTTCGTGCCCTGGGGCGACGACGGCCTGTCGCTCGACCTCATGCGCCGCGATCGCGGCGCCGAGCCCGGCCTGAACGAATTCCTCATCACCGCCGCCCTGCACGCGTGTCCGACGCTGGGCGTGAAGCGGGTGTCGTTGAACTTCGCGGTTTTCCGGTCGGCCCTGGAGCGCGGCGGAAAGCTCGGCGCCGGGCCGATTTTGCGCGCCTGGCGCGGATTGCTCGTGTTCGCGTCGCGGTGGTTCCAGATCGAGTCGCTGTACCGCTTCAACGCGAAGTTCCAGCCAGAGTGGGTGCCGCGGTACATCGTCTATCCCGCCGCGCGCGACCTGCCGCGAATCGCGATCGCAGCGCTCGAGGCCGAGGCATTCATCGTGTGGCCACACCCGCGCGTCTCGCAGGCGCGCCGGCTGCTTCGACTTGGCCCGGCGGCATGACGGGCGCCGAATTCCCTTACGTCGTCGGCTTTCCCGACCTTGGCCGCTGCCGAGTAATGGGGGTCTTGAACGTCACCCCCGACTCGTTCTCCGACGGCGGCCGCTACTTCGACCAAACACGCGCGATCGAGCACGGGCTCGGCCTGTTCGCGGCCGGCGTCGACATCGTCGACGTCGGAGGCGAGTCGACGCGGCCCGGCGCGTCACGGGTCGATCCCACCGAGGAGCTGCGGCGAGTGCTCCCCGTCGTCACGGCGTTGTCGCGCGAGGGCGCGGTCAGTATCGACACGATGAACAGCGAGGTGGCCCGTCGCGCGGTCGACGCGGGAGCCGTGCTGGTCAACGACGTCAGCGGTGGCCTCGCCGACCCCAAGACTGCGTCGTTCGTGGCCTCCGCCGGTGTCGCCTACGTCGTCATGCACTGGCGCGGCCACAGCGTCGACATGCAAGCCAGAGCGCAATACTCGGACGTCGTCACCGACGTGCGCCGCGAACTGTCAGCGCGCATCGACGCTGTTGTCGCAGACGGTGTCTCGCTTTCCCAAATCGTGCTCGATCCCGGCATCGGCTTCGCCAAGAAGCCGGGCGCCGGACACAACTGGGCGCTGCTCAAGCACATCGACGCGATCGCGTCACTCGGGCGCCCGGTGCTGGTCGGCGCGTCACGCAAGGCGTTCCTCGGCCATCTGCTGGCGACGGACGACGCGCCGCGACCACCCGACGAGCGCGATCACGCGAGCGCCGCCGTGACCGCGTTGGTCGCGGCTGCGGGCGCTTGGTGTGTGCGGGTGCATGCGCCGGCGCCCGACGTCGACGCGGTGCGGGTCGCCGCCCGTTGGAGGTCACAGCCATGACCCAACCGATGCCGGACCGCGTCTCGCTGCGCGGCCTCAAGGTCTGGGGATACCACGGCGTCTTCGACCATGAACGCGCTGACGGCCAGGATTTCCTCGTCGACGTCGTCCTTTGTTTCGACACCCGGGCCGCGGCGCACTCTGACGACCTCACCGACACGGTTAACTACGCGGCTGTCGCGCAGTCAGTCACGTCGATCGTCGGGGGAGAGCCGGTCAATCTGATTGAGACGTTGGCCGCGCGAATCGCCGAAGCCTGCCTAGCCGACCCGCGCGTCGAGAGCGTAGAGGTCAGCGTGCACAAGCCGCACGCTCCGATACCGCTGCCGTTCGACGACGTCGTGGTCAGCATCCGCCGGACGAGAGAGGAGTCGGCGTGAGCCGCGCGGTGCTCGCGCTCGGCGCCAACCTCGGCGACCGGGTCGAGGCTTTGCAGTTGGCGGTCGACGCCCTCGCTGGCGCGGGGAGCGTGCTTGCCGTGTCTGGCGTTTACCAGACCGCGCCGGTCGGCGGCCCTGAGCAGCCGGATTACTTCAACGCGGTGGTCGTCCTTGAGACGCCGCTGTCGCCGCAGGCGCTGCTCGACCTCGCACACGACGTTGAGAACGCGGCTGGCCGGGTGCGGCTGGAGCGCTGGGGTCCGCGCACGCTCGACGTCGACATCATCGGCTACGACGACATCGTCAGCTCCGACCCGGAACTCACGCTGCCGCATCCGCGCGCGCACGAGCGCGGATTCGTGCTGGCCCCATGGGTCGAGGTCTCGCCAGACGCGACGCTTCCCGGTCACGGGCGGATCGCCGACCTGCTCGATACGGTCGAGCGATCCGGCGTGCGCCGGATGGACGACGTGGCGCTGGCGTTGCCGGAGGTGAGTTGATGCGGCCAACTCGCTGGACGGTCTTGCTCGCGATCGGCTTGCTGGCAGGGATCGTCAGCTGGCTCGTCGTCTCGCGTGAGTACGACTCGTGGCCGGCGCTGCCCATCGCGGGTCCGTTGACGCTGGCCATCCTCGCGATCGCCGAGTTGCTGTTCGCCTTCTCCGTTCGCAATCGGCTGCGCAACACGCACCTGCCGGCGCGTCGTCCGCTCGACCCGCTGTTTTTCGCGCGGCTGGCCGTGTTGGCGAAGGCGAGCAGCCACGCCGCCGCCGTCGTCGGCGGCTTGTACGCCGGCTTCTTGGTGTACACCTTGCAGCATCTCGGAAAGCCGCGGATCAACGCCGACAGCCGCGCGAGCGCGATCAGCCTCGCCGCGGCCGTCGCGCTCATGGCCGCGGCGTTGTTTCTCGAGCACTGCTGCCGAGTGCCGAAGCCGCCGGACGACGACCGAAGGCGCTGATGAACGCGAACGAGATGGAGCAGGCATTCGCGCCGTTGACGAGCGAGTGGGCGAGGGTGTCGCCGCACCTTCGGTCGATGCGGCGCTCGATCGCGTTCGGCGCGTGCGTGTTGCTGCTCTTGGCCGCGTTGATCGCGGCGGTTGCGAGCGGCGTGTGGCTCGTGGTCGTGATCGGCGCGGTCGTGTCGGGGGTCGCCCTGGTGTTCGCGCTTGGAGTCATCGATCGCAACTACCGGTCGTGGGGATACGCGGAGCGCGACGAGGATTTGCTTGTCACCCGCGGCGTGCTGTTTCGCCGGCTCGTCGTCGTGCCGTACGGCCGCATGCAGATGGTCGACGTGACCGCCGGGCCGGTGGAGCGTCGCTTCGGCATCGCGACCCTGCGACTGCACACGGCGTCGGCCGGAACCGACGCGAGCATCCGCGGGTTGCCGCCCGACGAGGCCGCTCGGTTGCGTGACCGGCTGGCCGCGCTCGGCGAAGCCCGTTCGGCCGGGCTGTAGGCGGCTCGTTCGATGCCCGCAGCGGAGGTTTCTCGAGAGGGACGCACGCATCCGGCAAGCGCTTTGGTGAAGGCCGGCCGGATCGTGGTCGGCCTGATCGGCGTCGCGGTCGTGAACCTGCGCGGCACAGAGCAAGCCGGTCGGTGGCTGCCGCTGATCGGTATCGCCCTTGCGGTGCTCGTGGCGGCGGCGGCGTACGTGTCGTGGCTGTTCACCAGTTACCGGATCGCCGACGGCGACGTGCGGGTCAACAGCGGTGTCTTCGTCAAGCGCGTGCGCCGGGTGCGAATCGACCGCCTGCAAGCAGTCGACGTCGTCCAACCGCTTTTCGCCCGCATGCTGGGCCTGGCCGAACTCAAGCTCGACATGGCGGGTGGGGCGGAGGGCCGTGTCGCTATCGCGTATCTGCCGCTTGACGACGCGCAGGCGCTGCGCGCCTCGCTGCTGGCGATGGCGGCGGGGCTCGACCACCGCACGCCGGAGGCGCCGGAACGCCCGCTGGTGCGCTGCTCGACCGGCGCCGTCGTGGGCGGCGCCTTGATGTCGACCGCGGCCCTGATCGCGTTTGGCTGGATCGCGGTCGTGCTCGTCATTGCCTTCGTCAGCGGCTCTCTTGGCATCATCGGCGCCGCGTTGCCAGGTGTCGTGGGCGTCGTGGCGCCGTTGTGGCAGACAATCCAGTCGCACGCGAACTTCACGGTCGCCGCCTCGCCCGACGGCTTGCGCTTGCGCCACGGATTGCTCGAGACCCGCTCGCAAACCGTGCCGCCCGGCCGGGTCCAGGCGGTGCGCGTCGTCCAGCCGCTGCTGTGGCGGTTGTTCGGCTGGGTGCGGATCGAGGCGAACGTCGCCGGTTACGCGGGTCGGCGGGCGGACGAGGGCCACCACCACAACTCCACGCTGTTGCCGGTCGGAAGCCGCGCGCAAGCCGATCTCGTCATGCGCCGGGTGCTGCCGGGCGTCGACACTGCGGACGTCGACATGATTCGCGTCCCGTCGCGCGCGCGGTGGCGTTCTCCCTTGCGATGGTGGACGTTTCGCGCTGGGTCGAACGAGCAGGTGTTCGCCGTCCGCAGCGGTGTTTTGACGTCGGTGTACGCGGTGATGCGACACGAGAAGATCCAAAGCGTCGCGCTGTCGGTCGGGCCGCTGCAGCGGCTACTGCGCTTGGCGACCGTGCACGTGCACTCGACGCACGGCCCGGTCGACGTGGTGGCACCGGATCGCGATATCGCCGAAGCGCGGCGGATCCTCGACGTCGAGGCGACGCTGGCCCGCCAAGGCCGAGCCCACGCCGACCACGATCGCTGGATGTCGCCGCCGTTGCAGCCTTCTTCGGGCCCCGGACGCGATGGCCGGTAGGCTCGACGGCGTCCGGTACCCCGACAAGGACTGGAACGAAAGCCCACCATGCCCAAACCGTTGATCGAACCCGCCGACCGCCCGGGTCGGTTGCGCGTCGGCGTCGTCGGCGCCGGGCGCGTCGGCTCGGTGCTGGGCGCCGCCCTCACGACCGCCGGCCATCAGATCGTCGCGGTCTCCGCGGTTTCCGACGCCTCTCGCAGGCGCGCCGACGCGTTGTTGCCCGGCATCGAGATCCGCCCTGCCGACGAGATCGGCCCCGACGTCGACCTCTTGCTCGTCGCCGTGCCGGACGACGTGCTGCCGCGACTCGTCGAGGGTCTGATCGCGGCGAGCGGCATTCGGCAAGGGCAGTTCGTCGTCCACACGTCGGGCCGGTATGGCATCGACGTGCTGCAGCCCGCGGCGGCGATTGGCGCGTTGCCGCTCGCGATCCACCCGGTGATGACTTTCACCGGCACGAGCGTCGACCTCGACCGGCTCGCCGGTGTGTGTTTCGGCGTCACCGCGCCAGAAATCCTGCGCCCGGTGGCCGAAACGCTGGTGCTCGAGATGGGTGGCGAGCCGGTCTGGATCGGCGAGCAAGACCGGCCGCTGTATCACGCGGCGCTCGCGCAAGGCGCCAACCACCTGGTCACGCTCGTCGCGTCGTCCATGGACTTGCTTCGCCGCGCCGGCGCGGAAGACCCGCAGCGCGTGCTCGGCCCGTTGCTGTCGGCGGCGCTCGACAATTCCTTGCGTTACGGCGATTCCGGGCTCACCGGTCCCGTCGTCCGGGGCGACGCGGGCACCGTGCGGGAGCACATCGCCGCGCTGCGCGCCGTCTCGCCCGAGACGACCGCCGCGTATGTCGCGATGGCGCGGCTGACCGCCGACCGTGCGCTCGCCGCCGGTTTGCTAGCCCCTGACGATGCGATTGAGTTGCTCGATGTCTTGGCCGGACGACGTGAGGCAGCCGAATGACGGACCCGATCGTCGTCCGCACCCGCGAGGAGCTAGCGGTCGCGCGCGAGAAGCTGAGCGGCGTCGTGGCACTCGTCCCGACTATGGGCGCGTTGCACGAGGGCCATCATTCCTTGCTGCGCAAGGCAAAACGCGTCGCCGACCACACGATCGTCAGCATCTTCGTCAACCCGCTGCAGTTCGCCCCGACCGAGGATCTCGATCGCTACCCGCGCGACTTCGACGACGACGTCGCCATGTGCGCGGCCGAGGACGTCGCCATCGTGTTCGCGCCAGCGCAGGAGGTCATGTACCCCACGACGCCGATCGTCACGGTGTCGGCCGGCGAGATGGGTCAACGCTTCGAGGGCGCCAGCCGGCCCGGACATTTCGACGGCGTGCTCACCGTCGTCGCCAAGCTGCTCGGCCTCACCCGGCCGCACAAGGCCGTCTTCGGTCGCAAAGACGCGCAGCAGCTGGCCTTGGTGCGCCGCATGGTCACCGACCTCGACCTCGGCGTCGAGATCGTCTCGGTGCCGTTGGTGCGTGACATCGACAGCCTCGCGTTGTCCAGCCGCAACAAGTACCTGACACCAGAGGAGCGCGAGGCGGCGCTGATCCTGCCCACGGCGCTGTCGACCACCGCCCAGGCTCTCGAGCGGGGGGCGTCGCCGGGCCAGGCGCTGACGATCGCGCGGGCCCTAATAGCGTCGACCGATGGCGTCGTCCTGGATTACGTTGCGCTCGTCGACCCCGGCACGTTCGACAACGTCACCGACGTCACCGACGTGACTGGCGCCTCCGTCGACCGCAGGGCGATCCTCGCGGTGGCCGCCCGCGTCGGAACAACCCGGTTGATCGACAATGTTGATGTCACATTGCGGGCGGCGACATCCGCGCCGACCCCGAAGGAGGGCTGAGCGGCGTGCTGCGCACCATGCTGAAGTCGAAGATCCACCGGGCCACGGTGACCCGAGCCGACCTGCACTACGTCGGCTCCATCACCCTCGACCAGGACCTGATCGAGGCCGCCGACCTCCTCCCAGGCGAGCTGGTCGCGGTCGCCGACATCGACAACGGCAACCGGCTTGAGACCTACGTCATCGCGGGCGAGCGCGGCTCCGGCGTCGTCGCCATCAACGGCGCCGCGGCGCATCTCGTGCGCGAGGGCGACCTGGTCATCGTCATGGCGTACGCCCAAATGTCGGACGACGAGGCAGGCGTGTTCGAGCCAGCCGTCGTTTTCGTCGATCGCGACAATCGGATTGTCGACGTCGGCTCGGTGCCCGCCGCGGTGCCTGAAGACTTCGCCTCCGAGCTGGTCGATGGCCGGCTCGCATGACGGTCGCGACGAGTGGCACTGACGCCACGGACGACGTCCGCGTGCGGAGCGGGCTCGCCACTCGCTTGCGTGCGCCGGCCCCGGGCTGGACCACCCATGCCGACATCGTCGTCGTCGGCAGTGGCATCGCGGGCCTCACGACCGCGTTGAAGGCCCGGCGCGCCGGAAGCGTGCTGCTGGTCACCAAGACCGTGCTCGACGCCGGCTCCACCCGGTGGGCGCAAGGGGGCATCGCCGCTGCGCTTGGTCCCGGAGACACCCCCGAGCAGCACTTGACCGACACGCTCGTCGCCGGCGCCGGGCTGTGCGACGAGGACGCCGTCCGCGTGCTGGTCACCGAAGGGCCAGCGCTGGTGCGCGAACTGGTCGACCTTGGCGCCAAGTTCGACCTCGACAACGCCGGCGACATCGCGCTGACCCGCGAAGGCGGCCACCTGCGCCACCGGATCGCGCACGCGGGCGGCGACGCCACCGGCGCCGAAATCGAGCGCGCGCTGATCGCAGCGGTGAAGGCGACCGACGGCATTGAGATCATCGAGCACGCGCTCGTCCTCGACCTGCTGAAAAGCGCCGACGGGCGCGCGTGCGGCGTCACGCTGCACGTCATAGGCGAAGGTCAGCGTGACGGCGTCGGCGCGGCTCTCGGCCGCGCGGTGGTGCTCGCCACGGGCGGCCTAGGCCAAGTCTTCGCGTCGACCACCAACCCGCCGGTGGCGACAGGCGACGGCGTGGCGCTCGCGTTGCGCGCCGGCGCCGAAATCACGGATCTGGAGTTCGTCCAGTTCCACCCGACGGTGTTGTGGCTCGGGCCCGGCGCGGCCGGCCAGCAACCGCTTATCTCCGAGGCTGTTCGCGGCGAGGGCGCGGTGCTTGTCGACGTCGAGGGCAACCGCTTCATGCTCGGCCAACACCCGCTCGCCGAACTCGCGCCGCGCTACGTCGTGGCCCAGGCGATCGTGAAGCGGCTGCAGCTCACCGGCGCCGACCACGTGCTGCTCGACGCACGTGGGGTCGAGGGTTTCGTCACCAGGTTCCCCAACATCACCGTGTCGTGTCGCGCGCACGGCATCGACCCCGTCACACAACCGATTCCGGTCGCCCCCGGCGCCCATCACGCCAGCGGCGGCGTTCGCACCGACCTGGTCGGCCGCACGAACGTACCCGGCCTTTACGCGTGCGGTGAGGCCGCGTGCACCGGTGTGCACGGCGCCAACCGGCTGGCGTCGAACAGCCTGCTGGAGGGACTAGTGTTCGCTGCCCGTATCGGTGAGGAGTTGGCGCGCGAGTTGCCGCCCGCCGCGCAACCGACGGCTGGTGACGACGTCGAGCCCGGATTGCTGCCGCCGTCCGCGCAAATCGCTGTGCAGTCTGCGATGACCACCGGAGCTGGCGTGCTGCGCACCGGCCGAAGCCTGCGCGACGTCGCGGCCGCGCTGCACGCGGTCGTGCCCGAACAGACCAGCCCCGGCGTTGAGGCGTGGGAGGCGACGAACCTGCACACGGTCGCCAGCGCCCTCGTCGCCGGCGCGGCGTTGCGGGCAGAGACGCGCGGCTGCCACTGGCGCGAGGATCATCCCGATTCGGGCGAGGCCTGGCTCGGCCACGTTGTGACCACCATGGCCCGCGACGGCAGCCTGCGCGCCGACTTTCAGCCGGTGGCCGCCCGATGAGCCTTCCCGAAGCGCTGGCCACGCGGCTTCTTGACGCCGACCTCGACCCCGCCGCCGTCGAACGCGTGGTGCTCGCCGCGATCGAGGAAGACCTCGGTGGCGGCGTCGACGTCACCAGCGTCGCGTCGATCCCGTTCGAGCACGAGTCGACCGCCGATTTCGTCGCCCGCGCGCCGGGTGTGGTGGCCGGGCTTCCGCTGGTTGCCGCGGTGTTGTGGGCCACCACCGACGACGCCGTCGAAATCGAGGAACCGGTTCTTGACGGGATGCGGGTCGACGCGGGAACCGTGTTGCTGTCGGCCACCGGCGCGACGCGCGCACTGCTCACCGGCGAGCGCACGGCGCTGAACCTGCTCGGCCACCTTTCTGGCATCGCCACACTGACCCGGCGTTGGGTCGACGCGGTCGGCGGCACCGACGCGAAGATTCGTGACACGAGAAAGACCACCCCGGGTCTGCGGACGCTTGAGAAGTACGCGGTGCGCTGCGGCGGGGGCGTGAACCACCGTATGTCGCTGTCGGACGCCGCCCTCGTGAAGGACAACCACGTCCAGGCGGCGGGCGGTGTGGTGGCCGCGTTCGAGGCGGTTCGCGCAAACTTTCCGCAGCTTCCCGTAGAGGTCGAGTGCGACACCGTCGAGCAGGTGCGCGAGGCCGTCGAGGCGGGCGCCCAACTGGTGCTGCTCGACAACATGCCGCCCGCCATGATGCGCGAGGCCGTCGGCCTGGTGCGCTCGCTGGGTTCGACCTGCAAACTCGAGGCCAGCGGCGGTTTGTCGCTCGAGAACGCCGCTGAAGTCGCGGCGACCGGCGTCGACTACCTGTCCGTCGGTGCGCTCACCCATTCAGCGCCGGTGCTCGACGTCGCCGTCGACCTGCGCGCGGCCGAGGGTCTTTAATGCTGCTGGCCATCGACGTCGGCAACACCCAGACCGTTCTCGGTTTGTTCGATGGCGAAGAGCTCCTGGAGCACTGGCGGCTCGCGACCGATCCGCGCCGTACCGCCGACGAACTCGCCTTGCTGGTCAACGGGTTGCTTGGCCACCCTGGGCAGCGGGCTCCCGTCGACGGCATTTCGGCATGCTCCACGGTGCCGCGGGTGCTTAACGAGGTTCGAGCGATGTGCGAGCGGTGGTTCCGCGATGTCCCCGTCATCATCGTCGAACCGGGCGTGCGCACCGGAGTGCCCGTGCTCACCGACAACCCGAAGGAAGTCGGATCCGACCGCATCATGAACACGCTCGCCGCGTTCACCTTGCACGGGGGGCCAGCCGTGGTCGTCGACTTCGGCACGTCGACCAACTTCGACGTCGTCTCGGCCCGCGGCGAGTTCCTCGGCGGAGCGCTCGCGCCGGGCATCGAGATTTCGGTCGACGCCCTTGCCTCGCGTGCCGCCCAACTGCTGAAAGTGCAGGTCGCGCGACCGCGTTCGGTGATCGGAAAGAACACCGTGGAGGCGCTGCAATCCGGCATCTTGTACGGCTTCGCGGCGCAGATCGACGGAATCGCGGAGCGAATCGTGGCCGAAATGGGACCGTCGACGACCGTCATCGCGACCGGTGGGCTCGCCCCCGTCGTCCTCGAAGAATGCCGCCGGGTCGACGTGCACGAACCGTGGCTCACCCTCATCGGCCTTCGTCTGGTGTTCGAGCGCAATGCCTGAGCTGTAGCGGCGTGCCGATAGCCTTTGCCGTCGTGACAGAGGAATCACTGGACGATCTCCCTGAGCAGATGCGGGTGCGCCGGGAGAAGCTCGATCGCATGCGGGCCGACGGCATCGACCCGTATCCGGTCGGGTTTTCTCGGACGACGACAATCGCCGACGTCCGCGCCCGCTTCGACGGTCTGCCGGCCGACACCTTCACCGGTTCGCGGGTCGGGGTTGTCGGGCGTGTCGTGTTGTACCGGACCGGTGGGAAACTGTGCTTCGCGACGATTCGCGACGGCTCCGGCGAGATCCAGGTGATGCTGTCGCTCGACAAGGTCGGAGCCGACGCGCTCGCGCGGTGGAAGTCCGACGTCGACCTCGGCGACCACGTCGGCGTCGAGGGGGAGGTCATCACGTCGCGCAGTGGTGAGCTTTCGGTGCTCGCCGACTCGTGGGCGATGACGGCGAAGGGCCTGCGGCCGTTGCCCGACAAGCACAAAGGGCTCGCCGACCCCGAGGCGCGGGTGCGGCAGCGCTACGTCGACCTGATCGTGAACTCCGAGGCGCGGGCGATGGTCACCACCCGCGCGGCCGTCGTCCGTTCGGTGCGGGCGACCCTCGACCGGCGTGGTTACGTCGAGGTTGAGACTCCGAGCCTGCAAACGCTGCACGGCGGCGCGGCCGCGCGGCCGTTCAAGACCCACCTGAACGCGTTCGACCTGCCGATGTACCTGCGCATCGCGCTGGAGCTCTACCTCAAGCGGGTGGTCGTGGGAGGGGTCGAGCGCGTTTACGAGATCGGTCGCATCTTCCGAAACGAGGGCGTCGACTCCACGCACAGCCCCGAATTCACGATGCTCGAGGCTTACGAGGCATACGGCGATTACGACACGATGGCCGCGCTGACGAGGGAGATCGTGCTCGACGCCGCTGCGGCGGTCGGTTCGGCGGTGGTGTCCGACGGGCGTGGCTCCACCATCGACCTGGCCGCGCCCTGGCGGGCGGTGACGGTGCACGACGCGGTGTCGGCGGCCGTCGGCGTCGAAGTCAGCATCGACACGCCGGTCGAGGAATTGCGCGCGCTCGCCGATAGCCACGATGTCGCGCTTCAGCCGGGGTGGGATCACGGCCAGGTCCTGTTGGAGTTGTACGAAAAGCTCGTCGAACACACCCTGATCGAGCCGACGTTCGTGCGCGACTATCCGGCGTCCGTGCGCCCATTGGCGCGTCCACACCGACGTGACCCTAGGTTGGTCGAGGCTTGGGATTTGATCATTAATGGGGTTGAATTGGCACCTGCTTACTCCGAGCTTGTCGATCCGGTCGAACAACGCCGACGGTTGACCGAGCAATCGTTACTCGCGGCCGGCGGCGACCCCGAGGCGATGCAACTGGATGAGGACTTTCTGCGTGCGCTCGAATACGGCGCGCCGCCGATGGGCGGGCTCGGCCTGGGCATTGACCGCTTGGTGATGTTGCTCACAGGAGTCGGAATCCGCGAGACGATTCTTTTCCCACTCGTTCGACCCGAGTAGTCAGATGCCCGAAGAGATTGTGAACGGCGAAGTCGACGTGCGGCGTGCCCGCACGTCCGATGTGCGGGCGATTCGCGGATTCGTCGACGCGTACGCGCCGGAGCGGAAGTTGCTCAACAAGCCGACGGTCACGTTGTTCGAGGACGTCCAGGAGTTCTGGGTCGCCGAGCGGACCTCAGAAAGCGGTCGGCAAGTGGTCGGATGTGGCGCCTTACACGTCATGTGGGAAGACCTCGCCGAGGTGCGCACGTTGGCCGTCGACCCCGCAATGCGCGGCCGCGGGGTGGGGCGCGTGATCCTCCAGCGGCTTTTGACCACCGCCCGCGAGCTCGGTGTGCGCAGAGTCTTCTGCCTCACGTTCGAGGTCGCGTTCTTCACTCGGCACGGATTCATCGAGATCGAGGGTTCGCCCGTTGCGCCCGACGTGTTCGAAGAACTGCTGCGCTCATACGACGAAGGGGTGGCCGAGTTCCTCGACCTAGAACGCGTGAAACCCAACACATTGGGCAATACCCGCATGCTTCTTCACTTGTGACGAAGCGGCGAGCGGTGGGGGAGTGCGCGACCGCTGCTTCCGGCATGAGATATTTGCATTTATCGCGGATATCCGGTTTGCTTTCGATCACCCCCGCGAAGAAGCCTTAGTGAAAGGACACACCGTGGCGCAAAAGGTTCAGGTGACCTTCGTCGACGACCTCGACGGCAGCGCGGCAGACGAAACAATCCGATTCGCCCTCGGCCGCGACACCTACGAGATCGACCTCAGCAAGGGCAACGCCAAGAAGCTACGCGACGCGTTGGCGGTCTACGTCAACGCCTCCCGTCGCGTAGGCGGTGGCCGCGGTCGCCCGGCGGGTCGCGCCACGACCCGGTCCCGTGGGCGCGGTCGGGCTAGCGCCGGCGGCGCCACCCCGGCGCAGATCCGGGCGTGGGCCAAGTCGCGCGGTATCAAGGTCAACGAGCGTGGCCGGATTGCGGCCGACATCGTCGCCAAGTACGAGGCGGCGCACTAGCAGCCGGTGCGATCGCGAAGGGGCCCGCCGGTGACACCGGCGGGCCCCTTCGCAATGGGCGCGCCGGCGGCCTGTTCGCTGCTCGCCCGAGCCGGGGCCTCTCCTCGCCCCTCTCCTCGCCCCTCTCCTCGCCCTTCTCCTCGCCGAGAGTGCAGTTTGAGTCGAGTTCTTGGCCCGTCGGACGACGTGACCTACACACTCGGCGCGTGCGCGGGCGCGTCGGCTGCTGCTGCCGCCCAGCCGACCCAGCCCGCCGTTCGCTGGCAGCGCAACCGCGGTTGGACCGCAGCGGAACACCGGCGAGCGGCGGGGAGTTTGAATCGATGCCGCCACTGAACGCGACCCCTCCGTCGTCCGACTCAGGTGATGAGACGGAAAGTTTGGTGGAAGCGCGCAAGTCTCGCCTGAATCTGGCGAGAACGATCCCGAGTCCGATGTTCGATCCCGATTTGCGACCCCCATGTGTGACCCGAAGTTCGTGTGACGCGTCGACCCATGCGGCGGTGGGCATGGACCTGCTGACTGATCACGAATGGGTCACCAACGGGGGTGGACAACGGTTTCGGGCACGCGGAAGGCCCCGTTCGCGGGGATAGCATGCGAGAGGTAGGCACGTCGGCGTCCCAAAGCGCCGAGCCGGCCGACCACGAGGAGCGAGAGCGATGTTCGAGAGATTCACCGACCGAGCCCGGCGGGTTGTGGTGCTGGCCCAAGAAGAGGCCCGCATGCTCAACCACAACTACATCGGCACCGAGCACATCCTGCTCGGCCTGATCCACGAGGGTGAGGGCGTCGCGGCGAAGGCGCTCGAGAGTCTCGGCATCTCGCTCGAGGGCGTCCGTCAGCAGGTCGAGGAGATCATCGGCCAGGGTCAGCAGGCGCCGTCAGGGCACATCCCCTTCACCCCGCGCGCCAAGAAGGTGCTTGAGCTGAGCCTGCGCGAGGCGCTGCAGCTCGGCCACAATTACATCGGCACCGAGCACATCCTGCTCGGGCTCATCCGCGAGGGCGAGGGCGTCGCG
>JAICLV010000241.1 GCA_025925185.1 Acidothermaceae bacterium
AGCCTGCTCGACGTCTACGGCGTCGGGATCCACACCGCCGCGATCTTGCTCGTCGCTGCTGGCGACAATCCCCACCGGCTCCGCAGCGAAGTGGGCTTCCCCCGAAATCGTGGAGGGTTTCTGATTGGGGGTGCAGCCTCGCGCCCGTGGGCGTGTGACGCCAAGTGACCGCGAAGCTCCTGGGTCACGCGGCTTGGTCGTGTTCGCCGGTCGCGGCTACGCGTTCGGCGAGCAACGCCTCGTAGGCGACGGGTGAGAGCATCTCGCAGCTCGAGTGCCGGCGGCGATGGTTGTACGCGTCGATGAACCGCGCGACCTCACGGCGGGCGTCGGCTTTGGTTGCGAACTGCTGTCGGGAGAGCACCTCGTGTTCGAGCGTCGAGTTGAAACTCTCCGCGACCGCGTTGTCGAGCGCGGAACCGACCCTGCCCATCGACTGCGTCACGCCCAGGGTTGTACACGCCTGGGCGAACAGATCGCCGGTGTACTCGCCGCCCTTGTCGGAGTGGAAGACCACACCGGTGACGTCACCACCGCGGACCGCGGCAGCCATGCACAACGCCGCCTTCGCGACCGGGCCGTCGTGATGCTCGCTCATCGCGAACCCCGGCACTCGTCGAGACGCGAGGTCCTCGACGATCGCCAGGTAGAGCTTGCCTTCGCCGGTGGGGATCTCGGTCAGGTCCCCACACCACCGCTGATCGATCCGCTCGGCGGTGAAGTCGCGGCGCACAAGGTCCGCGATCGGTGCTGCCGCCTTGTCCGGACGAGTCAGACAACGCCGTTTGCGTTTCGGGGCCCGACCTTGGAGACCTTGGCGGACCATCGACGCCGCGACCGTCTTCATCGACACCCGCCAACCCGCCTCCACCAGGTCTTCGAAGATCCGCGGTGACCCGTAGGTGCCCGGTGTCCCACCCGAGTCGTCGAACGACGCCTTCACCGCCGCGTCGAGCTCGACCCGGCGTTGGTCGCGGGCGGTCGGCTGGCGGTCGTGCCACTTGTAGAACCACGACTCCGACACGCCCAACCACTTGCAGCACTTCGCGTGGGACACGCCATGGTCGGTCCTCTGGGAGGCGATGAACGACGCCACGCTCATCGCGTCGCCTCCTTGACCCACAGGACCACGGATCGCTTGAGGACATCACGCTCCATCCGCAACTCGGCGTTCTCCCGCTCGAGCTGCTGAAGGCGTGCCCGTTCGTCGACGGTGAGCCCTTCGGTCTCACCTCGCGAGGCCCGGTCCTTCTTCACCCAGTTGCCCAGCGTCCCCTCGTGGATCCCGAGATCCCGAGCGACCACCGCCACCGGCTTGCCCGTCTCCCGGACGATCCGCACCGCCCCCTCACGGAACTCCGGGTCGTACTTCCTGCGCTTCTCTGACATGAGAACTCCTCATAGTGGAGTCCTCCACACTTCGGGGGGATGCCCGTCGCGGTCCCAGAGTTTGAGTTGCGCGCCGGGGTGTGGCCGTTCGCGACGCACGATCGCTCGGGTCCCGACCGGCCAGTTCGCGACGGTGATATCGAGTTCGGCGATCTGCGCGCCGCGGCGTGCCTTGCCGTCAACGCCGAGCGCCGCTCGCCACGCATGCTGCTCGACGGCTGCGATCGCTGCATCCAGCTGGGCGTTGACCCGGGCGGTGATCGAGAACTCGCAGTTGCGTTCCATCAGCCCTCCGACGAACGCTCCGACCGCGCCGGCCGAGTCAGCCCGGACCACGATCTTGTGCGCGACGTCGCCCTGGTCGTTGTCGGGTCGATGACCTGCCCGATACGCGTCGGGGAGCTGATCGATCGCGAGATCGACCACCGCGAGCTGATCCGCACCCGAGTTCGCGGTCGCGTTGCCAGGCCGCAAGATCCCCGCCAACGCCTCGCCGGAATGGTTCGCGAAGCACAGCATCGGATGAAACCCATAGCCGCCCTTGAAATGCGACGCCGCGTGCTCCTTGCGCTCGGAGTGAATCTCGAGCAGCGACGCGTCCACATCCAAGATCAGCGTCTTCGGCGACCGCCGCGCCGACCACGCCCGCTGCCGCGCCGCGGCGCGAGCCACACGCATGGCAACGAGTGTCGAGGGGTCGAACGTCGTGAACGACCGCCAGATCGTCGGCGACGAAGCGACGTCACCGAACACATCTGGCTGATCACGCAACGCGTCCATGTCCGCGACACAACGGCCGCCACCAGCGAGCATCAACGCGACCTGCGTCAACAGCCGACCCCGATCATGCACCGCCCGCGACGCGCCCAACGCGCCCGACAACGCGGACGCGAGCCCAAGCCGATCCGCGACCTCACCGACGAGATGCAGCCCCGCCAACGACACCGTCTGGCGATCCCCGATAGTCACCCGCAACCGCTCAACCGGCCGTGTAGCGTTCATTTCGCGAGTGCCCTCCGTGCTCGGGAATCCGACGCGTCGACAACGTCAGAATCCCAAGCCGCGAGGGCACTTTCGCGGATACCCGCCGATCAACCCCTGCGAGCCGCGTGAAAGATCGGGGCTAGC
>JAICLV010000203.1 GCA_025925185.1 Acidothermaceae bacterium
CGCGGCGACCACGCCGTCCGCGGCCAACGTCGTCCTGCCACACGGCGTTGACCGCGGCGAGCGCGGGCTTTACAGCGTGCGGGTCACCACGCAGCGCGTCTACCACCAGCTCGACGTCGTCGGTGAGGCGGAGCTCGACACGCGCCGCGTCGAGAAGAACGCGGTCGAGGTGATCGCCCAAGTCATCGAGCAAAACCGCTGGCTGCGCACGTTCCGCGAGGCGCTCGCGGCCACCGCGACGCAGCTGCCGGAAGAAGCCGAGCTCGCGATGCACCGCATCGTCTCGGTCGGTGAGCAGCTGCACGCTTCGGGCCACCAACTCCGCGAGCTCGTGGAGGACTCGCGCGGCCGGCTCGGTGTCGTGCGCGACGGCGCCATGGGTCTCGCGATGGTGCCGGTGCGCCGCGTCGTCGCCGCGTTCCCGCGGCTGGTGCGCGACGTTGCCAGCTCCACCGGCAAGGACGTCGGCCTACACCTCGTCGGCGAGGACGTCGAACTCGACAAGAAAGTCTTGGACGGCGTCGCGGACGCCCTCAAGCACTTGCTCATCAACGCTGTCGACCATGGTTGCGAGACACCGGAAGAACGCATCGCCGTCGGAAAGCCGCCGCGGGCGATGGTCACGGTGTCGGCTAAATCGGCCGGCGGCACCGTCGTCCTTGAAGTCTCGGACGACGGACGCGGTATCGACGAGGACAAGGTCCGCGCCTCCGCTGTCGAGAAAGGGCTGCTGCCGCCGGGCAGCACGCTGTCGGGACCGCAACTGCTGCAAGTGCTTTTCATGCCGGCGTTTTCGACAGCCTCGACCGTCACATCGACGTCAGGCCGCGGTGTGGGGCTCGACGTCGTCAAGACAGCGGTTGACGACCTCGGCGGCGCGATCGACGTCGACAGCGAGCTCGGTCGCGGCACTCGCTTCAGCCTCACATTGCCTATCACGCTTGGTGTTTTGCGTTGCCTGATCGCACGGGTGGGCGACGAGAGGTACGCCGTGCCGGTGCCGGGTGTGATGGAGTCGCTCAGCCTGCGCGACGTGGCCGTGGAGCATGTGGCCGGTGTGCCAGTCGTGGTACGACATGGTGTCAGCGTTCCGCTGCTTGACTTGGGCGATGCCCTCGGCGTTGACGGGGAGCGCGACCCGCGCGCCGCTCTCGTCGTCCGAAATAACGGAGCGCAAGACCTGATCGCCTGGTCTGTCGACCGGCTCGAAGGCGAGCTCGAGCTCGTCGTCAAAGACCTCGGGTCGTTCGTCGGCCGGCTGCCGTTGGTCACCGGCGCGACGATCGACGGCGACGGCAGCGTCGTCTGCCTCATCGACCTGCGCGAGATCGCCGGACGGCGTGGGGCGGCCAAAGCGCCCGTCGCGACGCTGCCCGGCGTCACCGGACCGGTCGAGCACGAGCCGACCCCGCTGGGCCGCAAGCCGCGGGTGCTCGTCGTGGAGGACTCCGTCGGCGTGCGCGAGTTGGAGCGGGTCATCTTGGAGTCGGCGGGCTACGAGGTGATCACCGCCGTCGACGGGCTCGACGGCATTGCCCGGTTGCGGTCGGAGCCGGCCGACCTGGTCTTGTCGGACGTCGAGATGCCCGGCATGGACGGCTTCACCCTCACCCGCACGATCCGCCGC
Source organism: Acidothermaceae bacterium (assembly GCA_025925185.1). Next base: position 1,628 of record JAICLV010000203.1, read on the forward strand.
ACCCGCGGCTGGGAGCAAGTGCCAGTGGTGATCATGACGTCGCGAGGCGACGAGGGCGATCGGCGCGCGGGTCTCGAGGCGGGTGCCAGCGCCTACCTGCTGAAGAGCGACTTCGACCAGACCGAGCTGGTCGAGACGGTCCGCCGATTGGTCGGGCGCTGAATCAATCGGCGCTGCGGTGTTCGGTTCGGCCTCCGAACGGCCGATGTAGTGACCGGACCGACCTGACTCGCTGGGAGAACACACTGATGCCGACCGTGGTCATCGCAGATGACAGCCCGACGTTGCGCCGCATTGTCACGAGCGTGCTTACCCGCGAGGGCTTCGAGGTGGTCACCGCCGAGGACGGCGTCGAGGCCGTGCAGGCCGTGTTCCGCACCCGCCCGGACGCCGTCGTGCTCGACGTGCAGATGCCGCGGGTCTCCGGCTACGTCGCGGCCCGGCTGCTCAAAGACGACTGGCAGACCTCCGACATCCCCGTCGTCCTGCTCACCTCTCTTGACGCCGCGAGCGACCGGTATTGGGGCGCCCAGGCGGGCGCCGACCGCTACCTGACCAAAGACTTCGAGGCGCCCGAGCTCGTCGAGGCGGTGACCGAGGCGATGGCGGCGGCCGAGGCCGCGCGCGGCGGACGTCCGGCGCTGCGCCCCGACCCGCTCGAGCTCGACCCGGACGACGTGCTGTCGCGGGTGTGCGATTTGCTTGACCGCAAGCTGTTCGAGACGTCGGTGGCGGCCGAGGTGACCTCGATCGCGTCGACCGCGCACTCCTTCGAGGAGACCGTGGCGGCCGTGCTCGGCGTGCTGCAACGCTTCGTCGACAACGACCTGGCCGGCGTGCTGCTGCTCGACGAGCGGTCGGCGTACGTCGGCGTCGCGCGCGAGTCGTCGCACAACCACTACGGCGAGTTCCTCGCGGCGGCCGTCGACGCGCTCAACGCCGCGACCGGCGGCTCGCTGAGCGTCGCGGACGTCGAGGCCCGCGTCGCCGACCCCGAGGGCAACCTCGGCGAGGACGACGAGGGTCGGATGGCGACCTTCTTGTCGATGCCACTTCGTGGCCATGGCGGCCGGGTGGTCGGCGTGCTGGCGCTGTCGAGCGCGGCCAAGAACGCGTTCTCGGAGACGGCGCTCGGCACCCTCAAGCTGGTCGAGGACCCGGCCGCGATCGTGATCGACAACGCCCGCCTGGCGGTTGCCCGCGCCGTCTGACCACACGCCGGGGCCGGCTGCCACTTCCGCCAGCCGCCCCTCGCGCCCGACTGTTAGACAGCGGCGTCCCTGACTGAGCGCGGAATCGTCTAACACGTCGCGGTGGCCAGCCGGCGCGGCGGATACGCTCACACGCGTGGCAGTCGAATCAGTCGGGCCCGAGGCGGAGCCGCCCTTCGAGGCGGTGAACCGCGACGAGTTCCGGCGCGCGTGCGGGCGGTTCGCCACCGGCATCTGCGTCGCGGCCACCCGCGACCGCGGCATCGACTACGCGATGACCGTGAGCGCGTTCACCTCCGTCTCGCTCGACCCGCTGCTCGTGCTGGTGTGCGTCGAGAAGATCACCCGGTTTCACGAAGCCGTGCTTAGCAGCGGCGCGTGGACGATCTCGGTGTTGCCCGAGGACGCCGAGGACGTCTCACGCTGGTTCGCCGAGAAAGGACGGCCGACCGAAGCGCAGTTCGCCGAGTACGGGTACCGCCGGGCGCCGGTGACGGGAATGCCGGTGCTCGATGTCGCGACCGCGATGCTCGAGTGCCGTACCCGCGCGGTCTACGACGGCGGCGACCACGACATCGTGCTGGCCGACGTCGTCGGTTTGTGGAGCGACCCAAGCGAGCGAAAGCCGCTGCTCTATGTGGAGGGCCGCTACCGCACCCTCGCCGACTGACCCGGCGCGGGCTGCCGCCGCTGAGCGGGTTGCTCGCTTACCATGACTGGACTCACCCTCGCCTCTGGAGTCAGTTCACCGTGCCCGCCGCTCGTCACTCGAAGCACGCCCCCTCGACGAGGTGGGTGCTGATCGCCCTTGGCGGCCTCGTCGTGCTCGCGGCGCTGCTGTACGGCGTCGCCTATCTGGCCGCCGGCGGCGGCGTGCTGCCGAACACGAAGGTCGCCGGTGTCTCGATTGGCGGGTTGTCACCGGCGAAGGCCGAGGCGAAGTTGCAGGCGCGCCTCGCTGACA
>JAICLV010000011.1 GCA_025925185.1 Acidothermaceae bacterium
CGGAGTTTCGGCCCCCTGAGCGTGATAAACAACCGGGGAGTGTGGCGAGGCGGAGCACGAGGTAGCGGCGTTCGGGCTCGGTGCCGGCCTGCGCGATCGCGACGCGATAGGCGGCCGCCGCCTCCTCGATCCGGCCGGCCCGACGCAGCAGGTCGGCCTTCGTCGCCGCGAGCAGGTGGTAGCCGGCCAACGCGCCGGTGGCCTCCAGATCAGTCACGATCGCGAGTCCGGCTTCTGGACCGGCCGCCATCGCCACCGCGACCGCGCGGTTCAACTCAACCACGGGACTCGGCGTCAGCCGCCCTAATTCCCGGTACAGCAGGGCAATTTGCGGCCAGTCGGTGTCATCCGTCGAGTCAGCGGTCGCATGACAGGCGGCTATCGCGGCCTGCAGTTGATACGGTCCGGGGCACCCGCGGCGCGCCGCGTCGTCCAGGATCGACACCGCTTCGGAGATCTGGGCGCCGTTCCACAGCAACCGGTCTTGCGACTCCAGCGGCACGAATTCGCCGGAGTCGTCGACGCGCGACGCCGACCGCGCGTCGTGCAGCAGCATCAGCGACAGCAGGCCGGCGACCTCGGGCTCGTCGGGCATGAATCCGGCGAGCAGCCGGGCGAGCCGGATCGCCTCGGCGGTGAGGTCGGCGCGCAACAGGTTGTCGCCGCGGCCGGCCGAGTAGCCCTCGTTGAACAGCAGGTACAGCACCGCGAGCACGGCTCCGACACGCTCGGGCAGCAGGTGCTCGGGCGGCACGCGGAACGGAATCGCGGCGTGCCGCACCTTGTTCTTCGCGCGCACCAGCCGCTGCGCCATCGTCTTCTCCGACACGAGCAACGCGCGGGCGATCTGCGCGGTGTCGAGCCCGGCCAAGGCGCGCAACGTCAACGCGACCTGCGCGTCCATGCGCAACGCGGGGTGGCAGCAGGTGAACATCAGCTCGAGCCGGTCGTCGGGAAACACCGAAACGGCCTCCGTTGCAGACGCGTCGTCGAACTCCGCCGCGACCTGGGCCAGTTTCACCTTCTCCTTCGCCGCGCGGCGCAGCCGGTCGATCGCGCGGTTGCGCGCCGTGGTGAACAGCCAACCGCCTGGCCGCGGCGGAATTCCCTCGACGGGCCAGCGTTCCAACGCCTTGGCGAACGCGTCTTGCGCGCACTCCTCGGCCAACTCCCAGTCGCCGGTGAGGCGGATCACGCCCGCCGTGATCCGCCCCCACTCGTCGGCGTACAGCTCGGCGATCACCTCGCCCGCCGGGTTCATAGCGGCCAGAACGGCCTCAGCTCGATCATCCCGAACTTGGCGATCGGGTGTTTCGACGCGACCTCGATCGCCTCGTCGAGGTTCGCGCAGTCGATGATGTCGAAGCCGCCGACGTACTCCTTCGTCTCGACGAACGGCCCATCTGTCACGAGCGTCTCGCCGTCGCGCACCCGAACCGTCGTCGCGTCGGACGGCGGCCGCAGCCGGTCACCGGTCAGCCGGATGTCGCGGCTTTCCATCTCGTCGACCCACGCTTGCGGGTTCAGCTCGCTCGGGTCCGCCTCGAACGGCTCGCCATCGGTGCAGACCAGCATCAGGTACTTCATGGTCACTCCCTCGGTAGTGCGGATCTGCTCTCACGACGAACGGTCATCGGCGATATCTACCATGGTTGCGCCGTCCGATCCCCGAGGAGCGTCGATGTCCGGTCCACGCATGCGTCCCGACGACCTGCTTGGCGTCGACGACCTTTTGTCGGACGACGAGCGCGCCGTTCGCGCGGCGGCCCGCGAGTTCACCCGGCGCTCGATCGACCCGCACATCGCCGAGTGGTTCGAGGCGGGTGGCATCCCGGCGATGCGCGAGATCGCCCGCGAACTAGGCCGGCTCGGCGCGCTCGGCATGCACCTGCGCGGTCACGGGTGCGCCGGGTTGAGCGCGGTCGACTACGGCCTCACCTGTTTGGAGCTCGAGGCAGGCGACTCCGCGATCCGCTCGTTCGTGTCGGTGCAGGGCTCACTCGCGATGTTCGCGATCTGGCGTTACGGCAGCGAGGAGCAGAAACAGCAATGGCTGCCGTCGATGGCGAGCGGCGAGGCGATCGGCTGCTTCGGACTCACCGAGCCAGACCACGGCTCCGACCCCGGTTCGATGCGCATGACCGCCACGCGCGACGGTGACGACTGGATTTTGCGCGGCCGCAAAGCCTGGATCACCAATGGGTCAATCGCCGACGTCGCCATCGTGTGGGCGCGCGCCGGCGACGGCGTCCGTGGTTTTGTGGTGCCGACCTCGACGCCAGGGTTCTCGGCGCCGGAGATCAAGCACAAGCTGTCGTTGCGCGCGTCGGTCACCAGCGAACTCGTGCTGGACGACGTGCGCCTCCCGTCGCCCGCGGAACTGCCCTTGGCGCATGGGCTTTCAGCGCCGCTGTCGTGTCTAAATGAGGCGCGGTACGGCATCGTGTGGGGCGCGATCGGCGCCGCGCGCACGGCCTTCGAGACTGCGCTGGAGTATTCGAGAACACGCACCCAGTTCGGCAAGCCGATCGGCGGATTCCAGCTGACGCAGGCGAAACTGGTCGACATGGCGGTCGAGCTGAACAAAGGGTTGCTGCTCGCGCTTCACCTCGGACGACGCAAGGACGCCGGCACGCTCGCGTCGGAGCAGGTGAGCTTCGGAAAACTCAACAACACCAGGGCCGCATTGGAGATCTGTCGCACGGCGCGCAGTGTGCTCGGCGCCAACGGCGTCTCACTGGAGTTTCCGGTGATTCGTCACATGGCCAACCTCGAGTCGGTGCTCACGTACGAGGGCACGGCCGAGATGCACACGCTGGTGCTGGGTGAGGCGCTGACCGGGCTGGCGGCCTTTCGGTGAAGGTGCGGTTCGTCGGGGCGACGCTGGCGGGCGTCGCGCTGGTGGTTGCCGCGCTCGCGGGCTGCCAGTCGGCGTCGCCGGTCTCGGCGGGAACGGCGCCCGGGGTTGTCGCGTCGAGTGGCTCGCCATCAGCGCGGCCCTCGTCGTCCGGGCTCGCATTGCTTGCGACCCTGGCGGTGAAGGGACGCGCGCCGATGACTGGGTACGCCCGTGCTCAGTTCGGCCCGGCATGGCCGTCGATGGGCGGGTGCGACGCGCGCAACGAGGTGTTGCGCCGCGACCTCACAAACACCGTGCTGCGCGACGATTGCGTGGTGCTGTCCGGGACGCTCGTGAGCCCGTACTCGGCGACCACGATTGACTTTGTGCGCGGGCCCAACTCGGCCGACGTGCAGATAGACCACGTTGTCGCCTTAGGAGACGCATGGCAGACCGGCGCGCAGCAATGGTCGACGCAGCGGCGGGAGGCGTTCGCGAACGATCCGCAGGAGTTGCTCGCGGTCGACGCGCATAGCAACGAGCAGAAGGGCGACTCCGACGCGGCGAGCTGGTTGCCGTCGAACAAGGCGTTTCGCTGCGCCTACGTGGCAACGCAGGTTCGAGTGAAGGCGCGGTACCGGTTGTGGGTGACACCGGCCGAGCGCGACGCGATGCGGCGGGTGCTCTCAAGCTGCCGCTGACGATGGTGCACGCTCGTTCGGGCTAGGGTGCCCGACGTGGATGAGCCGGTCACCGTCGAGCGCGTTTCGTCGGCGCGCGGCGAGGTGGTGCTGCGCAGACGTGGTGACGTCTACGAGATTGTCAGCAACGGCATGTTCTTGATGGACACGTCGTCAGGAGCGTCGGAGCGGTTGCTGGCGCAAGTGGCGATCGCCGGCGGGGCCCGGCGGGTGCTGATCGGTGGCCTCGGTGTCGGATTCACGCTGGCCGAGGTGTTGGCCGCCCCCGACGTGACGTCGGTCACGGTCGTCGAGATCGAGGACGCCGTCGTGCGCTGGAATCGAGGCCCGCTCGCGGCGGTGAACGGGCACGCGCTGGACGACGCGAGGGTGCGCGTCGTCGTCGCCGACTTTGGCGCGTGGTTGCGGTCGTGCGGTGAGGTGTACGACGCGATCTGTCTGGACGTAGACAACGGTCCCGGCTGGACGGTGGTAGAGGCCAACCGCGCGCTCTATGACGACGGCACGCTGCGGCTGCTGAAGGATCGGCTGTCGAAGGCCGGGCGGCTGGCGGTGTGGAGCGCGGCTAGGTCGCCGGGGTTCGCCGAGCGGCTGCGGTCGGTGTTCGACGACGTCCAGACATGCGAAAGTCCGGCGGCCAATGGACCGCCGGACGTTGTATGGATGGCATCGTCACGGTGGTGAGGGCCGGCGAGGCCCGGCGCGCGCCAGTCGCGACCTCCCCTTTCGCGCTGCGCCCCTCCTGCGCCAGACCAACACCTGCCCGACCAACCCCCCAAGAACCTCGCCACGCCCCCACTCCGCGCGTTGTTCGTCAGGAGTCTTTCGCCGCTTTGCTAACAGGGTTGCTGCGTCTTGGTTAAGTCGGCGGCAAGGTTCACGAGTCGGGGAGTGCGTCGCGGGCTGTCTCCACCGCTAGGTCCGCTCGATGCGCAGCGCGTTCGGCTGCGGTCAACGCGGTGCGGGCCGACCGCTCGGAGCGCTTGGCTTCGACGAGCTGCTGCTCCAACTCCTGTAGCTGATTGGTGAGAACCGCTATCTGCGCGGTGAGGTCACCGACTTGCGCAACCGTTTCGTCACGCTGCGTTGTCGCGGCCGTCACTTCTTCGGCAGCTTCGGCGGCAGCTTTCTCAGCGCGCTTGAGGCCGGCTGCGGCCGCCCGCGCCTGAGTGGACACTTGCCTCGCCGCGGCGCCCTTTGCCGCGGCGCGCCGTCCGGCTTGGTGTTTTTCTTCGCGGACGACGTGAAGGTGCGGCCCCGCGGTGTCGAATCCGCTGTCGGGCGTGAGCGTCGTGGTGAGCCGCCCGGACTCGACCGCCTGCGCGGCTTCGGCGCTCGACAACGCCGCCTCCAACGACTGCTCGACCTCGCGCGCGACCGACTCGCTAGTCGGCTTGCCCAAGCGGACGGCCAGTTGACGCGCTTCGCTCACCAGCGCGTTGACGGCCTGGCGGCGCTGCTTGGAGAGCTCACGCAACTGCGCGCCCTCAAGGCGCGACTGGGCTTGGCGAAGCGCGGCGCCGAGGTCGAGCAGAGCGGCGACGTCGTCGCGATTGGCGCGAACCAGTTGATTGAGCAGCCACGCCGCGGTCGACGGCTTCTTCAGCGCGCGGATCGCCTTGGCCGTGCCGGGTTCGTCGGCCTTGGCGTCGCGGGCAGCCGTGTCGCGGCGCTCGACGAACTCGTCCGGCGGGAGCGCGTAGAGCTCGTCGGCGGTGGCGTCGAAGTTGGCATTGCGGTCGGCGGCCATGTCGGCGAGGTTACGCCGGGGCGGCTCAACCGTTGCCGGTGCGATACCTAGGCGGATGCGGCAACGCCCCGCGGAAGGGTGCCGCAGCTGCGGGGCCTTCGGCTATTCTGAGCCGCATGAGCGTCTTGCGGATCTCCGAAGCAGCGCACCTGCTCGGCGTCAGCGACGACACCGTCCGGCGGTGGATCGACGCGGGCAGGATCGCCAGCGTCACCGATGGCGGGCGGGTCGCGATCGAGGGCGCCGAGCTGGCCCGGTTCGCCCGCTCGACCGCGGACGACACGGGGCCCGGGGTCGTCGCGCAGGCCTCGGCGCGCAACCGGTTCACCGGCATCGTCACCGCCGTGCTACGCGACACCGTGATGGCGCAGGTCGAGCTGCAATGCGGGCCGTACCGCGTGGTGTCGCTGATGAGTCGCGAGGCAGCCGACCAGTTACAGCTCGAGCCTGGCTCTATCGCGGTCGCGTCGATCAAGTCGACGAACGTCGTGGTCGAGGTGCCCGCGTGATGCGCGTCCGCCGGGCCCTGTGCGTGCTCGCGGCGGCCGGGCTGTTGGCCGGCTGCGCGTCGTCCGGATCGAAAAGCGCAGGCGCTGGCGCGGTCGGCGGCACCCTCGTCGTCTTCGCGGCCGCGTCGTTGAAGCCGACTTTCACCGAGCTGGCGAAGGAATTCGAGGCAGCGCACGACGGCGTCAAGGTGGTGCTGAGCTTCGGCGGGTCAGACTCGCTCGCGGCCCAGATATCCCAAGGAGCGCCGGTCGACGTCTTCGCGTCGGCCAACACCTCGACGATGAACACCATCGTCAAGGCGAACGACGCGGCCGCACCGAGCGACTTCGCGAAGAACTCGCTGCAGATCGCCGTCCCGTCAGGGAATCCGAAGGACGTTCAATCGTTGGCCGACGTCACCAAGTCGAGGGTCAAGCTGGCATTGTGCGCCGCCACAGTCCCGTGTGGCAGTGCGGCCGCGAAGGCTTTTGCCGCAGCGGGTCTTGACGCGCACCCGGTGACATTGGAGCAAGACGTCACATCGGTGCTCACGAAAGTCGAGCTGGGCGAGGTAGACGCCGGGTTGGTGTACCGCACCGACGTCAAGGCGGCGGCGGGCAAGGTCGACGGCGTCGACTTTGCAGAGGCGAGCAGCGCGGTCAACACCTATCCCATCGCGCAGGTCACGACCGGCAAGAACTCTCGTGCTAGCAGGGCGTTCGTCGCCTTCGTGCTCTCAGCAGCCGGCCAACGGGTGTTGCAAGCCGCCGGATTCGAGCCAGCCGCGTGACGTTGCTCGAACAGAAACCGATGCGGATGAAGGCGTCTCGCCCGCCGTATGGTCTGTTCGCGTTAGCCTTCGTCGGCGTCGCGTTTCTCGTCCTGCCGCTGGTTGGCTTGATCGTGCGGGCGCCGTGGGGGTCGGCGGCGTCGATCGTTCGGCGTGGTGACGTCACGACAGCGCTGCGACTTTCCCTTGAGACGGCGACGATCTCGACGGCGTTCGCCCTGGTGCTCGGCGTGCCGATCGCGTGGCTGCTCGCCCGGACGTCGTTTCGCGCGCGCTCGCTGCTACGCGCGCTGTGCACCCTGCCGCTGGTCTTGCCGCCGGTCGCGGGCGGCATCGCGTTGCTGCTCGCGTACGGCCGGCGCGGCGTGGTCGGCGAGTGGTTGTTGCGGGCGTTCGGCGTGTCGCTGCCGTTCACAACAGCGGGCGTCGTGGTGGCGGAGACCTTCGTCGCGATGCCATTTCTCATCGTGGCGGTCGAAGGATCCCTACGCGGTCTCGACGTCCGGTACGACGCCGCCGCCGCGAGCCTCGGCGCATCTCGCTCGTTCACCTTCCGGCACGTGACGCTGCCGATGGTCGCGCCCGGAATCGCGGCCGGCGCCGTCTTGTGCTGGGCCCGGGCGCTCGGCGAGTTCGGCGCCACGATCACCTTCGCAGGCAGCTATCCGGGCACCACGCAGACGATGCCGCTGCAGGTGTATCTCACGCTGCAAGACGATCCGCAGGCTGCCGTGATCTTGAGCCTACTGCTGCTCGCGGTCTCGGTCGCGGTGCTGGTCGGTCTGCGTGACCGGTGGTGGAGCCGATGACCGTCACCGAGGCCGAGCAGGTGCTGCTTGACGCGCGTCTTCTCGTGTCACGAGGTGATTGGGATCTCGACATCGCCTTGCGATTGGCACCGGGTGGAGTGACCGCGCTGCTCGGGCCAAACGGCGCGGGCAAGAGCACCACGTTGCAGGCACTCGCCGGGCTGCTGCGCGTCGCCGACGGCCGCGTCGTCCTCAACGGCGCCGTGCTCGACGACCCGCAGGAGGGGGTTCATCTCCCCGCCGAGGAGCGCCGGATCGGCCTCGTCTTCCAGGACTACCTGCTTTTTCCGCATCTGTCGGCCCGCGACAATGTCGCCTTCGGCCTGCGGGCGCGGGGGGTCGGCAAGGCTGACGCGCGCGAGGCGGCCGATCGCTGGCTCTCCCGGATGGGCCTCGCGGCGCATGCCGCGCGTCGTCCAAGAGAATTGTCTGGAGGGCAGGCGCAGCGGGTCGCGTTGGCCAGGGCGCTCGCCACTGAGCCCCGCTTGTTATTGCTCGACGAACCGCTCGCCGCGCTCGACGCGGGCACTCGGATGTCTGTGCGAACAGATTTGCGCGGTCATCTCGACGACTTCGGAGGGGCGACGGTCGTCGTCACCCACGATCCGCTTGACGCGCTGGTGCTCGCCGACCATGTGGTGGTGATCGAAAACGGGCGCGTCGTGCAGGCGGGCACGCCGGCGGAGGTGGCGCGGCAGCCGCGCACGCGTTACGTCGCGTCGCTGGTCGGGCTCAATCTGCTGCGTGGCCTCGCGCGTGGTGGCGGCGTGGTGCTGGACGACGGGACGACGCTGACGACGGTTGACGAGCACGACGGCCCCGTGTTCGTCGTGGTACGACCCAGCGCGATCGGCGTGTACGGCGGACAACCGCACGGCAGTCCGCGCAACGCCTGGCCGGCCCGGCTCACCAGCGTCGAACAGCAAGGGCACGCGGTGCGGCTAGCGGCGATCGGACCTCCCGACGTGTTCGTCGATGTGACGCCGCAAGCGGTCGCTGAGCTGGGATTGACCGTTGGCTCATCGGTGTGGCTCAGCGCCAAAGCGACCGACCTGCTGGTGTACCCGCGCTGATCGCGCGGCGCGATGGGCCGATCGGTTGGATTCGCGACGCCAGCCGGGCGTTCCGTCAACCGTCCCGCGTTTATAGGATCTCCGACGTGCGTCAAGTCGAGAAGACTTTTGAGGGTGCGGCCGGCAACGTCTCGGCGGCACGGCATTTCGTGTCCGCCACCCTCGATGAGGAGGGCGCGGGCGACGTGGCGTGGGCCGCGGTGCAGATTGTCAGCGAGCTGGCCACCAACGCTGTCGTGCATGCCGCGACCCCTTTCACCGTGACAGTCCTCGTCGACGTCGGGCTTGTGCGGATCGCCGTCACCGACGCCAAACCCTTCGCCGTCGCGACGCAGCGGCATTTCTCCGACTACACGACCACCGGTCGCGGGCTGCGCCTCGTCGAGCGGATGTCGCGGTCGTGGGGGGTCGACACCTCACAGTCGATCAAGACGGTGTGGTGCGAGATCGTGCGGGCGACGTCGGGTGGTGAGCTCGAGCCGTCGTCGAGACCTGAGCTGCGCGGTACGGCGGAGAACGGCGCGACGTTGCCGACGCCCGCGTCGTCGTCCGAGAACGACGGCGTGACGCCAACCGTCGAGGCGCTTGCCCTGCGGCTCACCGCATGAGCGACGTGACCGACCTGAACGGGTTGGCGGATGTCGGCGCCCTCGCGTTGCGCGAGGTGCGGTTGCTTGGCGTGCCGATCGCGGTGCATGCCGCCGCCCAGGAACACGGCGCCGAGTTGATGCGCGAGATGTACCTGATCGCGCAGCAGCTGCACGCCGTGGGCGATGGCGGAGTCGCCGAGCACCTGCCGGTGCGGCTCGTGCAACTTGTCGAGGCGCTCACCGGGGAGTACTCCGGCTGGACCGCCACCCAAGACCGCGAACTCGAGACGGCGGTCGCCAACGGCGTCACGTCGATCGACCTGGTGTACCAAATACCGGCCGGCGCGGGGGCGGCCGCCGAACAGCTGGGCGGCATGCTCGACGAGTCCGACGAGTACTGTCGCGCCGGGCGGCACCTCCTGACGTTGGCCACGCCACCCGAACTGGTGCGCTATCGGCAGTGGTACCTCGGGGAGTTCGTCCGGCAACTCGACGGGCGGCCGGCCACGTCCTGGGCCGACTTCGGCTGATCTTCGCCGCCGCCGCGGCGGCGGGATGGCCGACTCTTTCAACCGATTCAAGTTGACAGGCGTATGCCCGCGCCCTAATACTCGGCCACGGATAACCGGGGGCGGGCAAGTGGAGGTGACGCCGCGGTGGCGAGGAGGCCGACAAATCCGTTGGCGCTCGCGGTGTTGGTGCTGCTGTACGAGCGGCCGATGCACCCGTACGAGATGGCGTCGACGCTGCGCGAGCGCGCCAAGCAGGAGAGCATCAAGCTCAACTACGGCTCGCTTTACACCGTGGTCGACGCCCTTGTGCGAGACAGCTTGATCGAGGCGGTCGAGACCGTGCGCGAGGGCCGCCGGCCGGAGCGCACGATCTACGACATCACCGAGTCCGGCAAGGTGTTGATGGTCGACTGGCTAAGCGACCTGATTCGCCTGCCAGCTAAGGAATTCACCCAATTCGAGGCTGGCTTGTCGTTGATCGGCGCGCTTCATCCGGACGACGCGGTGCGGCTGCTGCGGGCCCGGTTGCTCGCGCTCGAGGTCGAGATTCGGGCAACCGAAGGCCTGCGCGGGATGACCGAGGACTTCGACCTGCCGCGGCTGTTTTGGATCGAGAGCGAGTACCGGGGCGTGCTGCGCATCGCCGAGCGCGACTGGGTGCGGTCGCTTATCGACGACATCGAGTCCGGTCGGCTCGACGGTGTCGAGATGTGGCGGCAATTCCACGCGGAGCGCACGCCCGTTTCGCCGTCTGAGAAGAAGAAGCGTAAATCTGACAAGGGAGCAAAGTGATGACCGCGTCATCGCCGGGCGTCGCCACAGCGACGATCGGACGATCGGGCGCCGACATAGCGGTGCGCGATCTCACCAAGACTTACAAGGGAAACGTGCGGGCGCTGCGCGGCGTCACCTTCGACGTCGCACCTGGAACCGTGTTCGGCCTGCTCGGGCCGAACGGCGCCGGAAAGTCGACGACGGTGAAGATCCTCACGACGCTTTCGCGCGCCGACTCCGGTACCGCGACCGTCGGCGGAATCGACGTCGACGCGCATCCCGATCGGGTGCGCCGCGTCATCGGTTGCGTCGCGCAGCAGTCTGCGTGCGATGTTGAGGCGACCGGGTTTGAAAACCTAGCGTTGCAAGGGCAGCTGTATGGGTTGCACGGGAGCGCGTTGCGGGCTCGGGCCAACGAGTTGCTCGATCAATTCGGTCTTGTCGACGCCGCCAAACGCATCACCAAGACGTACTCCGGGGGCATGCAGCGCAAGCTCGACGTCGCAATGGGATTGATGCATCGGCCGCGCGTCCTGTTTCTCGACGAGCCGACCACCGGGCTCGACCCGCAAGCGCGCGCGGAGATGTGGACCGAGATCTCCCGGCTTGCGCGCGACGAGGGCCTCACTGTGTTGCTAACGACCCACTACCTGGAAGAGGCAGACAAGCTTGCCGACGACCTGGCGATCGTCGATGGCGGCGTCGTGGTCGCGCGCGGCGCTCCCGAAGCGCTGAAGAGCGAGCTGCGCGGAGACGCGGTCGTCGTCGAGTTCGCGGCGACACCCGATGCAGAAGCGCTGCGCGATTGCATCGCCAGCCAGCAGCTTCGCGAGGTCGCCATCGACGGCCGCAGCATGCGCGGCCGCGCCGACAACGGGGCGTCGGCGCTGCCCGCCTTCTTGGTGGCGCTTGAGTCGGCCGGTCTCTCTGTCGCGTCGGCGACCGTCGCACGACCCTCTTTGGACGACGTGTACCTGCGCCACACCGGCCGTTCGTACGAGGCAGCCGGTGCGCAAACCTCCGAGCCCGCAAAGGAAAACCGCTGATGAGCACGCTCACCTTGACGATGCGGCAGACCGGCGGCATCGGCGTTCGGCATGTCCGCGCGTTGTTGCGCCAGCCGGCGTTCGTGATGATCAGCCTGGTGCAGCCGGTCATCTGGCTGCTGCTGTTCGGCCAGCTCTTCAAGAGCGTGGCGCGCCTGCCCGGCTTTACCACCAACTCCTACATCGAGTTCTTGACGCCCGGCATCGTGGTGATGAACGCGATGTTCAGCAACGGCTGGTCGGGCATGTCGGTCATCAACGACCTCGACCGGGGAGTGATGAACCGCTTTCTCGTCTCACCGGTGTCGCGCGGCGCGATCATCGCCGGTCACCTGGCCAACAGCCTGGTCACGACGCTGGTGCAGTCACTCATCATCATCGGATTGGGCATCCTGGCGGGGGCCCGCTTTCACGGCGGCGTAGGAGCGGTCGTGCTGTTGCTAGCCGCGGCGTTGCTGCTGGGCGCGGCGTTCGCCACGTTCTCCGACGCGCTTGGGCTGCTGATGCGCAAGGAAGAGTCGATGATCGCGGCCGTGACGTTCTTGGTGCTGCCGATGTCGTTCTTGTCGACGCTGTTGATGCCAAGCACCGAGGTCACCGCGTGGATTCGAGACGTCGCGGCTTACAACCCGGTCAACTGGGCCGTCGAGGTCGGCCGGCAGTCCTTAGTGGCCGACCCGGATTGGGGATTCGCGTTCTCCCGACTCGGCTTCTTGGTGCTGCTGTGCCTCGCCTGCCTTTGGCTGGCCGTGCGCGCGTTCCGCAGCTACCAAAAATCGGTCTAGTGCCGCTGCGTCACGCGTGGGTGACGGTCACCACGGTGCCGTAGTCGATCAGGTTCCACACCGTCTGCGCCGCGTCGTACGGCAGCTCGACACAACCCAGGCTCTGCGGACTCCCGTAGGAGGCCCGCTTGAAGCCGTGGATCGCGTCGCCTTGGTAGAAGTAGCTGATGAACGGCACGCCGGGGTCGTTGTACTTCGTCCCGTCGGGGTTGGTGCCCTTCATCGTCTGGGTGCGGAACCTCGAGAACACTGGCCAGCTGCCGATCGGGGTTTCCGCAGCCGAGATGCCGGTGTTGGCTTTCGACGAGAAGACGAAGTCGCCGTCACTCCAAATCCGCAGTGTCTCGGGACGCTTCATCGTCGTCCAAGCCCATGTGTAAGGCTGCGGGTCGACGGCGCCCGCGACGGCGTCGTGCAGCAACGCGGCCCACACCGCGGGGCCGGCGACTCCGTCGATCGCGAGATGGTGCACGTTCTCGAACGCCATGATCGCGCCCTTGGTGACCGCCGTCATCTTTCCTGGCGCCCAAAGCGCGCTGAGCTCGGCGGGTGTTGAGCCGTATCGCATCGCGAAGTCACCGGCTGGCGGCGCGAATGCCAACGCTCCTTGCCCGGCGGCGGTGTTGGCGATCGCGGTCGCGGGTGCGAAGGTCAGCGGCAGGTAATGCAGGTCGGCGAGGATCTGCTGCGCGCGCAACAGCGAACCGTCGGCCACCTTGTAGGTGAACTGCTTGGTGCCGGCGGTGACGGTGACGGTGGTGTCGGGCACGAACGGAACGGTCGGGGTGAACCGCCAGGTGGCAGGCGTCGGCTGCGACCAGGAGCCCTCGGTCTGTGGGTCTACTTGCGGCAGCGGGCTGGCAGCTGTGGTCGGTGCGTCGTACGTGACGACGATCGGGTCGGCCCCGGACGCGCCAGACGACGTCGAGATGCTCACCGCCGTCGCCGGTCTCACCACAACATCGGACGCTGCCGGTTGCGCTGGCTTCGATGGACTGCTCGGCGGCGCGGTGACCGCTCCGGTCGCGGCCGCTGCGCGTTGCGTTCCTGCCGAACCCGCCCCGTAGCGGTCGGTGAGCACCGCGATGCCAGCGACCACGGCGAGCGCCACGGCGGCGGCGATGGACACGCTCACGCCACGCCGCGATTGCGACGCTCGGCGGTGCTTGGCCATCATCACTGCGTGTGCTCCCGGTTCCCGTGCGGTCTTCCTCTATAGACAACCACGCGCGGAACCCTACGCAGGTTGCTTACGCGTCGCGTTTCGCGCGTGCGCGCAATTGAAGATGCAGGATGTGCCGCCTGATGGCTTCCGAACCCGGGCCACCGATGTCGAACGCCACGACGGCTTCGATCTGCTCGCTCCCGTCGTCCAACTCAATGGTGCGGACGACGTAGCCGGGCACCGCGACGCGTTCGCGTCCGATGACGGTGCGGACGACGGTACGTTGCAGTTCGGGGATCTCGCGACGCGACAGCCGCACCCGGAAGCCGCCCTCGGAGATGTCGACGGTGGTGGCGGACACCGCGTCGCCGTCCAGCTCTAGGACGACGTCGATGCAGGCGCGCACCCGGATGTAGCGACGGCGTTGGATCAAGTGCGGCTGGCGGATCGGCCGCAACCGCCACAGCTTTGCGCCGCCCGGGCTCGTCGAGCTGAGCACTCGGCACAATTGCTCGTAGCGTCCGCGCGGCGACATCCAAGACAGCTCGACGTCTCGGCTGCCGCTGGCAAGCAGCACCGAGTTCGCGCCCGCGGGCGCGCCAACGACGATCGCGTCGGGCTCGACGTCCTCGACGTGCGTCGCGTATTCGTGACCTTCACCGGCGAGTTTGCCGGCGGCCGCGATGCGCAGCACGACGGGCGCGTCGATGCCGAGCGAACCAAGTCCCCGTGACATGGTCATGCTCATGAGCGTGGACGCGAGCTGGGCGAATGGCTCTCCACGATTGCCTTGTCGGCAGAAGTCCACGGCGACTCAAGCCCTCGGCTGTTAGACGGTCGCGTCCATTGTCGAGCGCGCGGGGTCCGTCTAACAGCCGAAAGTCATGCTCACCTAGGTCGACTCACTCGGCGAGCCAGAGCGCCGGGGTGTTCGGCGGCTCCGAGGCGCAGATTGCCTTGGCGCGGGTGCGGCCATGCGTTCGCTTCGCATGGCGGATTTCTGCTTGGTGCACGTGAGTCTCCTCGAATCTTTCGTTACGACAACAGGGGTCTGCGACGCGCTGAGACCCGCGCGGATATGCGGGGTCGGCGCCTCGAGCCACGGACGTCGGGTGCGACGCCGCGGGCCAGGGTCGAGCGAAATTCCCCGAGGCGAGGTGCCTTGAGAGGTATTCGAGATCGATCTCGTGGTTCAGCCTGCGCCGGGCGCGGCTGACCTGTCAAGAGATTGGACTAGACCAAATTGCTTACCCGCGAGGCCGCCCGAACCGTGTCGGGCCGCGATGCGGATGCGAGCCTGGCCTATTCGACGGGCAGCGGAATGACCCGCAGCCGAGGCTCAGGTTCTGGCGCGTTCTCGTACTTGTGGGCGGCCGCGATAATTTGCCCGCGGTACTCGCGCACCTTCTCGAGCAGCTCGTCGACCGACTCGCAGACGACGTACTTGGTGCCGCCGATAAGCGTCACGACGGTGTCAGGGGTGGCCTCGACGCGCTCGATGAGATCGGGGTTGAGCGCGAACGACGGACCGGCTAGCCGCGTCAGCACAATCACTGCAGTTGCTCCGTTCGCACCGCGTCACACCCCACTGCAACTTTAATTTCGACCGGTGCGACCCGAATCTAAGGAGCCAAACGTGTTACGCGGCGCCGGTGATGCGGCGGACCGTTCGCGCGGACGGCGACGGTCCGGCGCTGACCCGCGCGCGGAAGTCGGAGCTGGCGGCGATCGTCGCGTAGTAGGCGGCCTTGCGGCGGGCGACGCAGCCGTCCGGCCGGGCCTCCCCAGGCAGTTCCTCCGGCGTGAGCATCGCGGTCATGCCGTCCTTGAGGAGCGCGAGCGCCTCGGCCCGCATCTGCGAGATGCGCGACTCGGTGACACCGAGCTCGGCCGCGATCTCCGCCATCGGCCGCTCGTTGAAGAAGTAGCCCTCGACGACGACCCGCAGCCGCTCGGGAAGTGCGGCCACGGCGTCGACCAGGTAGGACGCGCGCTCGCGGTTGAGCAGCACCTCCTCCGGCCCGGGGTCTTGGTGCGGCAACATGCCCTCGAGCGTTCCGGCGTCCGAGAAACCCTGCAGGCTCAACACGACCGAGCGGTGCACGTCCTCCTCGACGGCGGCGAGCTCGTCGGCCGAGATGCCGAGGTGGGTGGCGAGTTCGGCGGCCGTGGGGTGGCGACCGAGGGCGGCGGCCAACTCCTCTTCGGCGGCCGCGCGCTGGCGGGCCTTGATACGCACCGAGCGGCTCGCCCAGTCGTGGCTGCGCAGCTCGTCGATGATGGCGCCTCGGATGCGGACCGTCGCGAACCGGGCGAACGGCACGCCGCGCTCGGCGTCGAAGCCGCGGGCGGCTTGCGCGAGCGCCATCATGCCTGCCGACGTCAAGTCGTCGCGGCTGACGTGGCCGGGGAGCTTGGCCGCGACCTCGGCGACCAGGTAGCCCACGAGGGGGAGGTGCTCACGGACGAGGTCGTCGTCCGAGGCGCTGCGCTTGACGGCCTGGTCGGCCGCTTTGCTCGCGACCTGAGCGGTCGCCCGCGTCGACTGGTCGACGCGAAGCGTCGACGGTGTGATGTTTTCGGTGCCTGCCATGCCAGTCTCATCGCCGCTGGACCCGGGGTGACTTGACTCCGAATGGCGTAATGATCGTCAAACGCATAAGAAACGGCTCGGAGTGACTACTTCACGCGAAGCATCCGGCCGACTGGAAAATCGACCGGACGCCTTATCCACCACCGTCTAGCGCCACTTTCGGGCGGCCCGGCCTGGCGATGGCCCGCGCGGTCGGGATTCCGGCAGCATGGAGACGCCACTTGTCACACACGTCCCAGCGACGCGCGCAGAACGGAGGTCGAGCATGTCCGGCTTCGCCGAAGTCTCTGACGTCCTATGGCGCGAGCGGGAGCTGCTCGACGTCCTGCTTTTCAAGCTCGACCAAGAGCGGCTGCTCCTGAGCGAAGGCGGTCCGCATGCGGTGCGATGGTTGGCTCGCGCCAGCCACGAGATCGACCTGGTGCTCGAGGAACTGCGACTCACGGACCTCACCCGCGCGATCGAGCTCGACGCGCTCGCCGCCGAGCTCGGCCTGGGTCCCGCGCCGACGTTGGCCAGCGTCGTGGCCGCCGCCCCCGCGCCGTGGGACGACTTGTTCGCGGCGCACCGGGCGGCGTTCGAGACGCTGGTCGCCCAGGTGCGCGCCGCCGCCGACGACAACCGGCATCGACTCGAGGCCGCGGCGGTCGAGGTGGAGCGGTCGTTGCTCGGGAGCGACCGGTGAACCTGCCCGACGAGCTCGACCACGACGAGCGGCTCACCGCGCTGTCGATCTGCGAGCGGGAGCTGGCGGCGGCCGCCGATCGTGGACTGCTCCTCGACGAGGTGCTCGCGAAGCTCGAGACGACAATCTCGGACGACGCGGCCGCGTGCGCGCGGCCGACCGCCGACGACGCGGACCCTGAGCTCGACTTGGCGTCGCGCCGGCGTTGCTACCGCGAGGCGGCGCTGCCGCTCGCGACGCTGGCCGGACCGATCACGCGGTCGCTGGCCGACTTTCTCGGCTGATCGGCTGGACGGGAAGCTGGTCGACGCCGGCGACTTCGCGGTGGCAGGCGCAGCCGCTGCACACCGCCTTCAGCCGGTTCGACGCTCGGAGCTGGCCATCGGGAGAGCGCACCAAAGCGCAATCGCAGGTTGGGCACGTCTCGAAGTAGATGACCTTCATCCGATGCCTATCGGCACGCGAGCGGGTCTGGCTGAGACTCGAACGGAGGCCGATCCGGGGGAAGCGGGGTGTCAACCGGTGTTTGGTGAGGTAGAACCCCGCCGTGTCGTCGCTGCGCGGTGTGACCCGAACAGGTCATGCAACCGCCATTGCGCGGGATTAGCGTGAGTCGAGTCCGGTTCATGTGGATGCGGGTAGGGGATTAGGTCGACATGGCGAGCGCTGACGGTGTGCTGCCGCGAGAACGCGAGGACGACGCGCGCTCTGAGCTCGACCTGCGCCTCCAAGACCCGGCGGCGTTGGAGGAGATCGAGCTGTACAGCGAGTTGATCATCGTCGCCGGCGCCAGCAACCAACCGCTCACGCAGGAGCAAATCGACCGCGCGCTTGGCGTGACGACCTCGCCCGCGCGCTCCTAAACCCAGCCCGGCACGGCGGGTCGTCGGCGCCGCCCGTAGCATCTGCCCCGACAGCTGCCGTACCCAGGAGTTTCTGTGCGCCTGCGCCTGACGCCGCAAGACACCACCTTCTTCGACATGCTGAGCGCCTCAGCCGACAACCTGGTGCTCGGCGTCCAGGCGCTTGCGAAGATCTTCGACCCCGTCGCCGACCGCAAGAGCGTCGCGGAGGAAGTGCGCAAGATCGAGCACGAGGAAGACGAGGTCACGCACGGCATCTTGCGCAAGCTGAACTCCACGTTCGTCACGCCGTTCGACCGCGACGACATCTACCGGCTGGCCGGTCGGCTCGACGACGTCATGGACTTCATGGAGGCGGCGGTCGACCTCGTCGTCCTCTACAAGCTCGAGGAGCTGCCCCCGGAGATCGCGGAGCAGGTCGACGTGCTGCAGCGCGCCGCGCTCATCACGGCGGAGGCGATGCCGCGGCTGCGCACTCGCAAGGACCTCGACATCTACTGGATCGAGGTCAACCGGCTGGAGAACGAGGCCGACCGACTTTACCGGCGGTTGCTCGCGAAGCTTTTTGACGGCCGCTACGACGCTCTCACCGTGCTCAAGCTCAAGGAGGTGGCCGAGCAGCTCGAGGCCGCGGCCGACGCGTTTGAAAACGTCGCCAACGCCGTCGAGACGATCGTCGTCAAGGAGTCTTGAGCGTGGCCGACGTCGGTCTGGTCCTCATCGTCCTCGTCGCCCTCGCCTTCGATTACACGAACGGGTTCCACGACGCCGCGAACGCGATCGCACTGTCGGTCTCCACGCGCGCGCTCACCCCGCGGGTGGCGCTGCTCATGGCCGGCTCACTGAACCTCGTCGGCGCGCTGGTCTCGACAAGTGTCGCCAGCACGGTCGGCAACGGCATCATCGAGACGCCGGCCGGCAACCACGGCCTGGTCTTAGTGTTCGCCGCGCTGCTCGGCGCCATCACCTGGAATCTCATCACCTGGTACTTCGGGCTGCCGTCCTCGTCGTCGCACGCCCTCATCGGCGGGCTGATCGGCTCGGCGGTCGTTACCTCGCACCACTTCGGCTCCGTCAAGTGGCGCGGCGTCATCGAGAAGGTCATCATCCCGATGGTGCTGTCGCCGTTCATCGGCTTCATCATCGGCTTCATCTTGATGCTCGTCATCATGTGGGTTTTCCAGCGCGGCAACGCGCACCGGCTGAACCGGAATTTCCGGCGCCTGCAACGACTTTCGGCGGCGGCGATCGCTTATTCGCATGGCACCCAGGACGCCCAGAAGACGATGGGCGTCATTACCCTGGCCCTTGTCACCGGCGGGTACATCGGCACGTTCGACGTGCCGCTGTGGGTGAAGCTCGCCGCTGCCGGTGCGATGGCGCTCGGCACCTACTCGGGCGGTTGGCGCATCATGCGCACCCTCGGACGACGCATCGTGCAGATCGACCCGCCTCGCGGGTTCGCCGCCGACACCACGTCGTCCGCTGTCTTGTTGACGGCGGCACACTTTGGGGCGCCGATCTCGACGACGCACGTCATCACCTCGACCGTGATGGGCGTCGGGGCGACCAGGCGGTTCTCCGCCGTGCGGTGGGGAGTCGCCGGCAACATCGTGATGGCCTGGATCGTGACGTTGCCGGCCGCGGCCATCGTGGCGGCCGCCGTGCACGCGGTGCTGCTGCCGTTCTTCGGCTGACCGCGCCCCCGGCTGTCGGCCCTCAGCTGCTCGGGAGCAGGCGCGAGCTGGGCGTAGACCCCCCGGGCTGGTCGTGCACGCCACGCTCAGGGAGTCTCGGCCCCCCGAGCGTGATCACCGACGGGCTAGCCGCGGTGCTTATGCGCGGCTTGTCAGCCGCGGCGGAAGAGGACGTCGGTGGCGAATCTCGTGAAGCCCAGCGACTCGTACAGCTTGATGGCCGCCGCGTTGGACTCGTCGACGTAGAGCATCACGTCGAGCAAGCCCATGCTGCGCAAGTGCCGCAGCCCGACGACCGTCAGCAGCCGGCCAAGTCCGCGTGAGTGCGCGTCGGGGTCGACGCCCAGGACGTAAACCTCGCCGATCGGCTCGTGTCCGTGCGGGTGCGAGTGCTCGTGCACGTGGTTGCCGGCGTGCTCGTGCGCGTGGTCGGCCTGGCTGCCGTGCACCTTCGTCCAGTGGAACCCGATCAGCTCGCCGGTGTCGGCGCGCTCGGCGAGGAAGAAGCCGGCCGGGTCGAACCACGACTCGTTCATCCGGCGCCGCAGGTCCTCCTGCGTCCAGGAGCCCTGCTCGGGGTGGTCGGCAAACGCGCGGGCGTTCAGCGCGAGCCACGCCTCGTCGTCCGCGCCGGGTGTGAACGTGCGGATGCTCACGTCGTCTGGGACCTCGACCCGCGGCAGCGGCGCGAACAGCGACCGGCGCATCTGCCACAGCACCCGCACGCGGCGAAATCCCAGCCGCTGGGCCATCAGCGACGCCTCCGGGAGGTCGCCGTGCGCCCACAGCCGCAGCCGGTCGCCGCTTTGCTCGAGCACGCCCTCGATCAGCGCGCGGCCGAATCCGTGCCGGCGGGCGGAGGGCCCGACGACCATCTCGGCGCTCGGTCCCTCGACCGGGTCGGTGACGTCGAGGTGCGCGTAGGCCACCAGCTGCGGCGTGTCGTCGCGGCCGTCGCGCCACAACAGCAGGTTGCGCGCCGGCTCGTCGCCGCCGTAGCGCAGGTGCAGCATCACGTGCTCGGACAGCGGCCGCACGCCGTCGGCGTCGGTGGCTTCGTCGACGAGCGCGGCGACGGTGGCGACTTCGTCGGTGGTCAGGCGACGGGCGGTTTGCAACCGGGCGCCGGACGGCAGGTCGTCGGCCACCGGCTCACTCGGCGTGGACGTCGGCGTGGACGTCGGCGTGGACGTCGGCAGGGACGGCGGGCGCGTCGACGGGGGCGGACGCGCGTTCGGGCGACGGCAGCACGAACTTGTACCCGACGTTGCGCACGGTGCCGATCAGCGCCTCGTGCTCCGCGCCGAGCTTGGCCCGCAGCCGCCGCACGTGGACGTCGACCGTGCGGGTGCCCCCGAAGTAGTCGTAGCCCCACACCTCTTGCAGCAGCTGGGCCCGGGTGAACACCCGGCCTGGGTGCTGCGCGAGGTACTTGAGGAGCTCGAACTCCTTGAAGGTGAGGTCGAGGGAGTGGCCGCGCAGCCGAGCCGAGTAGGTGGCCTCGTCGATCAGCAAGTCGCCGGAGCGGATCACCTCGTCGTCGGGCTCGTCGGAGCGGGCGGCGATCTCGAGGCGGCCGAGCGCGATCCGAAGCCTCGCCTCGACCTCGGCCGGGCCGGCGGCGTCGAGAAGGACGTCGTCGAACCCCCACTCGGCGGTGACCACCGACAGCCCGCCCTCGGTGACGACAAGGAACAAGGGGGACGACAACCCGGTGGTCCGCAGCACCTGGCACAGCGACCGCGCGTGCGCGAGGTCGCGTCGTCCGTCTACCAAAACGACGTCGGACGGCGGCGCGTCGACCAGCGCGGTGACCTCGGCGGGGGCGACGCGCACCCGGTGCAGGAGGAGGCCCAGCGCGGGCAGCACCTCGGCGGACGGTTGCAGCGCGTTGGTCAGCAGTAGCAGGGTGCTCATGCCGACCCGCCCGTCTGATAGGTGTCAGATGCGTCTTGGGCAAGGATAGGCGGTGTGAATCCCGTGAGTGGCACGCTTCGCTATTGGGCCGCGGCGCGCGATGCGGCGGGCACCGCCGAGGAGGCGTTCGAGGCGGCGACCTTGGCGCAGGCGCTCGAGGCCGCGGTGGCTCGGCACGGCGGCCCCGACGGGCAGCTCGCGCGGGTGCTGCGGCGCTGCGCGTTCGTGGTCGACGGCGACCCGGTGAGCCGCCGCGATCCGACCACCGTCGACTTGGCGCGGGGCGCGACGATCGAGGTGCTGCCCCCGTTCGCCGGCGGCGCCTGACGGTCGCGTCTGCGACCATGCTGGGTGTGCTTTCCATCGCCGCCGCCGCGGGTGCCGGCCTGCTGATCGCCGCCTCCGCGGCCGGCCGGCTCTGGCTTGCCGCCGCGCTCGCCGCCGCGCAGCTGCTGCTCGTGGTCGGCTGGTTCCGCGCCGCCGATCTGACGACCCGCTGGCATGTGGCCGCCGGGGTCGTCGCGGCTGGCGGCGCGGTCGCGGCGGACGTTGCTTTGCTGCGGTCGGCCGACCACTCCGATGTGCGGGCGTTGACAGCCGTGCTGGCCGTCGTGGTCGGTCTCGCGTTCGTCGTCCAGCTTGTTCGACGTGACGGCCGAGCACGGCTCACCGACGCGCTCGCCGCGACGATCGCCACCGGCGCGCTCGCGATCGCGGGCGCCGTGTTGCTCGGGGTGAGGGGCGGGCGGGCGGGCGCCGACGTCGTCGCCGTTGCGCTCGTCGCCGGCGGCCTGGCCGTGCTGCCGGTGCAGCGCCGGTTGCCGCTGTGGTTGTCGGGTCCGCTGGGCTTGGCGGTCGGCGTGGGCGTGGGCGTCGCGGTCGCGGGCGAAATCGCGGACGTCGGCGCCGGCTCTGGCAGCGCGGTGGCGGCCACCGCCGCGGTGCTCGCCTTGGTGGCGCGGATCGCCGTCGGGGCAATCGGCGCGGCCGGCGCCTCGGGGGTCGCGGGGGCTTCGTCGTCCGGCATCGGGACTCTTAGGCGCGGGTGGCCGGTGGCCACCACGTTGCCGATCGCGCTGCTCGCTCCTGCCGTCTTGGTGGTGGCCCGCATAACGGTGGGTTGATGCGACACCCGTTGCGCTCGCTCGTCATCGCCGCCGCGGTGCTCGTCGGTCTCGCCGTTGGCGCCGATCGGTTGGCGAACCACGTGGCCGAAGGCCGGATCGCCGCGGTCTTGCAGTCCGACGCTCACCTCGCGCACAAGCCGACCGTCACCGTGCACGGATTCCCGTTCCTGACGCAGGCCTTCAGCGGACGCTACGACCGCATCGAGGTGAGGGCGCGCGACCTGTTCGACAGCGCGGCGGGCGTGGCAGGTCTGCCGAGCTCGGTCAGCACGGTCAACTTCGACGGCGTCCATCTGCCTGCCTCGAAGGCGCTCTCCGGCAACGTCAGCGAGATTCAGGTCGACCACGTGACAGGCCTGGCCGTCATCTCCTTCTCAGACGTCGAAAAAGCCGCCAAGCTGCCCGGCCTGAAGGTGTCGGCCATCGCCGGCCACCCGGACGAGGCGCGGCTAAGCGAGGCGCTGACGGTGGCTGGCGTCTCCGCGACCGTCGACGTGGTCGCCCGGGTGTCGTTGGTCGGCAACGCCATGAAGTTGGAGCCGGTCGACGTGTCGCTGCCCGCCGGTGTCACGTTGCCGCCGTCCGTGATGGACCAGGTTCGTTCCCGAGTTGGTTTCACGATTTCCGTTCCGGGGTTGCCGCGCGGCGTGCGACTCACCGGCGTCGCGGTCGGGGCGAGCGGGGTGACGGTGACGGTGCGGGCCGACGACATCGTGCTATCCCGTTCGTGACTTCCGACACGTCGGGAAACCGCCCCACTGGCAGCGTTAGTGCCATAGGTTGCCAGCGTGGCGAAGAACGTCTACGTACCGCGAGAGACACGTGAGCACGAGCGACGGGTCGCGTGCGTGCCGGACACGGTCGTCAAGCTGTCCAGCGCGGGTCTCGACGTCGTCGTTGAGAAGGGCGCCGGTGTCGCGGCGGGCTATCCCGACGCCGACTACGAGGCGGCCGGAGCCGCGGTGGCAGAACGCGCGGCGATGGCACGCGCGGACGTCGTCCTGGCCGTGCAGTCGTTACCGGTCGACGACGCGCGCACGCTCGCTGACGGATGCGTCGTCATCAGCTTCTTGCAGCCGGCCGCGGAGCCGGATCTGCTCGACGCTTTCGCGGCGCGCAAGGTGTCGGCCTTCTCACTCGACCGGCTGCCGCGTATCTCGCGCGCGCAAAGCATGGACGCGTTGTCCTCGCAGGCGCTGGTCGCCGGCTATCGCGCGGCGCTGGTCGCGGCCGAGAAGCTGCCGCGGTTCTTCCCGCTGCTGATGACGGCCGCCGGGACCGTGCCGCCCGCGAAGGTGCTGGTGCTTGGCGCGGGTGTCGCGGGCCTGCAGTCGATCGCCACCGCCCGCCGGCTCGGCGCGGTTGTATCGGCGTACGACGTGCGCGTCGCCGCGGCCGAAGAGGTCAAGAGCCTTGGGGCGAAGTTCATCGAGCTCGACCTGGAGGCGTTGGAAGGCGCCGGCGGGTACGCGCGCGAGATGACCGAGGATCGCGCCGCCCGGCAGCGCGAGCTGTTGACGCCGTTCATCGCCGCGTCTGACGCCGTCATCACGACGGCCGCGGTTCCCGGACGCCGCGCCCCGATGCTGGTCGACACCGCCATGGTGGAGTCGATGCGGCCTGGCACGGTCATCGTCGACATCGCCGCCGACTCCGGCGGAAACGTCGAGGGCTCACGCGCGGGCGAAGAGGTGCTCCACAACGGTGTGCTGATTTGGGGCGGCCGCAACGTGCCGAGCGGCATGCCGTACGACGCCAGCCGCCTCTACGCGCGCAACGTCGCGAATTTGCTGCTGCTTATGACAAAGGACGGCGACGTGGTACCGGATCTCGACGACGAGATCGTCGCCGGCTGCCTCGTCGTCCACGCCGGTGAGGTGCGCGCCTAGATGAACAATATCGGCCTTCTTACGATTTTCATGCTGTCGATCTTCGTCGGCTTCGAGGTCATCTCGAAGGTGTCGACGATCCTGCACACGCCGTTAATGTCCGGCGCGAACGCGATTCACGGCGTCATCTTGGTGGGCGCGATCCTCATCACCGGCGAGGCGCAGGGCGCGGTGCAGCTCACCCTCGGTTTTATCGCGATCGTGCTCGCCACCGCGAACATGGTCGGCGGTTTCGTCGTCACCGACCGGATGCTTGAGATGTTCAAAGGTCGAAAGCCCACCCCGTCGTCCGACGTCGCGCAAAACGGCGGAGCGAAATGAGCACTCCGGTTCTCTTCGCCTATTGGGTGACCGCGCTGTGCTTCATCCTGGCGCTCAAGGGATTGTCGTCGCCCAAGCACGCGCGTTACGGCAACCTGATCGGGGCGTTCGGCGCCACCCTCGCCGTCATCGTCACGCTGTGCCTGCACGGCTTGGGGCATCGCTGGCTCATCATCGTGGCGATCGTGATCGGCTCGCTCCTCGCGGTGCCGGCCGCGCGCATGGTGAAGATGACCGCGATCCCGCAGATGGTCGCCATCTTCAACGGTGTTGGCGGCGCCGCCGCGGCGCTGGTCTCGCTCACCGAGTTCGTCAAGTTGCACGACACCGACACGAACGCGGCCGCGTCGGCGGTCGTCTTCACCGCGATCGTCGGTAGCGTCAGCTTCAGCGGCTCGATGATCACCTTCGCGAAGCTGCAAGAACTGATGACCGGTCGGCCGATCCTGGTGCCGGGCGCGCAGATCGTGACGTCGCTGGTGGGGCTCGCGGCGCTGGGGCTCGGCATCGCGACGGTGCCGACGTCGAGCGTTCCGCTGCTTGTCGCCTGCGCGGTGCTGTCGCTGGTGCTGGGTGTGTTGTTCGTGCTGCCGGTCGGCGGCGCCGACGTGCCCGTCGTCATCTCGCTGCTGAACGCGTTCACCGGCTTGACCGTCGCTGCCTCGGGCTACGTGCTCGACAACACGCTGCTGATCGTCGCCGGCACGTTGGTCGGCGCCTCGGGAACGCTGCTCACCCAGCTGATGGCCAAGGCGATGGGCCGTCCCATCACCGGCGTGCTGTTCGGGGCGTTCAGGGGCGTCTCAACCGCCGGCTCCACCGCCGAGGTGACGACCGGCGACCACGCGGTGCGCTCGGCCGGCGCCGAGGACCTCGCAATTCTCCTTGCGTACGCGCGAAAAGTGGCCATCGTGCCGGGTTACGGGTTGGCGGTGGCGCAGGCGCAGCACACGGCCCGCGAACTCGTCGACCTGCTTGAATCGCGAGGCGTGCAGGTGTTTTACGCAATCCACCCCGTCGCGGGCCGGATGCCCGGTCACATGAACGTGCTGCTCGCCGAGGCGAACGTGCCGTACGAGCAACTCAAAGAGATGGACGACGCCAACCACGAGTTCTCCTCCACCGATGTCGCCGTTGTGGTCGGCGCCAACGACGTGGTCAACCCGGCCGCGCGCGACCAGGTGGGCAGCCCGATCTACGGCATGCCGATCCTCAACGTCGACGAGGCGTCGAACGTGGTGTTCATGAAGCGGTCGCTGCGGCCAGGTTTCGCCGGCATCGACAACGCGCTGCTCTACCACCCCAAGACCACACTGTTCTTCGGCGACGCCAAGGACTCGCTGTCGAAGCTGGTCTCCGCCGTCAAAAGCCTCTAACGCCCGCTCCAAGTTGATCACGTTCAGGGGGCTGGCGGGTCCGAAGGTACCTCCACAGACCCATTCTCGGACGAGTTCAGGCACCCAGGGCCCGCTGCGGCACCCGTCCGGCCGGCGCGGGCCTGCTGTGATGCTTTTCACCCGCCCGCCGAGAGACCAAGCGATCTTGGGCGCGCGCGGCTAGGCTCCGCGAGTCGTGGACCGGGTGCGGATTAGCCCGGACGGCGTAACGGCGCTAAGGCGAATGGCCGAATCGTCCGATACACGACGTGCAACTGATCGTCGAAGTGCAGGAGCTCCACTCGTGCGTCTCAGCAAGCCTGTTTGGATGTCCGCAACCGCGATCACGGCGATCGGCGGTGTCACCGCGGCCGTCGTGATTGGGGTCTCGTCGTCCGACCAGACGTCGGCGTCAAAGACGACCCGCGCGGCCGACAGCGCCGCCACGTCGTCCGCCCCAACTCCGTCGCCGCCCTCGACCTCGGCGACGACGCAGGCGAGCGGATCGGCGAGCCCGTCGGCGTCCGCGTCGACGACCGCCCCACGCACCGACCCCGCCGAGGCGGGTCGCGCCGCGGGTGTGCCTCCGCGCACCCCGGTCTCGACCACGCGGCAGGCCAGCCAGGCACCGAAGACCGCCGCGAAGCCCGCGCCGCCCCCCACCCGGCGCGCGATCACGCCGGCTCCGAAGCCGCCCGCGCCGCCCGTGGTGGTGACCCGGCCCGGCGGACGTCCCGGCCCGACGAACACCGGCGTGCCCGCCGGCACCGCGCTCACGGTGATCAACAGCGACGTCGTGGTCACCACGCCCGGAACGGTGATCGACGCCAAGCACATCAGGGGCGCCTTGATCATCAAGGCGAGCAACGTCAAGGTCACCCGCAGCCTGATCGAGGGCCGGGCTGGCAGCGACAGCGTCGTGATCTCGTCCGGCGGCGGCATCTTGCTTCAAGACGACGAGGTCACCGTCGCCCATCCGTCGGCGGGCACCGACGCGATGAGCGTGCGCGGCGCCACGTTGAACCGGCTGAACATCCACGGCGGCGTCGACGGCATGAAGCTGTCGTCGAACTCCGTGGTGCAGAACTCCTGGATTCACGGCCTGAACTACTTCTCGTCCGACCCCGCGCAAGGCGGCGGCCCGACGCACAACGACGCGATCCAGATCATGTCCGGAAGCAACATCCGGATCACCGGCAACTACCTGCAGGCCACGTCGTCGAACAACGCGGCGATCCAGGTCACCCAGGACACCGGCTCCACCAGCGGCCTGTCGATCGCTGGCAACTGGGCCGACGGCGGCGGCTGCACTTTCAACTTCAGCGGCCACGGCCCGGGCGGCAAGAAGCTGTCGATGGGCGGCATCTCGGTGACCGGCAACCGATTCGGTCACGCGACGAAGTTCGCCGGCTGCGCGATTCTGACGGACCTGCAGACGACGATCA
>JAICLV010000024.1 GCA_025925185.1 Acidothermaceae bacterium
AACGCCACGGCCGGTGCCCGCCGCCAGCGGGTGGTGGCCAGCGCGCCCATGTTTTCCAGGTATTCGGTGGTGCCGCGCCACCACGGCGCGGGGTCGATGCCGGTGGCGTCGAGAACAGATTGCGGGACGACGACGACCCGCTCGCAGTCGCTTGGGTCGAGGCCGATGAACCCGGCTCCAAGATCGAGGCAACCGCCGAGCACCGGCTGGCGGACCCATGCCGGGCCGGGGTGCAACTCGTGGCCGACCGGTAGGCCGACGGGCCGGATGATCTCGGCGAGCTCGTCTAGCGACCGCTCGGCCACCGCGCGTCGCGCGGCAAGCCAGCGGCCCAACCGCCGTCGCGCGCGGCCGGTCTCGGGGTCGGCGCCCGCAACCGCGGCGCACAGCTCGTCGTCCGACACGAAGATCTCGGGCAGCCCGGGCAGCACGATGCCGTCTCCGGCGGGGCGGATGTCGAGATCCGTGAGGACGCTCACCGCCAGGGCGCACCGACGAACCGCGACACGTTCGTTCGCGGTCGGTCCCCCCACGGGCATCGACATGCCAGTGACGGTACCCGGTTACGCCGTTGGCTGAATAGCGCGATCGGGTGAAGTGTGCGCCTGGGCACGGGAAAACGCGCGCGTCAACGGGCCGGCCGCCAGGCCGATCTGCCACTCGCGGGCGCCGAGCGCGCGAAGGGCGTCCCCGACGGCCTCCGTGTCGAGCGGTTCTGGCGGCTGCCAGGCCAGTCGGCGCACGGTGTCGGGCTGCAGCAGGTTCTCGGCAGGCAGGTTGTGCTCGTCGGCGAGCGCCGCCACGGCGGCCTTCGCGGCGACCAGCCGGTCGGCGGCGGCCCGGTCGCGCTCCGCCCAGCGGTGCGCCGGAGGTGGGCCATCGGTGTGTCGCGCCTGTTGGGGCAGCTCGCTGTCGGGCAGCGTGAGCGCGCCCTCGATCGCCTGCCACCAGTCGTCGAGATGCCGCCGACTGCCGCGACCGATGAATTCTTGCGACGCGGCAAGGGTTTTCGCGCTCTTCGGCAGTTTGCTGGCGACGTGGATGATCGACGCGTCGGGCAGCAGCCGGCTGGGGGACACGTCAAGCGCTCGGGCTAGCCGGTCGCGCGCCTGCCACATCGCGCGCACCACCGCGAGCTGCCGTCGTCCGCGAACTCGATGGATGCCAGAGACCTTGCGCCAGCGGTCGAGCGGCGCCGCAGGCGCCGGCGTCGTCCGGACATGCTCGAACTCTTCTCGCGCCCAGGCCAGTTTTCCTTGCCTATCAAGCTCTTTCTCGAGCAGATCGCGCAGCTCCAGCAGCACCTCGACGTCAAGGGCGGCGTAGCGCAACCACGGCTCAGGCAGCGGGCGCTTCGACCAGTCGGCGGCGGAGTGGCTCTTCTCCATGCGCTGCCCGAGGAGGTTCTCGACCATCGTGGCGAGGCCGACGCGGGGAAAGCCGGCGAGCCGCCCGGCCAACTCGGTGTCGAAAAGCGATGACGGATGCATGCCGACTTCGCCGAGGCAGGGCAGGTCCTGGTTCGCCGCGTGCACGATCCACTCGGTGCCGCGGACGGCGTCGTCGACCTCCGCCAGGTCGGGGCAGCCGACCGGGTCAATCAGGAAGGAGCCGGAGCCGTCTCGGCGCAGCTGCACCAGGTAGGCGCGATGCCCGTATCGGTAGCTCGACGCGCGCTCGGCGTCGACCGCCACGGCACCGTGGCCCTCGGCGAGCGTGCGCGCCGCGGCGTGCAGCGCGTCGGGGCTGTCGATCACCGGCGGCACGCCCTCGCGCAGCACCAAGAGGGGCGCGAGTTCGGCCTCCAACGCGGGCGTGGCCACATCAGCCAAGGTCGTGGTGGCGGGAAGAATTGGCGACGGCTCGGGTGCGGGCGCAGGCCGGGCCGCCGAATCGGACATAGCTCTTACCGTACGACGCCGCCTCCATCGAACCGGTGTGGCACACGGCCGACGCCGTGCAAAAAGTCTGCTCCACCGCAGGCGGGTCGGCTAGCCTGCACTCGTTAGAGGGCAGTCGAGCGGCCCGCCCCCTGCGCCCGGACATCGGGAACGGTGAACGCTCGAGCGCGGTCTCGCCATCGTCGCTTCGGCTCACCAGCGGTCTTGAGTCAGCAAGGCAGGGCCTGTCCTAACGCCACCCAAGGCAACCGCTGGGGAAAGCTGAAGGATGACAACGTTGACGATCACGCTCGATCAAGCCAAGGCAATGGCCACGCGATTGCGCGAGGCGATGAGCGGCGGCGAACTCGCCATCAGCCACTCGCAAGCGCTCGAGCTCGTCGCCAAGCAGCTCGGGCACCGCGACTGGAACACCTGCCACGCCGCCCTCGCGGCCGCTTCAACCAACAACTCCTCGGACGACGGCGCCGCGCCGTTGCTCGTCCCGATCCTGCGCACCTTCCCCGGCGGCGAGGCGCGCGACTTTTATTGCGGCTATCTCGGATTCCGCGTCGACTGGGAGCACCGCTTCGAGCCGGGATTGCCGCTGTACCAGCAGGTCTCCCGTGGCGGTTGTGTGCTTCACCTGAGCGAACACCACGGCGATGGCACGCCCGGATCTGTCGTGCGCATCGCGGTCTGCGACCTGCGGCGGTTGCATCGACAGTTGCACGCCAGCGGGTATCCGCTGCGGCCGGGCATCGAGGAGGAGCCGTGGGGGCTCGACATGGAGGTGCCAGACCCGTTCGGCAATCGACTGGTGTTCCACCAGTCCGAGCAACCGCCAGCCAATCCGGCGGGCGTGATGCGGATCGAGTGAGCGATTAGCGGATCACGCCGGCGCGCATCGCGAGCGCGACCATCTCGGCGCGGTCGCCGGTGCCCAGCTTGCGGGCGATGCGGGCGAGGTGGCTCTTCACGGTGAGGGCCGACAGACCTAGCTCGTCGCCGATCTCCTTGTTCGAGCGGCCGTCGGCGACCAGCTTCAAGACCTCGACCTCGCGGCCGGACAGCTCGCCGACACCCTCGTTGGTGGGGCTGTTGCGCAGGCCGGCGGCCAGCAAAGAGGCGACCGACGGGTCGGCGTACACGCCGCCGTCCAAGACGCGGCGGACGCCGTCGGCGACGACGACCGGCGAGGCCGACTTGAGCAGGTATCCCTGGGCGCCGGCGACGAACGCCGCGCGCACCGAGTAGGGGTCGTCGGCGGCCGACAGCACGACGAGTCGCGGCCACCCTGCGGTGCGCAACTCGGCGAGCAGGTCAAGGCCGGAGCCGTCCGGCAGGCCGACGTCGACCACGCAGAGGTCACGTGGGCCGCTCGCCCGGGCTCGCGCCCGCGCCTCGGCGACGCTGGCCGCCTCGACGATCTCTCGGGCACCCATGGCGGTGAGGCGACTCACCATCGACTCGCGGACCAACGGGTGGTCGTCAACGACCATCGCGGTGAATCCAGCGGAGTTCTCCGGCTGGGCCGGCACGTGCTCGACCAACGCCGTCACCCCGGACCTCCTCGCGTGCAGGGCCGCGTTTCTGGCGGCGGCCGACCTGTCCCCGAACTTGCTGTACGAACCATCCATCGGACGACGTGGGGCGCGGCTGAAGCTTTGGCCGAATTCGGTTGCTGCTAGTGCCCATTCGCACTACTCCCTAAGGCCGCCGCCTAAGGTCGCCGGACCGAACCGCCGAGAGCGCAAGCGAGCCCGCGCCGCTACTCCGACCGGGCGGTATCCGCGCTCAACACAACAGATGAGCGACTGAGATGCCGACACAAAGGCCGGAACTCGACTGCGCCTGGGGAGACGAAGGTGGCTGTGACCCGCTCACGTACTGCGACATTGGCCGCGCGTTCACGCGCGAGGGCCAACCGGCTGATTGCGGCCGCGTCCGCGTTCGGCTTGGTCGCCGGTTTGTCGCTGGTGACCGCCGGGACGGCGGTGGCCGCGACCGGCGGCGGTTCGGCGGCCGGCGACGAGCAGGCGGTCGTCGCGTTGGCGGGGAACTCCGCGGTCACCGTGCCCGGCGTGCGGGTGCAGGCGCTGCTGGCCGGCGTCCAGAGCGAGGTCGTCACCGGCGACGCCGCGTCGCTCGCCGCGCTGGCCCACGCGCCAGGCGTGCTCGGCGTCTCGCCCAACGTCGCCGCCCACCTCGAGGGTTACGGCTACAGCCCCGCCAATCGCAACGACCACGGCCCGGCCAACAAGGGCAACAACGGCAACAAGGGCAACAACGGCAACAACGGCAACAGCGACAACAACAAGGGCAACGAGAAGCCTGGCAAGGGGAACAACAACCCGCCCGCCTCGGACGGCGTCCTTGTGGCGTCGACCCTCGGCGGGAACGCCGGTCAGGCCGGCGCCGGTCGCGGCGTCACGGTCGCGCTGATCGACACCGGAGTCGCCGACACCCCTGCGCTCAACCGCGCCTCGGGCCGCCTCCTCGACGCGGTCGACACCTCGGGCCTGAACGACGACAACGGCACGATCGTCGAGCATGGCACCTTCGGCGACGGCTATGGCCACGGCACGTTCATGGCGTCGCTGATCGCGGGCGACAAGGTCGCGGGCACCGGCAACCTCGGGCTCGGCGTCGCGCCGGGCGCCAATGTCGACGTCGTCAAGGTCGCGGACGACGAGGGCAACACCTCGCTGGCCGCCGTGCTCGCCGGCCTGAACTGGGTGGCCACCCACTCCGACTCCGTCGACGTCGCGAACCTGTCGCTGGCCGTCGACCGGCCGTCCGACCAGTACGGCATCGACCCGCTGAACTTCGCGGTCACCCTCACCCGCGCCTCCGGCGTCACCGTGGTCGTGGCCGCAGGCAACACGCCTGGCGTGGTGGGCGACCCCGGCTTCGACCCGGCCGCGCTGACCGTCGGCGCAGCTGACACGACCGGCAAGAAGCCGGCCGTCGCGCCGTTCAGCGGCTACGACAACGTCGACGGCGTCGGCAAGCCGGACGTCGTCGCGGCGGGCGTGAACATCCTCGGCGAAATGCCCGACAACGCGCTGATCAGCCAGCAGTACCCCGACGCCCGCCAGGACAGCGGCCTGTTCCGCGGCTCCGGCACCAGCCAGTCGACCGCGGTCGTGAGCGGCCTGGCCGCGCTCTACCTGCAGTCGCACAAGTGGGCCAGCCCATACCAGGTCAAGGCGGCGATCCGCGGCGCGGCGAACAAGGTCGGCAACGGCAAGACCGACGGCGAAGGCCTGGTCGCGGTTCCGACCGGCGCCGCCTACAACCCGTTCAACACCGGCGAGTCCAGCCTGAACATGTTCCAGTGGTACTCGACCGCGAGCATCTGGGGCCCGTTCTGGCTCGGCACTGACCCGAACACTGATGCGTGGGACGTGCGGAACTGGACCGCGCGGCACTGGCTGGCCCGCAACTGGACCGCCCGCCACTGGCTCGCGCGCAACTGGACCGACGACAACTGGGCGGCCCGCAACTGGACCGTCCGCAACTGGACGGCGCGGCACTGGCTGGCCCGCAACTGGGCGGCCGCGAGCTGGGACGGCGTCTCATGACCCTGGCCAGCCCGGCTAGCGTCACTAGCAGGGCTTGGCGGCTGCGTGCGGTCGACCTCTTGTGCGTGGCCGCCGCCGCGCTGCTGCTGCCATCGACGCCTTGGGGCCACCCGAGCGTCGTCGGCTTCGCGCTGCTCGTCGTCGCGATCGGCTTCTCCAACACGGCGCTGATCCACGTCACGGTGGCGCGGCAGCGGGTCAGCTTCACCCTCACCGAGGGCCTGATCGCCGGCGCGTACCTGATGTCGCCCGGGTCGTGGATCATCGTGCCGGCGGTCGTCGGACTGATCCCGATGCTGGTCATCAACAAGTCGTCGGCGCTGAAGATCCAGCACAACGTGGCGCAATACATCGTCGCCACCGCGGTCGCGTCGTACGTCGTCAACGCGCTCGACAACACAATTCCCGCCTGCATCGTCGGCATGGCCGCCTGGTGGGTGGCGAGCCAGATCATGTCGGCGATCCCGCTGTCGATCATGAGCGGCGAGAGCTTCGCCACGATGCTGTTCGAGGACGCCGCGCTACAGGCGGTGCACGCCGGCGGCACCATGAGCATCGGCCTGCTGGCCGCGTGGCTTTCCATCAACGCGCCGTTCGGCCTGCTCGGCTTGCTCGTCCCGATCGTCCTGCTGTGGATCTCGTTCGACGAGCAGACGTCGAAGAGCGGCGAGGCGCGGCTGTTCGCCGAGCTCGCCCGCGGCCAGGAACAAGCGATCACCCACTCCGTCGACATCTCGGCGCGCGTCGTGCTCACGGCGGCCGCACGGGTGCTCGGCGGCGCGGACGTCGAGCTGATCGTCGTCGAGCATGAGGGCCCAGTCATCTACACCGGCGACGAGTCCGGACGCACCGACCGGCACAGCGACGAGAACGCGTTCGACCTGCCGTGGGTGCTGCGCGCGCTCGGCGCTCGTGGCGTGCTCACCGGCGTCGAGGCCGGGCGGCCGTTCTGCTCAGCGGTCGTCGGTGACCACGACCAGCCGATGGCGGTGCTGATCGCCCGTCGTCCAGAGGGCAGTGGCGGATTCGGACGACGCGAGGCCGCGCTCGCGGGAGTGCTTGTCGGGCAAGCGAAATCCTGGCTTTCGGTCGCCGAGCTCGCCGCGTCGCGCGACGAGGCGGTCGCCCGCGCCGACGCGGCCGACGAGGCCGCCCGATCCCTCGGCAACATCGGCGCCGACACCGCGCCGGCCCTCGGCATGCTGCGTGAGTCGGCGACCCGGCTGGCCCGGCTCGCGACCACGTCGTCCGCGCAAGAAGCCGTCACCGACATCGTCGACGAGCTGCACTCCGTCGAGCGCGCCGTCGCGTCGTTGCTAGGCGCTATCGCTCTTGCCGCCGACCCGTCGCTGCGCGACCTCGACGACGACTTCGACCAGATGGCGGCTCCCGCGCGCCGTGACGAAGACTGGACGACGACGGGCCTGCTGGCGCCGTCCGAGCTGGTTCGGTGAGCGCTCGCCGCATCCGAGAGGGGCTGCCGCTCGCTGTCTGGGCCGGCGGCCTCGTCGGCTTGGGGTGCGTGCCCACCTTGGGCGCGGTCGCCGTCGGACTGCACGCGGCCGGCCGGCTCGACCGGGCCGCCGTCGTGACGCTCGGCGTCGCGCTGGTCGTGGGGGTTATGGCGACCGTCGTCGGGTCGTTCGCAGGCGCGCGGTTCGCCGGCGTGATCCGGCAGCTGCGCGACGACGCGGTGCGTCGGCTGCAAGACCCGGCGGGCGCAGGACTCGACTCCACCGAGGGCCGCATCGCCGTCAGCGCCAGCATCGAGTTGCTCGCCTTGGCCCGCACGCTCGACGCGCTGCACCTGCGAGTGCGAGTCGCGGACGACGTGGCGGCCCGGCACCGCCGCACCGCCGAGACGGCGAGTGCCGGCATGTTCGAGGTGCTGTCGGGCCTGGTCGCGGCGGAGGAGTCCGCGCGTGGACAGCTCTCCGCGGAGTTGCACGACACGGTCGCGCAGACGCTGATGCTCGCGCGCAGCCGGCTGTCGGACCCCGCGATAGATTCCACCGGCGTCACCAACGCCGCCGAGCTGGTCGCCGAGGCCGAGGACCAGGTGCGCGCCGTCATGGCCCGCACCCGACCGCCCGCCCTGCGTGACGGCGACCTCGCGCAAGCGGTGCTCGCGCTGCGCGACGACCTGTACCAGCGCTACGGGCTCGAGGTCGAGATCGAGTGGCCGAGCTCGCCGTACCCGCTGCCGTTGGTCACGGCGGTGACGCTGTACCGGTTCTTCCAGGAGTCGCTGCTCAACGTCGTCAAGCACGCCGACGTCGACCTCGCGTCGGTCTCGCTCGCGGTCGACGAGCAGAGCGTGCACGCGACCGTGCACGACGAGGGGCCCGGGTTCGACCCCGAGCAGGTCAAGCCGGAGCGCGGCCGCCACGTCGGTCTCGGACTGCTGCGGGAGCGGGTGCGGTTGGCCGGTGGCTCGCTGTCCGTCGACTCCTGGCCAGGTCTCGGGACGACGCTCACGCTGTCGATGCCGCGCGCCTCGCTGTCGGGCGCGCCGTCCGCGGGTTCGGCCTACGTCAACCGGCTCGCCGACGCGGGCTGACAGATCAGCGGCGGCGGCTGGGCAGCGCCGCGACGCCGGGCGGCAGCGGCGCTAGACCGGCGGCCGCCGCCAGCACGTCACCCCATGCCTCGAGGTGAGGGGCGAGGTCGTCGTCGTCCGGGGTCCACGACACCCGAAGCTCGACGTGCGCGATCGGCGGGCGAGTGGCCATCGTGCCGTAGCTCTCCGAACTGACGCGCGTGACCGTGCCGCCGAGCGCGCGAAAACCTTGTGGCAAAAGGCGTTTTCCAAGTGCCTCGGTGAGCCACGTCCAGGCGACGGCGGCAAGGAACGGGTCGGCCGCGAGCTCGGGCTCAAGCTCGGCGCGCACGTAGGCGACGATGCGCGTGCAACCCTGCCACGAGTCTTGGCCGGCCGGATCATGCAGCACAACGAAGCGCCCGGTGGCGATCTCGTCGTCACGACCGCCGCCGACATCGGCCGTCAGCGCGATCGCGAACGGCGCCAGCCGCTGCGGCGCAGGCGCCTCAGTCAGCCGAATCTCGGAGCGCAGGCGCACCGGCCGCAGGCTGTCGACCGAACGGGCGAAAGCCTGCGGCAGCTCACGTTGCGGGTCGTTGGCTACCACACGACGAAGCGTAGGTCGGCCGCGGCCATAACGCCGGGCGGCGCGCCGCTCCACTGTCGTAGGCTCACCGTCCGTGACCGCCGTGCTCGCCTTGCTCGCGAGCCTGGTGTGGGGGTGCTCCGACTTCGTCGGCGGGCTGGTCAGCCGCCGGGTGCGGCCGCTGGTTGTCGTCGGCATCGCGCACGTGATCGGATTGCTGGCGCTGATGGTGATCGCGGCGCTCACCGGCGAGTTCGGCGCCGGCCGCGGGTACCTGCCGTGGGCGATCGCCGCCGGCGCTTCGGGGTTGGTCGGCTTGGTGGCCTTCTACCGCGCGCTGTCGACCGGCACGATGGGCATCGTCGCACCGATCGCCGGCACCGGCGCCGTCGTCCCGGTGGCGGTCGGGCTGGCCACCGGAGACTCGCCGTCCGCTTTGCAGCTGGCCGGAATCGCGGTGGCGTGCGTCGGCGTGGTGCTCGCCAGCGGTCCGGAGATCTCCGGCGGCGATCCCGCAGGGCGTCGTCCGCTGATGTTGGCGTTGATCGCGGCCGTCGGCTTCGGGCTCGTGTACGTATTCATCGACGGGGGGTCGCGACACAGCGTCGTCATGACGCTCGTGTTGATGCGCGCGACCAGCGTGACGCTGGTGCTATGCGTTGGAATCGCCTTGCTACTCAAGGGTTTTCGGCCACGACGGGCGTCGGCGCCTTCGCGCAGCGACATTGTCGTGATCGGCTTCGTCGGCCTGACCGACCTCGGCGCCAACGGGCTGTACGGCCTGGCCACGAGGCACGGGCTGGTCAGCGTTGTCGCGGTGCTCGCGTCCCTGTATCCGGCCGTCACGGTGGTTTTGGCCAGGGTGGTCGAAGATGAGCGGATGCGACGCGTTCAAGGAGCGGGTGTGCTGCTCGCCCTGTGCGGTGTTGTCCTGCTGGCGACCTGACGAACCGCGCCACGGCATGGCGAGCCGGCCGGATGGCGATTAGCCTGCGAGCAATGGATGTCTTCTCAAGGCACAACGTCAGCATCAGCGGGCGGGTCGACGGCCAGCCCATGGTGTTCGCGCACGGGTTCGGCTGCGACCAGCAAATGTGGCGCGAGGTGGCGCCCCGCTTCACCGACCGATTCAAGGTCGTGCTGTTCGATCACGCGGGTGCCGGCGCGGCCGACCCGTCGGCGTACGACCCCAACCGGCACACCTCATTGCAGGCGTACGCCGACGACGTGGTTCGGCTGTGTCGCGAACTCGACCTGCGCGACGTCATCTTCGTCGGGCACTCCGTCTCGGCGATGATCGGCGGGCTCGCGGCGTTGAGCGCGCCCGAGCTGTTCGCGAAGCTGGTGTTCGTCGGTCCGTCGCCGCGCTACATCGACGATGGCGGCTACATCGGTGGGTTCACCGCCGACGACATCAGCGACATGCTCGACTCTTTGGAAAGCAACTACCTCGGCTGGTCGAGCGCGATGGCGCCTGCCATCATGGGCAACCCGGACCGTCCCCAGCTCGGTCAGGAGCTGACCGAGAGCTTTTGCCGCACTGATCCTGACATCGCCCGCCGGTTCGCGCGCGTGACCTTCATGTCCGACAACCGCGCCGACCTGCCGCGGATCACGACACCCACACTTGTCCTACAGTGCAGCAACGATGCGATCGCGCCCGTCGTGGTTGGCGAGTACGTTCGCGACGCGATGCCGAACGCCTCGTTCGTCATGCTCGACGCAACCGGTCATTGCCCGAATCTGAGCGCGCCCGATGAAACCGCCGCCGCGATCGCAGCCTTCGTTGCCGCTTGAGCCTGCGAGCCCCAACCTCCAGGTCGATGTGGCTCGCGAGGAGTTCTACGCCGCGCTGCTGGATGACGATGCCGAGAAGCTGTACGAACAGGCGCCGTGCGGTTACCTGTCGACCACGTCGGACGGGTTGATCGTCAAGGTCAACCAGACGTTTCTCACGCTCACCGGTTACCGTCGCGAAGACCTCGTCGGACGACGCGCGTTTGCAGACCTGTTGACGCCGGGCGGTCGCATCTACCACGAGACGCACTACGCGCCGATGCTGCGACTGCAGGGCAATGCACGCGAGATCGCGTTCGACATCGTGCGCGTCGACGGCAGCCGCCTTCCCGTGCTGGTCAACTCCGTGCTCGACCGCCTTTCCGACGGCGCTCCGGCGGTGGTGCGCACCGCGGTCTTCGACGCAACAGAGCGGCGCGCGTACGAGCGCGAGCTATTGCGAGCCACGCGGAGGGCCGAGGAGTCCGAAGCGCGTGCGACCGATTTGGCGCGCACTTTGCAGCAAACGTTGATTCCTCCGGCTCCACCGGAGATTCCCGAACTTGACATCGCCGCCGCGTATCGGCCGGCGGGTGCCGGCGACGAGGTCGGCGGTGACTTCTACGACATCTTCGAGCTCGCTGCCGGCAGCTGGGTAATCGCGCTTGGCGATGTGCGCGGCAAAGGCGTGCAGGCAGCCGTCGTCGCGGCGTTGGCGAGGCACACGATTCGAGCCGCGGCCGTTCGCGCGCGCCAGCCGTCGGAGGTGCTGCGGGTCTTGAACACCGTTCTGCTGCGAGCCGACGTCGATCGTTTCTGCACCGCCGTGGTGCTTTTCTTGCGGCGTTCCGATGACGGGTGGACCGCCATCGTCAGTTGTGGCGGACACGCTCCTCCGCTGCTCGTGCGCGGCAAGGACGACATCGTGTCGTTCGGAACGCCCGGGACGCTGGTCGGTGCCGTTGACGAGTTCGCGGTCTTCGACGCCGCTGTCACGGTGGGTGCCGGTGAGAGCCTGGTGATGACGACTGACGGTGTCACCGAAGGTCGCCGTGGCCGAGAGTTCTACGGGGAAGGTCGATTGGCCACCGCCGTCTCGGCCAACATCGGCACCGCGCAGTCGCTCGTTGACGGCATCCTGGCTGACGTGCTGGAGTTTGAGGCTGGGCACCCACGAGACGACATCGCGATCGTCGTCGTCGGTGTGGCGCCGCCAACCGACGCACCATGAAAGCATGGCTGCGTGACCACGCAGTCTTTGCCCAGCCCGGAAGACAGCTTGCTCGCCCGCGCCTGCCGCGGGCTTCCCGTCGAACGGCCGCCGGTGTGGTTCATGCGCCAGGCCGGCCGGGCGCTGCCTGAATATCGCGCCGCCCGCGACGGAATCCCGATGCTGCAAGCCTGCGCGACACCGGATTTGGTCGCGGAGCTGACAATGCAGCCGGTGCGCCGCTACGGCGTCGACGCGGCGATTTTGTTCAGCGACATCGTGGTGCCGTTGAAGGCGGTCGGCGTCGACCTCGACATCGTGCCGGGGGTCGGGCCCGTCGTCGCGGCCCCCGTCAAATCAATCTCGGACGTCGAGGCGCTTCGCGCCCTTACGCCGGACGACGTGGGGTTCGTGTCGGAGTCGGTGCGGCTGCTGGTGGCTGAGTTGGGCGCCGTCCCGCTGATCGGCTTCGCCGGCGCGCCGTTCACGCTGGCCAGCTATCTGATCGAGGGGGGTCCGTCGCGCGACCACCTGAGAACAAAGACATTGATGTACACGCAGCCCGACGTGTGGCACGCGTTGCTCGACCGGTTGGCCGACATCGCTGGCGCGTTCTTGCGCGTCCAGGTGCTGGCGGGCGTGAGCGCGGTGCAGCTGTTCGACTCCTGGGCGGGCGCGTTGTCGGTCGCCGACTATCGGAAATATGTCTTGCCGCACAGCGCGAAAGTGCTTGCCACTGTCGTGGATTTGGGCGTGCCGCGGATTCACTTCGGCGTGGGTACCGGCGAGCTGCTCGAGTCGATGGGCGACGCCGGCGCCGACGTCGTCGGGGTCGACTGGCGGGTGCCGCTCGACCTCGCCGCGAAACGGGTCGGTGGCCGCGCGGTGCAGGGAAACCTCGACCCCGCGACGCTCTTCGCGCCATGGCCGGTGCTGGAGGCGGCGACGCGCGACGTGATCGCGCGTGGTCGCGACGCGACAGGTCACGTGTTCAACCTCGGCCACGGCGTGCTGCCCTCGACCGACCCTGACGTGCTCTCTCGGTTGGTCGAGCTCGTTCACGACTCCTGAGGCCGCCGACCGCGCAGCTTGCGTCGTCCGATAATCAAGGCGACGCCGACAACGGCGAGCACGATCAGGAACGGCAGCACCGCGCCGATGCCGGTCGCGATCGCGGCCACCGTCTTCGTGAACGCGTGCCAGCCACCGCGCAGGCCGCGCACGAAGCCGAACGTGTGGGTCTGCTTGGTTTTTGTCGCCTCGATGACCGGGGGAGCGGCTTGCAGGTGAACTGTGATGGTCGCTGACTTCGTCTGCGCGGCCAGTGACTTCTGTTGCTGCTCGAGTGACTCCAAGTCGGAGTCACGCTGCGACAGCTGGTTTTCGACGTTGAGCAGGTCGGAGACTGTGCCCTGGTGGTTGAGCAACTCCGTCAGCCGGGCGATGCTGGTGCGCGCCGCGTCGATGCGGGCGTTGACGTCGACGACCTTCTCCGTCACATCGTCGGAGCCTTCGGTGCGACTGATCTCGGTGCCAACTTTTCCTACGGCGTCAAGTGTTTGCTGCAGATTCTCGGGAGGCACCTTGAGCGTGATCGTCGCGCTGGCGTTGCCCGGGTTGCTCGGATCCTTCGACGTGAGATCGACCTGCTCCGCGTACACGACGCCGTGGTAGGTGCTGGCCGCGTTCTCGACCTGCTTCACGGCGTCGTCGATGTTGGTGGCGCGCACGGTGATATCGGCGGTGTAAATCACGTCGCGGCCGGCCAGCAACGGCTGATCCGCCGGAGCCACCTTGCCCGCGCTGCCGCTGCCGCTGCCGCTGCCGTTGTCGGCCACGGCGGCCGCTGAGTTCGGCGGCCCAGCCGGCGACGGTTCGGCAGCCACCGCGCCGCCGACGGCCGGCGCGGCGTCAGCTTAGCCGACCGCCGCGGTGCTGGCCGAGCCCTTCTTCGCGCTCGTGCACCCGTCGAGGGTCAAGGCGAGGACCGCGCAACCGGCGAGTGCGGCGGCGGCGAGTCTCATCGGTCGGCGCATGCGGACCTCCCAGAAAGGCAGAATGTCGACTGGCGATCAGATAGATCTCGCGGTCCGGTGGTTCCACCCGCAGGTCACGATCGGGCAACGGTCTGGTTGGGTGTTCGACGTGAGCTCGCAGTCCGCTGGTCGTCGTCCGACGGTGGTCGTGGTCGGCGGCGGTGTCGCGGGCCTCTCGGCGGCGGCCGCCCTCGCCCGCGACGGCCGGGTGTCGGTCACCGTCTTGGAAGGGTCGCCCCGGGTGGGCGGCAAGCTGCTGCGCGGTGAGGTGGCGGGCGTGGCCACCGACCTAGGAGCCGAGTCGGTGCTGGCCCGACGTCCGGAGGGTCTGGCGCTGATCGACACGCTGGGCCTGTCGTCGCAGGTCGTGCATCCCGCGGTGCTGTCGTCGGCCGTCTGGTCGCGCGGGGCCCTGCGGTCGCTACCCGCCGGCCACGTCATGGGGATACCGACGCGGCTGCGCGCGCTCGCGTCGTCAGGGATCGTGTCGCCGGCCGGGTTGGCGCGCGCGGCGCTCGGCGTGGCGCTGCCTGCCCGATCCGTCGAGGGCGACCGCTCGGTGGCCGACGCGATCGGCTCGCGGCTCGGTCGCGAGGTCGTCGACCGGTTGGTCGAGCCGCTGCTTGGCGGGGTCTACGCCGGGCGGGCCGACGAGCTTTCGCTGCGGGCGACCCTGCCGCAGGTCGCCGGACGGGTCGGCGGTCGCTCGTTGATGAGCGCGATGCGATCGATGTCGGCGC
Organism: Acidothermaceae bacterium; assembly: GCA_025925185.1. The sequence goes on from JAICLV010000024.1 coordinate 14,358, forward strand.
CGCGGCCTGCCGCGGGGCCGGTGTTCGCCGGACTCCCAGGCGGCGTCGGCCGGATCGCCGAGGCAGCGGCGGCCGACGTGGCGGCGCACGGCGGCGTCGTCCGGGTTGACTCGACCGTTCGGTCGTTGGAGCGGACGACGGACGGCTGGCGGCTTGTCGCCGGGTCGGCGGCCGCGCCGACCGCAGTCGACGCCGACGCCGTGGTGATTGCCGTTCCGGCCGCGCCGGCTGGGCGGTTGCTGTCATCGGTCGCGCCCGCCGCCGCCGCCGAGCTGAGCGGGATCGAGTACGCCAGCATGGCGATCGTGACGATGGCGTTCAAGCCATCGGCGTTCGAGAAACCCTTATCTGGCAGCGGCTTTCTCGTGCCGGCCGTCGAGGGACGGTTGATCAAGGCGGTCACGTTCTCGAGCGTCAAGTGGGGTTGGTATCCAGCCGACGTCGTGATGTTGCGTTGCTCGATCGGCCGCCGCGGCGAAACGTCGTCCTTGCAGCGAAGCGACGAGGAGTTGATCGCGGGCGCGCTTGCCGATCTCACAGTGATGGCGGGCATGACCGGCGCGCCGATCGACGCCGTCGTCACGCGTTGGGGCGGCGCGCTGCCGCAGTACGCGGTCGGCCACCTCGATCGGGTGGCGCGGATCAAGGCGGCCGTTTCTGCGATCGACCGGCTGGCCGTTTGCGGCGCGGCGTATGACGGCCTTGGGATTCCGGCCTGCGTCGGCAGCGGGGAGGCGGCCGCGACCCGCGTCCTGCGCGGCGTGCTGCAAGAGGGAGAATGACAAGCATGAGTGAGGATGTCGCTGCGCCTGTCACCGCCTACGTCATGTACACCGTGTTCCGTTGGCGAGGGGGATTGACCGATCGGGCCACCGCCGTCGCTGAGGTCGACGAGCTGCTGGCGCAGCTGGCCGAGAAGGGCGTCGTGACGCGCGGCGTCTACAGCGTCAGCGGCTTCCGGCCGGACGCCGATTTCATGTTCTGGTGGGTCGCGCCGACGTCCGACGACCTGCAGGAGGCGTACGCGGGGTTCCGACGCACCGCGCTCGGCCGCGCGTGCGAGCCGGCGTGGTCGTCAATCGGCATCCACCGCGAGGCCGAGTTCAACAAGGCGCACGTGCCGGCCTTCCTCGAGGGCAAGGAGCCGGGCGCGTACGTGGCCGTCTACCCGTACAACCGCACGAACGAGTGGTACCTGCTGGAGCCGTCGGAGCGCGGCGCGATGTTGCGCGAGCACGGCGAGATGGGGCGCGAGTACTCCGACGTACTGGCCAACACGGTGGCCGCCTTCGCCCTAGGCGACTACGAGTTCTTGCTGGCGTTCGAGGCGGCGGAGCTGCACCGCATCGTCGACCTGATGCGCTACCTGCGCGGGGCGCAGGCGCGGGCGCACACCCGGCTGGAGACCCCGTTCTTCACCGGGCCGCGGCTGCCGGTCGCCGACATCGTCGCGTCCCTGCCGTAACCGCGGCCGTCGGGCCGGCCCCACCGCGCCGCCCGCGCCGCCCGGCCCGGATTGGTGACGTTTGCTGTTGCTCAGCCACAGTAAGCGTCACGAACTTTCCCGAGTTCCAGCCGCCGCTTGTGTTCCATGCGTCGGGCGACGTCTTGCACCCACCTCGGACGCTGCCGGATCTGGGTCGCGGTGAAGGAAAGCGTCGTCCATCCTGCGAGTTCCAGCAACGCGTGCCGTTCGTGGTCGCGCTCGAAGGCTGGCCGCAACGAGTGGACGCCGTACCCGTCTGCTTCATAACCGAGGCGGAGACCCTCGATCGCGAAGTCGAGCCGGGCGATGAACGCTCCGAACTGCACTACCTCGAACTGCGGCGTCACGACCAGCCCCGCGCCGGTGAGCAACTCGAGTAGCTCGCCTTCAAGCACCGACTCGAGAAACGGATCGGCCAACATGAACGCTGCCCGGGCGCGAGGCAACCCGTCGCGACCGTGCGCCGCGGCGAGCTGCGCGGTGACCAGTGCCTCGTTCGCAGCGCCGGTGCGCAGCGCGTCGGCGATGATCCTCGCGCCAACCTCGACGGGTTCGCGTCGGGCCAGGTCGATCACCGTGCGCGGCGCGCTAAGCACCGGGATGCCGCTGCGGCGGCCCACGTCGCGGCGCGTCAACGGCACCCGAGCCACATCTGCGCCGGCCCGGCTGCGCGGACGACGATTCGCCGGAACCGCGACTGCGAGCCGGTCGTAACCGGGAACGCCGTCAATCCGATGCAACCGTCCGGCGGGTCGGCCGGCCAGAACCGCCCCCGGCCCGGCGGCGAGCAGCGCCGACCAGACGCGGGTGTTCCACCCTCCTGGGGATCCGGCGAGCCGGTACACGCCGGGCACCACGGTGAACCAGCGGCCGGTTCGCAGCTCGGTGCGAATTCGCTCCGGCGAATAGCCGCACTCCAGAGCTTGCGCCCGGCTGAAGACACCACATTGCGACCGCGCGACGGCGGCGAATACTTGATCCATGGCACGAGCCTGGCGAGCTGGAACGCGGCGCGGCGTACCTCGAAGCGTCCTGTGGACACAAATCCTGGGTGCTGGAACGGTTACTCGGCGTCGGCAGGCTCGAGGGTCATCGAGATGCTGTTGATGCAGTACCTGTCGTCGGTCGGGGTGTCGTAGCCCTCGCCGTGGAACAGGTGGCCCAGATGCGATCCGCAGCGGCGGCAACGCGCCTCGATGCGGCGCATTCCGAGGCTGTTGTCGGACACCAGCTCGATGGCGTCTTCGTCGGTGGGTTGGTAGAACGACGGCCACCCGCAGTGCGACTCGAACTTGGTCTCGCTGCGAAACAGCTCGGCGTCACAGGCTCGGCAGCGGTACACGCCGACCGTCTTGGCGTCGGTGTACTCCCCGACGAAGGGCGGCTCCGTCGCGGCCTGCCGTAGAACCGCGTACTCGCCCGGGGACAGTTGCGCGCGCCATTCGTCGTCCGACTTCTCGACCTCGTACATATCAACGAGCCTACGCGAGCGGATCGCCGGTAGCGTTGCGTCCATGGCAGCCTCGCCCGCGATCGAGCTGGACGTTGAGGGGCGCGTCGTCCGCGTCTCGAACCCAGACAAGGTCTACTTCCCGGCCCGCGGAGAGACCAAGCTCGACCTGGTCAACTACTACCTGAGCGTGGCGCCCGGTATCGTGCGTGCGCTTTACGAGCGGCCGTGCACGCTGCAGCGATTCCCCGATGGGGTGACCGGCGAGGCGATTTACCAAAAGCGGGTGCCCGACCGCCGCCCCGAGTGGGTGCAGTCGGCGCGGGTGCATTTCCCGAGCGGGCGGCACGCCGACGAGCTGTGCGTCACCGAGATCGCGTCCGTGGTGTGGGCCGCCAACCTTGGTACGATCGTGTTCCACCCGTGGCCCTCGCGGCGGGCCGACACCGAGCATCCTGATGAGTTGCGCATCGACCTCGACCCCCAGCCTGGCACCGACTTCGACGACGCCCGGCGACTAGCCCGCGTCGTCCGGGATCTGCTCGCCGAGGTTGGTTACATCGGTTTCCCGAAAACCTCTGGTGGGCGGGGCATTCACATCTACGTGCGGTTGCGGCCGGAGTGGACGTTCACCGAGATCCGCCGCGGCGTGCTCGCGTTCTCGCGCGAGGTCGAGCGACGGGTTCCCGAGCTCGCCACCACCAAGTGGTGGAAGGAGGAGCGCGGCGAGAAGGTTTTCCTTGATTACAACCAAAACGCGCGCGACCGCACCATCGCCGCCGCGTACAGCGTGCGCGCGTTTCCCGATGCCACCGTGTCTACTCCGGTGACGTGGGATGAGTTGGACGACGTCGACCCGCGCGACTTCACGATCGCCACGGTGCCCGCTCGGTTCGCCGAGCTTGGCGACTTGCACGAGCGCATCGACGACGTCGCGCACGACCTGACGCCGCTGGTGGAGATGGCCGACCGCGACGAGCGCGACCTCGGACTTGGCGACGCGCCTTATCCGCCGAATTTCCCAAAGATGGAAGGCGAACCGGCGCGGGTGCAGCCGAGCCGGGCGCGCAAGAAAGACTAGTCGTCGAGCACGATCGTGCGGGCGGCGATGGCGGCGCCGCGCGCGCCCGCCATGTCGAGATCGGGAACCACCGCGAACTTCGCGACGTCGAGCTGCTCGGCGCGCAGCGAGGTGTGCGCCTTGACCCGTGAGAGGAACCACTCGCGGAAGTCGGTGCTCGCCTCGACGACACCGCCGCCGACGAAGTACGCGCTGGGGTCGGTGAAGTTGCTGGCGATCGTGAAGAGCCGGCCGACTGCCATCGCCTGCTGCTCGAAGATTTGTCGGGCGAGCGGGTCGCCTCGCTCGCCCAGTGCCCGCACGCTTTTCGCTGCGATGTGCGGGTCGAGTCCGGCCAGCTCGTGGTCGGGATAGCGGGTAAGCCAGAAGGGCAGCAGGTTGTTCTCGATCGCGGTCAGCGATGCGACGCTCTCGACATCACCAGAAAGGCCGCAGTTACAGGCCGGGACCGGCTGGCCCTCAGCGAGCAGGCCGTCCATCGGGATGTGCACGTGCCCGAGCTCGCCCGCCATGCCGGCGGCGCCGCGGATCACCCGGCCCGCCTCGACGAGCCCGCCGCCAAGCCCGGTGCCGACGATCGCCGAAACCGACGAATGGCGCTCCGCATCGTCGCCGAAGAACTGGTAGTGCGCGTAGAGGGCGGCCGCGTTGCCATCGTTGTTGTAGACGACCGGGACGCCGAGGTGCTTCTCGAGCGCGCCACGGAAGTCGAAGCCGCGCCAGCCGGGCTGCGAGAAGTTCGTCGCGCCCTTCGACGAGATGACGCCGTCGGCGCTGGCCGGACCCGGCGTGTCGAGACCGATCGCCCGCACGACGGCGCGGGGGGTACCGGTGAGGTCGAGCACGCGCTCGAAGCTCTCCGCCAGGCTGACGACGGCGACCTCCGGACCGTCGCTGACCCTGCTTGCGTTCTCAACCAGCTGGCTGACCAGGAACTTGCCGCTATCGGTGAGCACGGTGGCGTTGTTGCAGTTGCCGCCGTTGTCGAGCCCAACGACTACCCAGTCGGTCTCGCGCATCCGTGTCATCGACCCTTCCTACTTGGCTGACCGGAGTCTAGTTCGGCCAGCCGTGCGTCAAGCCCCCGAGAGCACATCGGCGAGGTCGAAGCGCACCGGCCGGTCGAGTTGCTCGTAGGTGCACGAACCCGGCTCGCGATCTGGCCGCCAGCGCCGGAATTGTGTGGTGTGCCGGAACCGGCCGCCTTCCATGTGGTCGTAGGCCACCTCGCACACCAGCTCCGGCCGCAACGCAACCCAACTCAAGTCCTTGCCCGCGTTCCACCGGGTCACCCCGCCCGGACGCCGGTCGCCCACGTCGGCCGCCGCCGACGAGCCCCACGGATGTGACGCCTCGTCGACGCGGTACGGCTCGAGCTCCGCGATCAGTTCGCGACGTCGCGCCGCCGAGAACGCGCCGCACACGCCGACGTGCTGCAGCACGCCGTCGTCGTTGTAGAGACCGAGCATCAACGAGCCGACCGCGGTGCCCGGCGCCGACGCCCGATGCCACCGAAAGCCCGCCACGACGCAGTCCGCCGTGCGCTCGTGCTTGATTTTCACCATCACCCGCTGGTCGGGCTGGTACGGCAACGACGGCGATTTCGCCACCACGCCGTCGAGCCCGGCGCCTTCAAAGACCGAGAACCAGCGCTGCGCCAGCTCCAATGAGTCGGTTGCCGGTGTCAATAGCACGCGAGAGTCGGACGAGGCGAGCGCGTCGGCGAGCAGCTCACGGCGACGCGAAAAGGGCTCATTCATCAGGGATTCGTCGCCGAGCGCGAGTAGGTCGAACGCGACGAAAGACGCTGGCGTCTCGGTTGCCAGCTTGCGCACGCGCGACTCCGCAGGGTGAATGCGCTGCAACAATGCCTCGAAATCAAGGGAGTTCCCGGTCACGATCACGATTTCCCCGTCGACCACGCACCGCGACGGCAAGTTCGCCCGCGCCGCCTCAACCACCTCGGGGAAGTAACGGGTCAGCGGCTTCTCGTTGCGCGAACCCAACTCGACCTCGTCGCCATCGCGGAACACGATGCAGCGAAAGCCGTCCCACTTCGGCTCGTACACCAGGCCAGGCGGTATCGCCGGCTGCGATTTCGCGAGCATCGGCTTGACCGGCGGCATCACAGGCAGGTTCACCGCTGCACCTCGTAGCGCGCGTAGAGCAGGTCGTCGTCGTCGAGTAACACTTGCGTCAGTCTCATTTCGGCGGGCGGCGCGATCACCGGGCCGTCGAGAATCCGCCGGGCGGGACCGCCCACCAGCAACGGCGAGATGGTCAAGCACAACTCGTCAAGCGCGCCCGCCTCCACCGCCGCGCCCAAGAACGTGGGGCCGCCCTCGCACAGCAGCCGGGTGTGCCCACGCTCGCCCAACGCCTCGACCATGAGCGCGGGGTCGACCACCTGCGCGCCGGCGACGATGACGTCGGCCACCTGATGCGCGGCCCGCAGCAGATCGGCCGGCGCGGCCTCGGACGTCACCACGATCGGCCGCTCCCGAGCCTCGGTGAAGTAGCGCGACGAGAAGTCGAGCCGCAACTGGTTCGACACCACCGCCATCACCGGTGCGGGCGGCTGTCCCGCCGCCGCGCGCGCGGCTTGGTACTGCTCGCGGGCCCGCGCCGGACCGTACCCCTCCGTCACGACCGTGCCCGCGCCTGCGATCACGACGTCCGACAATGCTCGCAGTAGCCCAAGAACCCTTTGGTCGGTGGGATTTCCGAGCCCGCCCGCGCGTCCGTCAACGGTCGCTGCGCCGTCGGCGCTCGCGATCATGTTGCCGCGCAGCCACGGCCGCTTCTCTGGGTACGCGTACGCCGCGACCAGGTCAACGTCGCCGGCAGGTTCGGGTAGCAGTCGTCGCATCGACACAGTCAATCAGCCGGCCGACGCGTCGCGCGCGACGATTGCCACCGATGTCGGCGCGAGTCGTACACCGCCACGTTCGAGAGCCGCGGACGACGACGACAGCAGCACCCGCTCGGCGTCAACAGCGCGCGCGGCCTCGACGGAGGAGAAGTTCGCGACGACC
>JAICLV010000076.1 GCA_025925185.1 Acidothermaceae bacterium
CGTGTCGGCGTACTCGTGGTCGCTCCCGCGCTTCTCCTCGGTGTCGTCGTTGTCGCGTTTGTTTTCCGGGGCGGGGGGGGGCGGGGGCGGGGTTGCGGTCTTGCGTGCCATGCCCGCCATTCTCCCGGGCCGGCCAGGCGGCGGGTCCCTCCGACCCGCCGGGATGTGGATGCGCACCGTCCGCCGCTCCCGTCGTCCGAGTTGATCACGTTCAGGGGGTGTACGGGTCCGAAGGTGCCTCCACAGACCACGCTCGGGACATGTACACCCCCTGAACGTGATCAACTCGAAGCCAGTGGGAGGGGGTAGCGTGGCTGGCATGTCAGAGTCTGGGGGAGTCGCGGGTAGCGGCGAGCGCCCGCGCAAGCGCCCGGCGGTCAAGAAGGCCGCGGCCAAGAAGACCGTGAGCAAAAGCGCCACTCCAAAGGGCCGCACCGCGTTTCCGGGCATCAGCTCGCGGGCCTACGAGCACCCGGCCGATCGGGCCGCGCTGGTGGCGCTGCGGTCCGTGCCCGGGTTCGACGTCCTGATCAAGGGCATGTTCGGCTTCTTCAGCGAGCGCCGGCTGCGCATGATGTTTCTCGGCTCGGCGGTGCGCGTCGACGAGCGCCAGTTCGCCCGTGTGCACGCGCTTTTCCTCGACGCGGCAAGGGTTCTCGACATCGAGAAGCCGCCCGAGCTCTACGTCACGCAAGATCCGATGGTCAACGCCTGGACCCTCGGCCTCGACCATCCGTTCGTCGTCGTCAGCACCGGCACGCTCGATTTGCTGGACGACGAGGAACTGCGCGTGGTGCTCGGGCACGAGCTTGGCCACGTGTTGTCGGGTCACGCGCTCTACAGCTCCGTGTTGTTCACCCTGATGCGCATCAGCGGCGTCGGAACCTTTGTCCCGCTGGGAAACCTCGGCCTGCGCGCGATCGTGATGGCGCTCAAGGAGTGGTACCGCAAGGCGGAGCTGTCGTGCGACCGGGCCGGACTGTTGGTGAGCCAGGACGCCGGCGCGGTGACCCGCGTGCACATGAAGATGGCCGGTGGCGCGCGCGTCTCCGACATGGACCTGCAGGCGTTCCTCGCGCAGGCCGAGGAGTACGAGTCGACGGGCGACGCGCGCGAGGGCGTCATCCGCATCCTCAACCTGATGAACGCCACGCACCCGTTCGCGGTGCTGCGCGCGCTCGAGATCAAGCGCTGGGTCGAGTCCGGCGACTACGAGCACATCCTCGCCGGCAGCTATCCCAACCGCGCCGACGACCCGCGCACCTCGTTCATCGACGAGGTCAAGGCCGCCGCCGCGTCTTACAAGCACAGCTTCGACAACTCGCCCGACCCGCTGTTCAAGTTCTTGCGCGACATCGGCGGCGGCACGGTCAACCTCGGCAACTGGGTCGCCGACCAGGTCCGCAAGATGGCCGGCGCCACGAGCGGCGACAAGTCGGACGACGAAAACGGCGGCGCGCACTAGGACGGTGGGCGCCTCCGAACGGACTACTCGGATGTAGACCCGGTGGGTGGCTCGACCGGTTTAGTCCGCGAATCCCTTTGGCGACCGCGCCGTCAGCCGATGGGAGCGACGTGACCACCGGCTTGACCGCGAATCAGCGCGACGGGGCGACGTCCTCCGGCGAAGACCGCCGTGAGGACTTCTCGTGGTTCGAGCTCGCCGGCGACAACGCCGCGATCGGGATGGCGGTCGTCACCATCGACGGCCGCTATCTGCGCGTCAACGACGCGCTGTGCCGCATGTTGGGCCGGCCCGCAGCGGATCTCGTCGGCCGCACGACAGTTGAGATCACCCATCCCGAGGATCGGCACCTGGCCGCCTGGTCCTACCCCGAGCTGAGCGCTGACGGCACCGACTCGCACCGAATGGAGAAGCGCTTCCTGCGCCCCGACGGCACCGTCGTCCAGGCCATCCGGGTCACCAAGGTCATTCGGGACGACGATGGCGTGCCCGCCTTCATGTTCGCCCAGTACATCGACGTCACGCAGCGCAACGCCCGCTTCGCGGGGCTCGCCGAGCTGGGGCAGCGCGCGCTCGACCACGCGACCCCTGAGGAGCTGAGCGTCGAGGCTCGGCGTCTAGTGGCCACGATGCTCGGCGTGAGCGAGGGGATCGCGGCCGGCGCGCTTGGCGCGAAGCCCGACGTCCTCGCCGTGTTGCCGGTCGACGACCAAGGATTCGTTCGCAGCGTGCGCAACGTCCTCGACTCGGCCCACGCCCGCTCGCGCGCGGAGGACGAGACCCGCCGGATGGCGATGCAGGACTCGCTGACCGGCCTGGCCAACCGGGCGCTGCTGTCGCAGCGCATCGACCAGGCGCTCGGCCAGCTGCTGCCAGGTCGTGAGTACGTCTGCGTGCTCATGCTCGACCTCGACGGCTTCAAGCGGGTCAACGACAGCCTCGGCCATGCGCGCGGCGACGGGCTGCTGCGCGACGTCGCCCAGCGGCTGATGGGCGCGGTGCGCCCGACCGACACGATCGCCCGCCTCGGCGGCGACGAGTTCGCCGTCCTGGTGACCGGGCTGGCCGCGCCGGAGGAGTCGGAGCTGGTCGCGCAGCGGCTGCTCGAGGCGCTGAAGACGCCGTTCAGCAGCGGCGGCCGCGCGGTGCACCTGAGCGCGAGCGTCGGTGTCACCTCGGCCCGCAGCCGCTCGGTGACCACCGCCAACCTGCTCGCCGACGCCGACCTCGCGATGTACGAGGCGAAGACATCAGGCAAGGGCCGTTACGTGGTGTTCGCGCCGACGTTCCGCAAGGCGGCGGCCGGCCGGCTCGCGTTGGAGGAAGACCTGCGGACGGCGGTCGCCGACGGCGCCTTCGAGCTGCACTTCCAGCCGATCGTCGACCTGGTCACCGGCAACTGGTCGCACGTCGAGGCGCTGGTGCGCTGGCCGCACCCGGCGCGCGGAATGGTCGCGCCGCTTGACTTCATCCCGCTCGCCGAGGACACCGGCCTGGTCGTCCCGCTCGGTCAGTGGGTGCTCGAGAAGGCGCTGGCGCACCGGGTCTCGTGGAGCCCGCTCACCGCGGACCAGCGCGACTTCGGGGTCGCCGTCAACGTCTCCGTGCGCCAGCTCGCCGAGCCCGGCTTCGTCGGCTTCGTCCGTGACGCCGTAGAGCGCAGCGGCCTGCCCCCGTCGTCCATCACGCTCGAGGTGACCGAGAGCGTCTTCATGGACGACAACCAGACCAACATCAAGGCGCTTGTGGCGCTGCGCGAGATCGGTGTGCGGATCGCGCTCGACGACTTCGGCACCGGCTACTCGTCGCTGTCGTACCTGCGGCGGTTCCGCATCGACGTGTTGAAGCTCGACCGCTCGTTCGTGTCGGGGCTGCTCGGCAGCGCGCAGGACCGCGCGGTGACCCGGGCGGTCATCGACCTGGCCAACCACCTGGAGCTCGAACTGGTCGCCGAGGGCATCGAGACCGCCGAGCAGCACGACCTCCTGCGCCAGCTCGGCTGCCGGCTCGGCCAGGGTTACCTGATGCACCGGCCGATGCCGGCCGCCGACGTCGTCGGGACATTTCCGCGCCGGCTGCCCTGACGGCCGACGGCGGCTTGCCCACCGGCGCTGCGGTGGGCCGCCCGACTGGTGGAGGATGGTGGGCATGGCCGAACACACCACCGCACGCCCCGCCGATCTTTGGTCGGACGTCGAGCACAGCGGCTACTACCCCGAACTGATGCCGACGCGATGCGCGCCAGCCTCGGGTCGGAGGAACCGCTCGCGCACGTCGTCCACCAAGAGACGACCTTGGACGACGCGATGGGCATCCGACGACACGTCACCGTGCTGGCCGTCACCGCGACCCGGCTCGTCGTGTGCCACACCGACGAGCACCCGCCGAGCGAGCTGACGCCCTATCCGCACGCGACCACCACCACCGAGGTGGTGCCGCTGTCGCGGGTCGCGTCGGTCGCGTTGACCACGTTGGTCGCGAACCCCGCCGAGTACGCGCCTGGGGCGTCGTGCCGCGAGTTGACCCTCGTGGTCGGCTGGGGCGCGATCGGGCACGTCGACCTCGAGCCGGCGTCGTGCGGTGACGAGACGTGCGAGGCCGACCACGGTTACACCGGCACGTTCACCGCCGACGACCTCTCGTTGCGGGTCAGCGAGGACGGCGACGGCGCTCCCGTCGTCGCGCAGGCGCTGCACTTCGCCGGCGTGCTGTCCGAAGCAGCGGCCGCCTTCGGCCCGCGTTGAGCACCCTCTTCCAGCCGGCCTCGGCGCCGGCGCCGCGCTATGGCTCGGCCGCGCTCGCGGACCTGACCCCGTCGGTGCTCGCGTCGCTGTCGACGCCGGGGTTCAGCAATGTGCTCGGCCTTGCGCCGACGTCGGCGGCGTGCGTGCTGTTGGTCGACGGCCTTGGCGCGGAGTTGATCCGCGCCCATCCCGACGACGCTCCGCTGCTGCACGCGGCGCTGGCGGCCGGCCGCGACCTCACCTCTGGATTCCCCTCGACGACGGCGGCGAGCATCGCGTCGATCGGCACCGGCCGCACCCCGGGATCGCACGGCATCGTCGGTTACCAGGTGGCGATTCCCGGCGCGGACAAGCTGATGAACTCGCTGCGCTGGGACCCGTCCGTCGACCCGGTCGAATGGCAGCCGACGCCGACCGCGTTCGAGCAAGCGGTCGCGAGCGAGGTCGAGGTCTTGCAGGTGGGCAAGCGCAGTTTCGAGCACGGCGGCCTCGACCGCGCGGTGCTGCGTGGCGCGCGGTTCGTCGGCGCCGACACGTTCGGCGAGGTCGCCGGACGTGTCTTGGAGGGCCTGCGCGAGTTCGTCGCGCAGCGCCGTCCGGGCTTCATTTACGCCTACGTCGCCGACCTCGACTGGACCGGGCACGCGCGCGGCGTTGGCTCGACCGCGCGGCAGTTGCAGCTGCAGCTGGTCGACCGGCTGATCGAGCAGATCGTGACGCGATTGCCTGCGGGAGCGCGATTTTACGTCACGGCCGACCACGGCATGGTCGACATCCCGGTTGACCGGCGGGTCGACGTCGATCTGGACCCGTCGCTGCGCGAGGGGTTGGAGCTGCTGGGCGGCGAGGCACGGGCCCGCTACCTGTACGTGCGCGACGGGGCGCTCGACGACGTCGTCGGGTTGTGGCGGTCGCGGTTCGGCGCCGACGCGATCGTGTGCACGCGCGACGAGGCGATCGACGCCGGCTGGTTCGGCCCGGTCAGCGATTTGGCGCGGCCACGCATCGGTGACGTCATCGTGGCGTCGATGACCGACCTCGCCCTGGTGGCCACGCATCATCAGCCGCACGAGTCTCGGCTGATCGGGCACCACGGATCGCTGACGCCCGCCGAGATGTTGGTGCCATTACTGGAGTTCGGAGCGGTCTGACGTGTTGATCGACGCTGTCTCGTTGTCGCGCGCGCTGTCGTCGGCGACGCCGCCGGTGGTGATCGACGTCCGGTGGAGCCTGACCGGCCCGCCGGGACGATTGGCGTACGACGCGGGTCACCTGCCGGGCGCCGTTTTCGCCGACCTCGACGAAGACTTGTCCGGACGACGAGGGGAAGGTGGTCGGCACCCGCTGCCGTCGGCCGCCGATTTCGAGGCGCTGATGCGGCGACTCGGCGTCTCGGCGTCCAGCTCGGTGGTCGTCTACGACGCAGCCGACTCCGTGCCGGCAGCCCGCGCGTGGTGGGAGCTGCGGTACTTCGGGCACGCTGACGTGTCGGTGCTCGACGGCGGTTACGCCTCCTGGGTTGCCGCCGGATTGCCTGTCTCCACGGAGGTTCCTGTGGTTTCTGCTGGATCGTTCGTGGTGCGGCCCGGTGGCATGCCGATGCTGAGCGCGGACGACGCGGGGCGTGTCGCGGATTCCGGTGTGTTGATCGACGTGCGCACGCCGGAGCGGTACCGCGGCGAGGTGGAGCCGGTCGACCCGGTGGCTGGGCGAATCCCTGGGGCGGTGAACATCCCGACGGGTGGCAACGTCGGAGCCGACGGCAGGTTTCTCGATGTCGAGGCAATACGATCTCGGTTCGCTCGTGCTTCGGCGGCCGAGGTCGGCGCGTATTGCGGGTCTGGCGTGAACGCCGCGCACACCGTCTTCGCGATGACGCTTGCCGGTTTGCCCACGCCTGCGTTGTACGTCGGCTCGTGGTCGAACTGGATCACCGACCCGTCGCGCCCCATCGCCACCGGCTGAGCCAGCATGCCGACGCCGCCGCTCCATGATCGTGAAAACTATTGCGGCATAGGGTCCGAATTGTTTTCACGATCATGGTGTAGGGGCGGGTCAGGCGGCGCCGAAGCAGACGAAGCCGTCGGCGCGCACCCTCTCCTGGGCTTTCGCTAATGCGGCCGCGGGCGAGGCCCCGGCGCACAGTTCGCGGTGCAACTCCAGCATCAGCGCCTTCGTGACGTCGTCGGCCACCGGCACGACGGACGCGATCAAAGTGCTGGTGCCTAAGGAGAAAACAGCACCGGCGAGACCCATCAACTCGTCACCGGGATGGACGGCGGAAAGCCCTGAGTCGCACGCCGACAGGATCATCCGGCGCGGCGCGCGGCGGATTCGCTCCAGGTCGTAAACGGTGAGCGGGCCGTCCGCGAGGTCGATCGCGGAGAACTGCGGGTTGTCGGCGCGGAACCTTCCGTGCGCGGCGATGTGCACCAGCTCGGCGCCGTCGATGCTGTGCCGTACCGCCTCGGCCGACGCCTTGCCGTCGGTAAGCACCTGCGGCGATTGGTAAAGCCGCGCCAGCGCTTTCACCTCGGGTGTCGCATGTTCTAGCTCCGGCCCTGCGACCAGCACGACGCGTTCGCCGGCGCGCGACTTCTTGCGACCCGCGTTGGCCGCCGCGAGCCACGTCGTCGCGGACGGCGCAACGGCCACCGGGCGCGCGCGCAGGCACGGCAGCGTCGGCCACGGCAGCGCGTGCAGGTGACCGGTGGGCACGATGACCAACTCGCGGTCGCCTATGACGTCGCGCACTGGCGCCAACAGCAGCACTTCGAGGTTTCGCGCCGCGTGCTCGAGCGCTGCGGTCGCCGCAGCCAGCGAAGCCTTCGAACCATGTCGTCTAGCGAGGCGATGCAGCGAGAATCGCAGTGATTCCTGCTCTTTCAGTGCTTCTTCATAGCTGCCGAGGGTGGTGAGGCGGAGTCGGCCCTCGACAGCGGTGACCGCGAGCATCGCGTCGTCCACTCTCAAGATCTCGACCAGCGCGCGGTCGACGAGCGCGGCGGTCAACTCGCCGATGTCGAGGTGGGTGGACAGCGCGCGCCCTCCGCTCGCCTGCCGCGACCTGGTGCGCACGGCCTCTTCGAGTTGCAGCTGCTGGGCGCGAAGGGCGCGGGAGTCCTTGCCCGCGGCGGTGGCTTGCGCGAGCTCCGCGGTGACGCGACGCAGTTCGGCAAGCTCGGCGGCGAGCTTCGTGTCGGACGGCGGGCGCACCGGGCGACGGCGCAGCGCCCCCGCCCGGAACCGCTCGATCCACTCAAGAACGGCGGCGGGCTTGCCGGAGTCGACGGCGAGCCGGACGCCCGCCTCGGCCAACTCGGCGCCGAGACCGGTCGCGTGAACGCGCAGGTCGGTAGCGCCGAGAGAGGCGGCATGCTCGTCGACGACGCGAAGCCCGGCTTTGAGCGCGGTGGCCGAACCGCGTGGGTCACCGCCAGCCTGGCGCAGCAGCGCCTCGGCGTACCAAGCTGCGGCGCGCAGGTCGGCCGGGCCGGTGCGGCGGGCGCGCGCGGCCTGCGCGAGGTCGCCGCGGGCTGTCTGCAATCGACCGCGATCCAGCTCGACCCGGCCGGCGACGAGGAGGCAATGCAGCGCCGCGACCTGCCAGCCCGCGGTCCACAGTTTCGCGTGAGCGTCGCGAGCCGCTCGGGCGAGCGCGGTGCTGCGCTCGCCATCGGCCCACCGCGCCCGGACGACGAGGTGTTGGGCGAGCATCGCCCAACGCGAGCGACCTTGGGTGCGAAACTCGGCGAGCGCCTGCTCGGCGTAGCGGCGCGCGGCTTTGGGATCGCCCTCGGCAAGCGCCGCGTGCGCGAGCAGCTGGTGCCACTCCGCGACGTCGACGGCGAAGCCCGCTTTCGCGACATCGTTGATGAGCGACTCGAGCGACTCGCGTGCCTCTGACGCGAGTCCGGCGATGAGCAATGCCTCTGCGCGGTCGTACGTCTTATTGAACTCGCGGTATCGCGGCGACTGAGTCGGCGAGTCGGCGAACAATCGCAGGGCGCTCGGGATGTCGCCGCGGCGGACCATGACAAAGCCCAAGCTTTCGGCCATCGATGTCGCTGCGTCGTCCAGACCGTGCTTGCGGGCGATTTTGATGCCACTCTGCAAATCACGTTCAGCGGCGTTCAGACGGCCGAGGTAGGCCAGCAGATTCGCACGGTTGATGAATAGCCGGCAGAGATAGTTCACTTCGTCGTTCGCGCGCAACAGGGGAAGCGCCCTCGCGTAATCCGCGAGTGCCTCCTCGGACCGGCTCGCGCGGCTGAGAATCATCGCGCGTTGTGCCAGCACTCGACCGCTTGCGCCTCCCCGCAATAACCCGGCCGCGTCGTCACATTCCGCGAGTGCGGCGTTGATCTGACCGAGGTCTGCCAGTAGCGCCGCGTGCGTCATCTTCGCCTCGGCCAGTGACTGAGGCAGGCCGTGCTTGCTCGCCAGCCGGACTGCGTCTCGCAAGACGACCACGGCCGGGTTTGGCCCGTCGAGGAAGCGCACCGCCAGACCTAGAGTTCGCATCGCGAGGACGCCGGCCGCAGGATGGCCGTCGCATTCGTTGATGACCGCTTCGGCTGCCGACTTCGCTTGGTCCGGAGCGAGCTCTAACAGGTCGTAGGCGGCCTGCGCTCGTGCTAGAGGATCGGCGTCGGGTGGTCCGCCTTGTCGCGGGAGGTGCGCGACAGACGCTGTCATGGTGTGCAGCGTCTCAGATCGACACCCAGCTCGTCACGATCGGCCGATCCTCAGCGGGCCGTCGGACCTCGATCCGCACGGAGGCCGCCGGAACCTCGGCGGCGGTGAACCGGCCGAACTCGTCGGCGTCGACCTCGACTCTGCCGCTGGCCCAGCGAACCGTCACGCGCGCGCCTCCGGCCGGCACCAGCTGGCCCGTCAGCCGTCGGGTGCCCCCGGTTTCTGCGACTTCGACCTCGACCTCGACGTCGGGTCCCTCGAAGGTCAGCAGCCGGGCGGCGTCGGCCGCGCGCACGGCAGCGCCTGCGACGAGCGAGTCGTTGACCAGCTCGGCGAGCTCGGCGTCGATCGTGCGCCAGCTGAAAGCGGCCTTCGCGGCTGCGAGCACGTGACCCGGAATCGGATCGGCCTTGTCGACCACGTCACGAAGCTCGCGCAGCAATGGTTCGAACATCGGCTCTGCCATCACGCACCCCCGCTCGTTTCCTGCTCGTTGCCGTCGCCTGTGTGAAGTTTGACGCGGCGCTTGAGGTGGTCGAGGCAGCGTGCTCGAGTAGGCCCGATGCTGCCGACCGGCATGCCAAGTGCGGCGGAGATGTCTTGGTAACTCGGCGGTGGCGCGCTTGCCAGGGCACGCAAGAGCACCTGGCAGCGTTGCGAAATCTCACCGAGTGACTGCCAAAGCAACCGGTCGCGCTCGGTGTCGAGCACCACCGCTTCGGGTGTGGGCTCGGCTGCCTCGAAATCCAGGTCGGCGTCGAAGCCGACGACCTCGCGCCCGTTGCGACGCAGCACCCGCAGGCACTCGTGACGCGCGGTCGTGGCCAGCCATCCGCCGAGATGCTCGGGCTCGCGGAGCTTGTCGAGATGCTCGACCAGTCGCAGCCACGTCGTCTGGCTGACGTCGGCGGCGTCGGCCGCCGACAAGGCGAAACCGCGGGCGACCGCCCAGACCAGCCTCGCATAGCGCTCGACGAGTTCGTCCCACGCGGCGCTCTCGCCCGCCGCCGCGGCGAGCAGCAAGTCAGCGGTCTCGCGCTGCGGCACGGCGTGGCCCTCCCCGCGCTGGAACTGGAACCCGCGGTGCGCGGGCTTCCGCGGGACACGACCCTACCGGCCACGCTCAACTCCGGATCGACGGCACGTCGACCAAGACGCCGAGGTCGGGTATCGACGGGCCGGCGTTCGGATCGATCAACGCCGCGGCCGCCGCCGAAGCCGACGAGCCGTCGCTCGCGGCCTTCGCGGCGATCGCGCCCGCGACGCGAGGCGCGGCGAACGACGTGCCGCTCCACGAGGCGTAACCCGCGAAGTTCTCGTCTCCACCTGGCGCGTGGTCGGTGTAGTTGAAGAAGCTGCTGGTGACCTTGTCGCCGAGGGTGCAGGCGTCGACCCACCAGCCGTAGTTGCTGAAATCGGCTCGGTCGTCGCCCTCGGCGTCGAGCGACCCGACCGCGACCACGCGTTTGAGGGCGGCCGGCCAGAAGGGCCGGTCGCTGCCCGCGTTTCCCGCGCACGCCACGATCACCGTGTGCCGGTCGAACGCGTTGACGGCGTGCTCGACGACGGGCGACGGCTTGTCGTCGTGGGTGTAGCAGCCCAGCGACAGGCTGACGACGTCGACGCGCTTGCCAGCCTTGCCCGCGCGGGCGCGCAGTTTCGCGAGACCGCGCACGAGTCGGTGCTCATCGGTGACGCCGTCTCCGGAGATGATCCGATCGATCAGGAGGTGTGCCTCCGGCGCTTGCTGCAGCACCACGCCGGCGATGAAAGTCCCATGCCCGGCGACCGAGTCGAGCCGGTCGTTGTCGTCGGCGTCGGGTGTCTCGAAGTCGTTTGACGCGCAGCCAGCGAACCACTTGCGATTGTCGAACCACGGATGTGTCGCGATGCCGGTGTCGAGGATCGCGACCGTCACGTCGCCCTGTACGGTGCTCTGCCCAGGTGCGGGAATCGCGTCAGCTGGCGCCGGGTCGTCAAACGGGCCGGGGTGCCAAGTTGGCTGCGTGGTGACGATGTGGTTCGGGCCGGCGTTCACCCGTTTGTGCGCGGTCCCCTGCGACAGTCCGACGGCGATGTCGCATTCGTCGACGTCAGAGCCAGGTCGCAGGTGGAAGACTGCGACGCCCGCGTCGTCGTCCTCGCGGCGGTCGATCCACCGCCGGGCGCGGTCGTGCACGACCTCGGCGCTGCTGCCGACCGCAACGAGTTGATTGGCGCGAATCAGCGCGCCGTTGCCGGAAGCGCCGGCGACGAGTCGGATGTCGGGGTGACGGGCGAGCAGTCGGTCGATGTGTTCGTTGCGTTCGAGACGCATGTGCGTCATCCCTCTCCGGCGCGACGGGTCTTAAGTCTTCGGATCATGGCACGCGCGTGGACGCGATCAGCGGTTGTCGCCGATCGCGCCCACAACGCTTCTGGTGCGCCCCCCGTTTTCCCCCAGACCCCCCAACCGGTCCCCCCGTGCCCCCGTGTTCCCCCCGTGGTTTGCGACGGCGCCCTGGACTGCCAGTGACTCGCCAAACGCGCCGACCCCGGTGCGGCACGAACTGGCAACTCGACGAGCGCCGTCACGCTGTGAAAGCTCACGACATGCGCC
>JAICLV010000105.1 GCA_025925185.1 Acidothermaceae bacterium
CACTCATCGGCGCATTGGTTTGCGGACGACGCCCTGCGGGGTCGCCACCGGCGTCTAGGTCATCTTCCCACGCTCTGCCCGGCGCGGGTTTGCGGCGTCCGGGGGCGTTTCGATCAGCTGCCCGCGAGGTCTTCGGCGAGCTGGATGAGGGTGGCGGTCGCGGCGCCGGTGCCACCCTTCGGCGTGTACCCATAGGGATCGCCCTGGTTGAACGCCGGGCCGGCGATGTCGAGGTGCGCCCAGGGGATCGGCCGGCCGGTGTCGTGCTTGCCGACGAAATCCTGGAGGAACAGGCCGGCGACCAGCATGCCGCCGAAGCTGTCACCCATGTTCGCGATGTCGGCCACCTGGGAGTCGAGCGACTTGCGCAGCTCTGGCGGCAGCGGCATCGGCCACATCTGCTCGCCCGCGGTCTTGGCGGCATCGAGCACCGCGTTACGCAAGGCGTCGTCGTTGCCCATCACCGCGGAGGTGTGGGTGCCGAGCGCGACGAGCTGGGCACCGGTGAGGGTGGCCGCGTCGATGATGAGGTCGGGCTGCTCCTCGCTGGCTCGTTGCAGCGCGTCGGCGAGCACCAGCCGGCCCTCGGCGTCGGTGTTGAGCACCTCGACCGTCTTGCCGCCGTAGATGGTGAGAACGTCGGACGGCCGCTGGGCGCTGCCCGACGGCATGTTCTCGGCGAGCGGCGCCCAGGCGGTGACGTTGACGTTCAACTTGAGCTGGGCGATGGCCACCGTGGCGAGCACGATCGCGGCCGCGCCACCCATGTCTGACTTCATCCAGTCCATGGACGAGGTCGGCTTGAGTGAGAGTCCGCCGGAGTCGAACGTGATTCCTTTGCCGACAAGGGCGATTGTCTTCTTGGCCCTCGGTCGGCGGTATTCGATGCGCACCAGGCGGGGTGGGTTGACGGAGCCCTGGCCGACCGCGGTGATGCCGCCGTAGCCCTCTCGCTTCAGCTGACGTTCGTCGAGTATCTCGATGCCGAGATTATTGTCATTGGCGAGCCGGGTCGCGAAGGTGGCGAGCTCCTTCGGATGCAGGTCGGACGGCGGGGTGTTGACCAGGTCGCGGGTCGTGTTTACTGCCGTCGCGATGATTTGGGCGCGGGCGAGGGTCTTCTTGGCGTCGGCCGACCTCGCGTCGTCCGTGACGATCGTGATGGTCTCGACGGGGTCGTGGTGGTCGGGCTTCGACGCGTTGCGGTAGCGCCGGTAGGAGTAGGCGCCGAGAAGCGCGCCTTCGGCGGCGGGGCGGACGCCTAGGCCGCCGGTTGTCGGCAGCGCCAGGGCGACGTGGGTGGCGCCGGCCAGCTCGCGGAGGGCGACGCCGGCAGCGCGGCGGATCTGCTCGGGGTCGAGGCTGGCGCGTCTCGTTCGGGGTGCGTCGCCGAGGCCGACAGCGACGACTTGCGGCGCCGCGGTGGCGCCGAAGGTGGCGACGCGGTGGTGCTCGCCCGCCTTGCCCGTGGCGCCGAGCTGGGCCAGGGTCGCGGCGAGGCGGCCGTCGAGCGCGGCGTCGATCGGCTCCGCGCCGGAGGCGAGCGCCGGTGTGCCGTCGGGGGCGCGCATGACGCCGATGACGATCGCGTCGGCGTCGATACGTGCGGGGTCGGCTCGCCTGAGGGAGATCTCGGTCACCCTCCGGATGTTATCCGCAGCCGGTGCGCGACAACCCTGCGGCGCGAACCGCCGCTCGGCATCCCTAAACCCCGAAACTCGTGCCTCGACCCCGCGATAGCAGTGTTGAAGCACGAGTTTCGGGGTCTAGGGCTGGTCTGGGGACGTCTATTTAGCTGTGGTGCGATTGCCAGGGCTGTGGAAAAACGCGTTCACTGAACGCGGCAGCGGACGCGCCCGACCCAGGCGGTAGCGTCCGACACCATGGAGCCGTTGCTGACCTCGCCGCTGCACGAGCGGCACGTTGCCCTCGGAGCGAAGCTCGGTGAGTTCGGCGGCTGGTCGATGCCGCTCGAATACGCGGGCGGGGGAGTCCTCGCGGAGCACGCCGCCGTCCGCGACTCCGTCGGCGTCTTCGACGTCTCGCACCTCGGCAAGGCGAGCGTCAGCGGGCCCGGCGCGCGAGCCTTCCTCAACGCCACCCTCACCAACGACCTCAACCGCATCGCCCCCGGCAAGGCGCAATACACGCTCTGCTGTGACGACCCCAGCGGCGGCGTCGTCGACGACCTCATCGTCTACCTGCGCGGCGACGACGACTGCTTCCTCGTCCCCAACGCCGCCAACACGGCCGAGGTCGTGCGCCGCCTCAGCGCCGCCGCGCCCCCCGACGTCCGAATTCAAAACCTGCACCGTGAGTTCGCCGTCATCGCCGTCCAAGGGCCCAAAGCGAAAGAGCTCTTGGACGACGCGGGCCTGCGGCCCGAGCTCGACTACATGGCGTTCACCGACACCGACTGGGATGGCGTCCCGACCACCTTGTGCCGCTCCGGATACACCGGCGAGCATGGCTACGAGCTCGTCGTTCCAGCCGCGAACGCGACCACCGCATGGGACCGGATTTTCCAAGCGGGCGAGCGATTCGGCGCGCGGGCATGCGGACTCGGTGCGCGTGACACGCTGCGCACGGAGATGGGATATCCGCTGCACGGCCAGGACTTGTCGCTCGACATCACACCGAACCAGGCCCGCGTCGGCTGGGCGGTCGGCTGGAAGAAGCCAGCGTTTTGGGGCCGCGAGACGCTTCTCGCCGAACGCGAGTATGGGCCACGCCGGGTGCTGCGTGGGCTGCTTGCACTTGACCGCGGCATCCCGCGCCCGCACATGCCGGTGCTCGACGCCGGCGGCGAGACCGTGGGCGAGGTGACCAGCGGCACATTCTCGCCGACCCGGCGCGTCGGCATCGCGCTCGCGCTGCTCTCCCCGACGATCAACGAGGACGACGAGGTCAGCGTCGATGTGCGTGGCCGGCTGTGCGCGACGCGCGTCGTCAAACCGCCGTTCGTCGACCGGAGCCCGCAGGCATGACCCAGCAGGAACGCATTGTGCTGATCGGGATGATGGGCGCCGGCAAGACGACGATCGGCCTCGCCATCTCACACGCGACCGGTTGGCCGTACATCGACAACGACGAGATCGTCGCGCAGATCTCCGGGATGCCGACGCGCGATTTGCTGCAACAACGCGGTGAGGCGGCGATGCGCGAGGCGGAGTTCGCGGCGGTCGACAAGGTCTTGGCGATGGGACCACCCATCGTCGCTGGAGCTGCGGCCGGGGTGGTGCTGAACGAGGAAGTCTCGGCTCGGCTTCGCGGCGGCGCGTTCGTCGTCTACTTGCGCGCGACCGTCGAGACTCTCGTGTCTCGCGTTGAGGGCACCTACCGTCCCTGGCTCGGCGCCGACCCCGAAGCGGCGATGCGCAAGCTCTACGAGGGTCGCGAGGCCAAGTACGAGGCGCTCGCGCACTTCATCGTGGACGTCGACGGCGCTGTGCCCGACCGGGTGGCGCAGAAAATCCTGGACGCGGCGGGCGTTCCCGCCGGCTAGGACGGCGCGATGGGGTTGAGCCAGTCAAGCTCGTCAAATCGCGCGAAGTCGGTGTCGGCGGAGCACATCTGAAGCCCGTGTTCGATCGCGAGCGCGGCTAGGTGTCCGTCGCTTATCAAGTTGCCCCGAAGGTGGTGGCGGCGCACGAGGCGGCCGAGGATTTCCTGATGATGCGGCCCGGGGCTGGGCACCCAGGCGACGTCGGAGGACAACCAGTCATCGACGAACCGCATCGCGTCATCTGGCGACAGCGGCCGCGCGGACGCCGATTCATGTGTGCTGATGCGGACGAACGCGACGAGAGATTGCCACGGCAGGCCGACGCGTCGCGGTCCATTGAGGACGTCGGTTAACCAATCCCGCGCTGCGACATGGAATGGACTGGATTGATCGACGGCGTACAACAGCAGGTTCGCGTCTACCAGCATTAGCGCGCCCGAGGGCCGTCGAGCCGCTCCAATGCCTGCGCGACGTTCGTCACGTCGACTCGAAGCCCGAGATCGGCGGTGCGCTGCTCGAACCGGTGTCGGCGAGCAGCGGCGCCGGCGAGCCCGGCGCGGGCGAGCTCATTGACGGCTTCGCTCAAGCCAAGCCGACGTTCATCGCGGAGTCGCTGCACCGCGGCCGCCACGTCGTCGTCCAGCTTGATGGTGGTTCGCATGGATCGATCATAGCATCATGATGCGTGACTATCGTCATCACGATGCGACGAGTGGAGAGCACGGGCTGGGGTGGAGCGGGGGTCACGGGCGGCCGGCGGCGTTTGCCAGGAGGCTGACGAAGACTGCGATCTCGCAGAGCGCTCCGAGCACGTCCCCCGTGATGCCACCAAGCCGGCGGACGGCGTGTACACGCACCGCCCACGCGACCAGCAGGGCCACAACGACCGCCACCAACGCCCGCACCGCGCCGTGCACGGATCCGACTTCGGAGTCGAAAAGCCCGTAGCACCAGGCCGCCATCACGAGCACCGCGGTCCACAACGACGCGGCGAACCGCGGCACCGACCCGGCGACCAGCGCTCCCATGCCGGACTCCTTGGCCGCCGCGACGCCGGGAACGCACGCCCACAGCATCGCCACCCGACCGGTCACGACCGCTAGCACCAAGGCCTGGGTGCCGTGGTGGTCGAGCACACTGGTCGCGAGCGCCAGCGCGTCGGTCAGCAGCAGCAACACCAACGCGGCGGCGCCGAGCGCGCCGACCGGTCCTTCGCTCATGACCGCGAGCGCTTGCGGCGCCGGCTTGTGCGACGCGAGCCCGTCGACCGTGTCGGCGAACCCGTCGAGATGCAGCCCTCGGGTCAGCAGGGCGAGCGCGATGAGTGCGAGCGCGGCGGCCAGCAGCGGCGGGATGAACAGTTGCGTGCGATCGGCATGCACCCACACGGTCGGCCCGGGATACACCTGTCGCGCGAGGACAAGCACGGCCGCGGTGATTCCGGCGAGCGCAGCGCCGACCAGCGGGCTCCACAGCATCGCTCGGCGCGCGATCGCGCGGTCGGCGCGGGCGGCTTTCAGCGGCGCGACGGTGAACATCGTGACGGCGAGCCGCAGCCCGTCACCCATCGCGGTCGCTGACCTGCGCCTCGTCGAACGTCGACATGTCGGCCAGTGTCGCGGCCGCGGCGCGCACCAACGGGACTGCGAGCAACGCGCCGGTGCCCTCGCCGAGCCGCAAGCCGAGGTCGAGCAGCGGCGTCAACCCGAGCTCGTTCAACGCCACGGTGTGCGCCGGCTCTGCCGAGCGATGGCCAGCCGCCCACCACGCCGCCGCCCCCGGCGCCAGCCGCTCCGCCACCAACGCGGCCGCCCCCGACACCACGCCGTCGAGCAGCACGGGAGTGCGTCGTACCGCGGCTTGCGCCAGAAAGCCTGCCATGGCGGCAATATCGGCGCCCCCGACCGACGACACAAGCGCTACAGCGTCACCAGTCGCGGCGCGCGCCATCGCGGCCGCGACCACCTCGCCTTTGCGCGCCAGCGTGGTGTCATCGATCCCGGTGCCGCGACCGGTGACGACACTGGCCTCGACACCGGCGCACACACCGACGATCGCCGCCGCCGGCGTCGTGTTGCCGATGCCCATGTCGCCTGGCACCAGCAGGTCGGCGCCGCCGTCGACCGCCTCGTCAGCGAGTTGTCGCCCTGCCGAAATCGCCTGCTCCGCCTCAGGAATCGTCAGCGCGTCTTCGACGTCGATGCGGCCGGACGACCGCCGCACCCGCCACTTCACGACGTCAGGTGGCACGTCCGCCCCTGGCAGGTCGAACGCCACCGCCAGGTCGACCACCCGCACCGACGCGCCGACCTGCGCGGCCAGCACATTGACCGCCGCTCCGCCGGCCACGAAGTTCGCCACCATCTGCGCGGTCACCTCCGCCGGATACGCGGAAATACCGGCCGCCGCAACCCCGTGATCGCCGGCGAAAATCACCACGTTCACCCGCCGCGGCGGCTGAGGCGGGCACAAACCCTGAACGCCGGCAAGCCAAATCGACAGCTCTTCCAGGCGGCCTAACGCGCCGGTCGGCTTGGTCAGCGTGTTCTGCCGCGCGCGAGCTTGCGCGCGCGCGGCGTCGTCCAAGCCAACAACGGTGGGGAAGCTGAGCATCAAGATTCCGTCCTGTAGAGCGGGCGCGCGATGCCCGCAGTGACCAACAACACGTCGTCCGAGACCGCCGCGACGCGCGCGTTCAACGCGCCCAGCTCGTCGCGGAAACGCCGCCCGCTGCGGTGTTCCGGCACCACACCGCTGCCCACCTCGTTGCTCACCGCGACGACGCGTGCCCGCGTCGTCCGCCATGCCTCGACGAAGTCGTCGACGGTCGCGGCCAACGCGACATCCGCTGTTTTCACCGCTATTTCGTCGGCCGCCGACCACAGGCAGGTCTCGTCGATGACGCGGGACAACCACACGGTGAGGCAGTCGATGAGCAACGGCGGGTCGTCCGGGCCGCGCGAGCGCAACAACTCTGCGAGCGCCGTCGTCGCGATCGTCGACCACGAAGCCGGACGACGCGCGCGATGCGCGGCGATGCGCGCCGCCCACTCCTGGTCGTCGGTCGCCTCGGACGACGTGGCGACGTAGCAAACCTCGGGCTCGCCGGCCAGCAATCGCTCTGCGGTGGCGGATTTCCCTGAGCGCGCACCCCCGAGCACCAGCGTGCGGCGCGGCCGATCGCGAACGGGCGACGGCGCGCCGACCTGAATCGTCGAACCGTCGACCGGCAGCTCGGCGCCCCACGCGGCCAACCGCTCGCGCAAGACCGACGGGCGTGGGTTGCCGTGCCCGAGGTGAATTGCCGCGACCTGGCTACTGTCATCGATGGCGCCGCACCGGCGAAGTCGTTGCAGGGTAAGGGGAAACGTCGTCAGGTCGTGGTGCCGCCCGGCGGCGTGCGTGACGTTGTCACCCCAGCTCTCCTCGAGCAGCACGACGTCGTAGCGCGCGTCGTCCGGGATCTCGAAGCCCGGGCCGGTGTCGGTGGCGTAGAGCAGCCGGTGTTTGTCGGGACCGGCGATGTCGTAGATGAGGGCGCCTTCGCTGTCGTGCTCGGCCGCGAGGGCGCGCACGGTGTAGCCGCCGAGCGCGACGATTTCGCCCGGTAGCAAGGGCCGGAACGCGACGTCAGACTGCTCGGGCGGCAGCCACATCGCGAGCGCGTCGAGTGCGGCGCGTGGTCCGAGGACGTCGAGCGGCTCGCTGCGGCCCGCCCAATGTCGCCACAGCAGCGCGGCGCCGTTCGCGTGGTCATGGTGGTCGTGCGTCAGGAGCAGGTGACGCACCCGGTCAAGCCCTACGCCGAAGCGAACTGCTGAGCGCGGCACGTCCTGCCCGCAGTCGAGCAACAACACGCCGTCGACCAACGCGCTGGTGTGCGCGCGAATCTCGCCCTCGGCGGCGGCCGCGGCGCACGACGCGCAGGTGCAGAACGGATGCGGCCAACCAGAACCGCCGCCGGTGCCGAGCAGGGTGATCTCCATGCTCAGCGGCTCTCTTCGAATCGCACCGGCACGTCGAACGCAGCCTTGCGGGCCGCGCGCCGCAGCGCGAGCATCACCGGCCGGCCGGCGACCAGCACCAACGCGGCGTTCGCGAGCGCGCGCGGGATGTCGAAGCCCAGCGAGGTCGTCAGGTAGAACGCCCAGAAGTGATGTAGGTTGGTCAGCCAGTTTTCGCCTGGCAGGTAGGAGATTTGCGCCGACATCCCGGTCGTTGAGAACGGCCAGAACCACAGGTCGGTGACCGCGCCGTAGACCAATCCCGCGAGCGCCCCGTACGCGGCGAGCAGCAACACCTCGACCCGGCCTGACGCGCGCGGCAGGCAGCCCGCGAAGAGGCCGACCCACGCAGCCGCGAGCATCTGGAACGGCAGCCAAGGCCCGACTCCGCCGGTGAGCAGCGCGCTGCCGAACAACGTCAACGCCCCGAGCGTGAAGCCGAAACCGCGACCGAGCACCCGGCCGGCCGGCATCAGCAGGAAGAACACCGGCGAGGCCCCAGTGACGTCGCCGCCCAGCGTGCGCAACGCGGCGCCGCAGGCGGCCAGCACTCCAAGCAGCGCGATCGCCTTCGCGTCGATGCCGCCCTCAGAGATCTCCGCGAGCACCACAACCAGCAGTAACGGCATCACCACAAGGAAAATCCAGGGTGCGTCAGACGCGTGCGCGACGCCGGCAGAGGACGGGTGCCGCAGCAAGAACGGCCAGGCGAAGGCGAAGACGCCGGCCAGGCTGGCGATCGTCAACGAAACCGCCGAACGTGGCCGCAGCCGGATCGCTCGCGTCGTCCGCGCTACTGAGCGAACGGCGATGGTCGTCACGGCACGCTCGCTTCGAGCCCTGCCCGCACTTGCGCGACGGTCAACCAGGGCAACGGATGCAGGATTTTCGCCACCTGGGGCGCGAACGCCGGTGAGGCTGTCACGACATCGGCAGTGGGACCGTCGGCAACCACCTCGCCGTCGGCCAACACCACCGTTCGGGTGGC
>JAICLV010000123.1 GCA_025925185.1 Acidothermaceae bacterium
CTTCAGCACCCGGTCCTCGACCTTGGCCGCCACCTCATCCGTGAGCGGCACGCAGGCCTCGACCAGGCGGCGCGCCATCGGCGCGGTGACCGCACCCGCATGCAACAGGGCGAGGGTGGTCGGGAAGCGGGTGACCAGATCGCAGGCGTCGCGCATCATCGCCCGCGCGGTGCCCGAGGAGAGCCGCAAGATCAGGGCGACCTCTTCGCGCGCCCATTCCTTGTCTGCTGCGCTGGTGCCGTCCTCGTTCGGCAGCGGGTCGGCCTGTACCGCGGCAAGCAGGCGGGCGCGGTCGGCGTGCAGGCGCGCGAATTGGCGCTCGAGCCCGAGCAGCGCCTCGATGCGCTGCTCGTGGCTCATGCCCCGGTAGTCGGGGGAGCTGCCGACCGGTTCGCTCATACGCACGATTTTACGCGTTGGCAACCCCTATTTCCGGGGTTTCTCGAGACCTGTGGACAACCCAGGCGGTCCACGTCGATCCGTCCACAGAAGGACGAAATCCGAGCAGAACTGTCACCCGAAAGTGGTAACCGACCGCCCACCCAACCTCTCGTCGCCGCGCTTTCGACCGGAGCAACCAGCGCCGGAACTACCCCGGCGGCTTCCAGTTCCGCCGCACGATCGCGATGTCCCGCTCAGCCTCGTCCAGGTCCTCGTCCGTGGGTCGGTTGACGTCGCGCGCCCGCAGCGCGCCGCTCACCCCGAGCTGCGACCGGCCCGCGCCGACGATGTCGCGCAGGCCGCGCTCGCCCGGCGCGTCGCGCCCCGGCTTGCGACGTCGTGGCTTGGTGTTCGCTGCCGCCTCGACCGGCTCCGGCGTGGGCGTTGCCTCGACGGGGATGGCTTCGGCGGCGGGGACGTCCGGTGCGCGCTTCGGCCGCCGGCGGCGCCGACGGCGGCCCGGCGCGGCGGCAGGCTGTTCCATGTCTCGATCCTGCCCGAAAGGACGCCGCGACAGGAGCCGGACGAACCGGTATACAGACCGGGAACGGGGGTTCCTTTGCCGAAGGGGTAGCGGTGGGAACTAGGCCTCGACTCGTCCTGACACTCGTGTCCACGCTGGCGATCATGATCGGGGTGTTCGCCGCCGTGCAGACGCCGACCGGCGCGGCCACCGCTCCGTCGCACGCCTACCGGGCGGACGACTACGCGGACGGGCAGGCGATGAACATCCTGCCGGCCGGCGAGAACGGTCTCGTCAACGCGGTCGACGCGGCGAAGTACGAATTGCTCAAGCAGCGTCCGCCGAACAGTGACGACCAGCTGGGGCAGTACGCGAACCTGCTCTACGGCTACCAGAACCTGACCGACTCGACGCTGAGCACCTACTACAACGACGCATCGTTCGGCGTGCAGCCCGGCGACGTCACGCGTACCGAGAAGCCGACGACCGGCGTCACGATCTACCGTGACACGCACGACATCCCGCACATCTATGCCGACAACGATTCCGCACTCGCGTACGGCGCCGGCTACGCGCAGGCCGAGGACCGCTTGTTTCTGATGGACGTGCTGCGCCACTACGGCGCCGGCAACCTCACCGGCTTCCTCGGCGCGTCGTGCGGGTTCGAGCAGATGGACCACGACCAGCTGCTGCTCGCGCCCTACACGAAGACCCAGGCGATCGCGCAGGTGAACGCACTGCCTGCCGAGTACGGCGCCGACGGCACCCTCGCGAAGACGATGATTTACAGCTACGTCAACGGCGTGAACGCCTACATCAAGTCGATCCTGGTGAACCCGCTGCACCTGCCCGCCGACTACGCGGCTGCGCTGCCCGGGCTCGCACCGACCACGTGGACGGTTGCCGACGTCGTCGCCATCGCCGGTCTGATCGGCGGCCGGTTCGGCCGCGGCGGCGGCGCCGAGGTCCAGAACGCCCATCTGCTGCAGTACCTGCAGCAGCAGCTCGGCGCGGCGAACGGCGCGTCCGCGTTCAAGCAGTTCCGCACCCAGAACGACCCGCTCGCCCCGACGACCGCCGACGTGAACACGCCGTACGAGACACCCACCGGTCCGACGAACCCGGCGCTGACCGCGCTGCCTGACTACAACGCACCCGTCACGGGTGGCCCGACCAACACGACGAAGGGCTGCGCGAGCGGCGGCGCGCTCGGCGCGGCGTCGGCAACGTCCGCGCCGACGTCGACGGGCGCGGCGATGGCGAACTCGATCATCGACTCGCTGAACTCGCTGCCCAGCCACATGTCGAATGCGCTCGTGGTGCCCGCCAGCCACAGCGTGGACGGTCACCCGATCGCGGTGTTCGGCCCGCAAGTGTCCTACTTCGCGCCGCAGATCCTGTCCCAGCTCGACCTGCACTCGCCCGACTACGCGGCCTCGGGCGCATCCTTCCCGGGCACCGGCATCGTCGAGCTCGGTCGCGGCGAGGACTACGCGTGGTCGGCGACCTCGGCCGGCAGCGACCTGATCGACATGCGGATCGAGAAGATCTGCAACCCCTTCGGCGCCCCGCAGGCCGAGGGCAAGTACTACCTGTTCAACGGGCACTGCACCGCGATGACGGTCGAGCACTTCCGCGAGACCGCGCTGCCGAAGCTCGGCGGGCTCGGCCTGCCGGCCGGCATCGACCACGTCATCGCGCTGACCCGGCACGGTGTCGTGCAGGGCTGGACGACGGTGGGCGGTCAGCCGGTCGCCATCGTCCAGCAGCGCTCCACCTTCAACCACGACGTCGACTCGATCATCGGCTTCCTCGGCTTCGGGCAGCCCGCCAAGACGCACGACGTCACGTCGTGGATGGCGAACGCGGCGAACGTCAACTACACCTTCAACTGGTTCTACGTGGACGACCAGGACACCGGGTACTTCGTGAGCGGTGCCGATCCGGTGCGCCCCGCGGACGTCGATCCCGACCTGCCGACGTGGGGCACGGGCGGCGCCGAGTGGCAAGGCTTCCTGACTCCGGCCCAGCACGTGCACGAGGTGAACAAGGCGAACTACTTCGTCAGCTGGAACAACAAGCCGGCACCCGGCTTCGCCGCCGCGGACGATCAGCTCGGCTACGGCCAGGTGTTCCGCTCGCAGATGTTGACCAACCAGCTCGATGCGCAGTTCGCCGCGCACGGTGGATTGCTCACCCGGGCGAACGTCGTGCAGGCGATGGAAAATGCTGCATCGCAGGATCTGGACGGCGTTTCGGTACTGCCGCTGCTGCTGCAGTACGTGTCGGGTCACAGCGAGCCGGCCGAGGTCCAGGCGATGCTGAACACGCTGCAGTCCTGGGTCGACAACGGATCACATCGGAAGCGGGCCGCTGCTGGTGACACGCAGTACGCCGAGGCGGCCGGTGTGGCGATTGCCGACGAGCTGATCCCGAACCTGATCCGCACCCTCTTCGACGGCGTGCTGGCCGCCGGCGGGGCAGGGTCGAACGGGTACGACGCGTTGCCGATGCAGTGGGTCGACTACCCGAACGGGCACAACGGCAGCTCGTATGACGGTGGGTACGAGGGGTATCTCGTGGCGACGCTGCAGCAGCTGCTCGGCGCGACACCCGTCGACGGCTTCGACTCGGTGATCACGTCGCACGAGTGCACCGGCGGCCAGGGCACCTGTGGTAGCGCGATCGACGCGGCGTTGCTCAAGACCTACAACGACCTCGTCACCGCCAACGGCACGTCGACGATCTCCGCATGGACCGCGTCGACGGCGTCGAAGGCGGCCGGGCAGACGATGCCGCAGTACGACGCGATCCAGTACGAGACGCTGGGCCTCGTCGGCCAGCCCGACCAGGACTGGCAGAACCGCCCGACGTTCCAGCAGGTCGTCGAGTTTCCGCGCCACCGATAGATCCGCCGTCGGCGGATCTCCTCCTGGCCCACTCGCTTCGCTTCGGGGCCGATCGGAGCTCCGCACGCAAGCTCGCTCGTTCCTCGCTCGCGCGGACGGCGGGCTCGGACCGAACCGCTCGTCGCCCAGGGGCTCCTCGGGTTGATCCTCGCGGAGTCGCTCAGCTCAGAGCGAGTATTTCGATGAACGTTCGCGCGGCCTGGCCGCCGTCCTCGAGGGCGATGGCCAGCGCGCCGGGCACGTCGAGGTCGTCGAGCAGCGCGGCGGGGACGGCCGCTGCGCCCGGCGCCATGCCAGGAGACGACGCCGCGCCGTAGAGCCGTTCCAGGGTCGCCTCCGCGTCGTCGAGCAGGCCGGGCGCGAACTCCCAGTTGTCGGCCCAGTGCCGGTTGAGCAGCATCAGCCGGATCGCGCCGGGGGAGTGCTCGCGCAGCAGGTCCTCGACGAGCACGAGGTTGCCCGACGACTTCGCCATCTTGGCGCCGTTGATGGAGACGATGCCCGCGCGCATCCAGCCACGCGCGAACGGCATGACGCCGGTCGCCGCCTCGGCAAGCGCCGCCTCGGCCGCGTGGTGCGGGAACGCCAGGTCGCCGCCGCCGCAGTGGAGGTCGACGCTCGAGCCGAACAACGCGAGCACCATGGCCGCGCACTCGGCGTGCCAACCGGGCCGGCCGTCGCCCCACGGGCTGGGCCAGCTCACGTCATCGTCGACACCGCTCGCCTGCCACACGATGACGTCGAGCGCATCGTCCTTGTCCGGGTCGTCCGGATGATCGTGGTACTCGGCCGCACGTACGAGCGCCGCCTCGCGGGTGAAGCCGGCCTGCGCTGCGGCGTGCGCGGTGCGCGCGTACACGGTCCCGTTGCGCTCGTACGCCGCGTCCTTGTCCAGCAATGCGTTCGCGAGCTGGACGACATGCCCGATGTGCTGTGCCGCGCTGGGCGAGAGATCGGGCTGGCGCACCCGCAGCGTCGCCATCGTCGCCTCGAACGCCGCGCGCTGGAGCGTGGCGAGCATGACGTGCGATTCGCCACGCCGACGAGCCTCGGCGAAGAGCACCTCGTCGACGTCGGTGACATTCCGGGCGACAGTGACGCTGTGCCCGTGCCAGCTCAGTACGCGCTCGAGGAAGTCGGACCACACGTACGTCGCCGCGTGCCCGAGGTGGGTGACGTCGTAGGGCGTGATGCCGCAGACGTACATGCGCACGTGCCCGACCATGGGCAGCGGCCGGCCGCCGAGCTGTAGTCGCATCGGCGGGCCGGTGAGACGGGACGGGTTCACGAGGTGAATCCTGCCAGCGTCCCGGTGCGCAGTGCCGCAGCCGGTATTCTGGGTCCGCGGGCCTGCGCCCGTACGCGGGCGTAGCTCAATGGCAGAGTCTCAGTCTTCCAAACTGATTACGCGGGTTCGATTCCCGTCGCCCGCTCTCCGGCGCACGGCGTCACGGTCCGGATCGGCAGTTGATCAGCTCGGTCGGGCTGATCGCGCGCGTGCGCAGTTTCCCTCCGCTGAACGCCGACACACCGTGCGGCGGTGCTGCCGGGATGTTGTACATCGTCCGATGGTCGCGGCACTTCGTGACGACCGCCTTGTAGATCTTGCCGTGCTGCTCGCAGCCGCCGGACAGGCGGGCCGCCGAGACAGAGGTGTCCGAACACGAAGGTCGCTCGGACGCGGAAGAGTCCGTTGAGCTCGAGCAGCCGACGAGCGCGAACGCGACTGCGCAGACAACCGTCGCAAAGCTCCCCAAAATCCGCATGCGTTGATCCTATTCATGCCCGCGGCGAAGGCGCGGTCGTCGCCGCGACGGGATGTTGGCCTCCGCGGCGTGGCCATGTCAGCACCCCTGGTTACTGCCCTGCGCCGTACCTAGCGTTGTTGCCCGGACGACCGGACGCGGGCCAGCGGTCGTCTGGGGATCGCTTGCTGCTGCGGCGCGTTGGCGAGGGGAACGGGTTGCGATGAACCGGCTTCTTCTGTGTGGGCTTGCCGGTGTTGTGATTGCCGGCTGCTCCTCGGGGCACACGGATGTCGGGTCAAGGACTGAGGATGCGGCGTCGAAGCCGCCGTCCGCGCCGGTGACGACGGTCGCCTCGCCGGCGCGGACGGTCACCTTCGCTCGGCTGAAGCAAGCCGTCGTGCAGATCGCCAATGCGGACGGCATCGTCGCTGTCGCGGGCGGGTTGTGGGTCAAGACCGACGACGGTCGAGCGGTTCGCGTCGACCCGGCGACGAACAAGATCACTACGCAGGTCTCGTTGGATCACGTCTCGGACCGCAGCGATTACTGCCAGGGTATCGGGACCGACGGCAAGACCGTGTGGGCGTGCGCGACCGAGAACGACGGGACGCCGCTCGCCCAGATCGAGCCCGCGAGCGCGCACGTACTGCGGCGCGTCAAGATCGGCAAACTTTTCGATCAACTCTCGCTCCCCGCGACCGCCCGCGGCATCTGGGCCCTCACCGGCGACGGCGCCACTGTTCGCGTCGTCGATCCGAGCACCGGACGCACGACGAGTTATCCACTCGGCGCCGTTTGCCAGCAACTCGCCACTGACGGCGATCGCCTGATCGCCACGGGGTCGGTCGCGAACGTCGCGGTGGTGATCAACGCCCGGACCGGTGCCGTCGTCGGTCGGGTCCCACTACGCAGCCCTCGCGTCGCCGCAGTGCTCGGTGGCGATGCCTGGCGACGGCACGCTCGTCCGATTGCGCCTGGAAGCGTGACTTTCGACAACGACTTCCATCGCTGCAGATCATGGGGTCAAATCCTTGAGCATCATCACGCCGCCGACGATCGCGATGACGAACGCGACCGCGACCACTACCACGCGGCCCGTCGTGTCGGGGTGGGCCCACACGATGACAGCGGTCGAGCCGACAAGCGCGACGAGCGACAGGACCGCGCCGAGCACGACGGTCGTACCGGGCGACGTCCGTGCCATACAGGCAGTGTTCCCGTTTCCCGACTTGATGATCACAGACTGGCGTGGTGGTGGTGGTCGTGGTCCCGGCGCGCGGCCGGGACC
>JAICLV010000175.1 GCA_025925185.1 Acidothermaceae bacterium
GGCCGTGTGCACCGCGGTCTCGACGATCGTCGTCCGCGGACCGGGCGCATGACGAGCGCGAACGCCGGCGACGAGATCGCCGCGCGCGCCATCCCGATCAGTCGCGCCGACCAGGTGCGGTACGCCGGTGCGTCCGGCGACTTCAACCCGATCCACTGGAACGAGCGGTACGCCAGGAACGTCGGGCTGCCCGACGTGATCGCGCACGGCATGTTCACGATGGCCACCGCGGTTCGGGTCGTCACCGACTGGGCCGGCGACCCGGGCGCAGTCGTCGAGTACGGCGTGCGGTTCACCCGCCCGGTCGTCGTCGCCGATCCGGACGGCGCGGTACTCACCGTGCAGGGCGCGGTGCGTGCGGTGCGCGACGACGGCCTGGTCGAGGTCGACCTGACCACGACCGTCGACGGCCAGACCGTGCTCGCCAAGGCGCGCGCGGTGGTGCGCCCACCCACCGGCGACTGATGTCCGGCCGCGCGGGGGCGGGCGCCGCGGTGGTCGCCGGTGCCGTGCTCGTTGCCGCGTGCACGTCCGCCACGGGCGGCCACGGGCGGACGGTCGCGAGCGGCAGTCCCGGCACCTCTTCCGCCGCGCCGTCGGCCTCGGCGCCGGCATCCTCGTCACCGCAGCCCGCGAGCTGCACGCGCTACGCGGCACCCGACCCGAACCGGCCGCGGATGACCGTGCGGTTCACCATCGCGGCCGACCACAGGACCGTGCAGGGCACCGAGCGGGTCGTGTTCCACCCCGACCTGCCGATCAGCCGGCTCTACTTCCGGCTCACCGCCAACACCCGCCCGACCGTCGACGAGGGCAACAAGATCGTCGTCACGTCGGCAACCGCGGCACCCGGCGGCGGCACGGCCGGCTACGGCACGGCGAACGCCGCGGCCTCGACCCAGGGCGGACTGCTGCGTATCCCGCTCACGCCGCGGGTCCCGGCCGGAGGCACGATCACCGCGACCATCGCGTTCGTGGTCACGCTCGGCGCCGACTCCTTCGACCGGTTCGGGCGCTCCGGCCCGTACGCCTATTTCGGTTCGGCCCAGCCGCTGCTCGCGTGGGAACGCGGCTTCGGCTGGCACACCGAGGATCTCGCGAACTTCCCGGCGGAGAGCGCGACCAGCGAGGCGATGGACGTCGACCTCACCGTCGTCGCGCCGGCCGCGGACACGGTGATCATGTCCGGCGACCCGCGCGACCCGCCGCGCACCGGCGCGGCGACCCGCACCTGGCACTCGACGATCAGCGCGGCCCGCGACGTGAGCGTGGCGGCCGGCCCGTTCGCCGTCTCGGACACCGTGGTCGACGGCGTGCGGCTGCGGCTCGGCGCCTTCGACGCGGCCACCCGCGACGCGCTCGTGCCGGAGTTCCAGCGGGCGATCCGCGAGCTGGTCAAGCGCTTCGGCCCGTTCCCGTTCCCCTCGCTGTCGGTGGCGCGGCTGCCGGCCTCGGGCGGGGGCATCGAGTACCCGAGCTCCATCCTCATGCTCGACGGCAGCCGGCTCGTAGCCGTCCACGAGACGGCGCACCAGTACTTCTACGCGATGGTCGGCGACTCGCAGGCGCTGCACGCCTGGCTCGACGAGGCGTTCGCGACCTACGCCGAGGAACTGGTCAACGACGATCAGCGCGACGACGGGGCGCTGCAGGCGCCGGGCGACGTCGACTCGACGACGGCGTCGTACGGCCGGGACGTCTCCGCCTACTACTTCACGACCTACAACAAGGGCGGAGCCGCACTGCTCGCCGCGCGCCGGGCGGCCGGCGCGGCGAAGTGGGACGCGGCGCTGCGCTGCTACGTCGCGCGCAACGCGTGGCGCATCGCGAACCCCGACGACTTCGCCCGCGCGATGCGCGCGTTCCCTGCGGGGATCGCCGTCCTGCGCCGGGCCGGCGCCCTGCGCTAGCGCTCGGCGGCGAGCTTCGCGATGCGGCCGACGCCCTCGACGAGGTCGTCGTCGCTGAGCGCATAGGACATCCGTACGTAGCCCGGCGTGCCGAACGCCTCGCCGGGGACGACGGCGACCTCGACCTCTTCGAGGATCAGTGCGGCGAGCTCGGCCGAGTCGCGGGCGGTGCGCCCGCGCAGCGCCACACCGAGCAACCCCTTCACCGACGGGTAGGCGTAGAACGCGCCGAGCGGCTCGGGGCACACCACGCCAGGGATGTCGGAGAGCATCGACACGATCGTGCGCCGGCGCCGGTCGTACACGGCGCGCATCCCTGCCACTGCCGACAGGTCGCCGGACACCGCGGCGAGTGCGGCCACCTGCGCGACGTTGCTGACGTTCGACGTGGAGTGCGACTGCAGGTTCGACGCGGCGCGCACGATGTCGGCCGGGCCGATCATCCAGCCGACCCGCCAGCCGGTCATTGCGTAGGTCTTCGCGACCCCGTTGAGCACGACGACCTTCTCGCCGGCCGAGTGCGCGATCGAGCGCATCTGCGCGTCGCCGTACAGCAGGTGTTCGTAGATCTCGTCCGTGACGACCCACAGGTCGTGTTCGCGCGCCCACGCGCCGATCGCGTCGACCTGGTCGGGCGGGTAGACGGCGCCGGTGGGGTTGGACGGAGAGACGAACAGCAGCACCTTCGTGCGCGGCGTACGGGCGGCCTCGAGCTGCTGGACCGAGGCGAGGTAGCCCGTCGTCTCGTCGGTGATCACCTCGACGGGCACGCCGCCCGCGAGCTTGATGGCCTCGGGGTAGGTGGTCCAGTACGGGGCGATGAGCAGCACTTCGTCGCCCGGGTCGAGCAGCGTGGCGAACGCGTTGTAGACGGCCTGCTTGCCGCCGTTGGTGACCAGCACCTGGCCGGCGTCGACGTCGTAGCCGGTGTCGCGCTCGGTCTTGGCGGCGATGGCGGTGCGCAGCTCGGGCAGGCCGGGGACAGGGGTGTAACGGTGGTACCTGGGTTCACGGGCCGCGGCCACCGCGGCCTCGACGATGTAGTCGGGGGTGGGGAAGTCGGGCTCGCCGGCGCCGAAGCCGATGACCGGGCGGCCGGCCGCCTTGAGCGCTTTCGCCTTCGCATCGACGGCCAGGGTCGCGGACTCGGCGATGGCGGCGATGCGGTCGGATACGCGGCTTCCCATGGGTCAATCGTCCCAGACGACCAGGACCGGGTTAGCCGGGGTTTGGAGCGCGGCAGCCCGTCCCCGTAGACTGGCGCGCGGGGTCCATGTGGCCGTGCGTCAGCATGCCCCGAGGCAAGTTGCGCACAGGGGCGTGGCTCAATTGGTAGAGCACCGGTCTCCAAAACCGGCGGTTGCAGGTTCGAGTCCTGTCGCCCCTGCGAAGGTCGACAAGGCAGCGAGCAAGGCACTAGAGGAGGACGTCGCGTGACAACCACGA
The DNA here is from genome assembly GCA_025925185.1 of Acidothermaceae bacterium. Next base: position 3,357 of record JAICLV010000175.1, read on the forward strand.
CGCGCACCGAGTCACCGTCCGCCCGCCCGGCGCGGGGGCGCGGATTCGGGCCGATGCGCTACGTCCGCGAGAGCGTGTCCGAGATGCGCAAGGTGCTCTGGCCCTCCCGCAACGAGCTCGTCACCTACGCGATCGTCGTGATCGTGTTCGTGGTGATCATGGTGGCGATCGTCGCCGGCCTCGACTTCGGCTTCGCCAAGCTGGTGCTGGAAGTGTTCGGCTGACCCTGCTGACATCCGCCCGCACGGCAACCTGAGCTAGAGAAGAGAGATTGTGTCCGAGTACGACGACGCCACGCGCACCGAAGGCGTGAGCGACGAGACCTCCACCGAGGTCCGCAGCGAGTCGGCCGAGTCGGCCGACCGTGGTCCCACCGACCTCGCCGACGCGGCCCGCATGCTGGGCGCCGACGAAGCCGACGCCCCGACCCCGTCCGACGCCGACGAGCCCGAGGCCGAGACCCTGCCGGAGCCGGCCGCGGCCGAGCCCGAGGTCGCCGAGCCCGAGGTGGCCGAGGCCCCCGTCGAGCCGGCCGCGGCCGCGGCCGATGCCGAGCCGGCCGCTGGGTCCGCCGATGCCGCGGAGCCGGACGAAGAAGAGGACCCGATCGAGACGCTGCGCCGCGAGCTGCGCAGCCAGTTCGGCGATTGGTACGTCGTGCACTCCTACGCCGGCTACGAGAACAAGGTGAAGACCAACCTCGAGAGCCGCATCCAGTCCCTCGACATGGAGGAGTACATCTTCCAGGTCGAGGTGCCGACCGAAGAGGTCGTCGAGATCAAGAACGGCAAGCGCCAGCAGGTGCAGCGCAAGGTCTTCCCGGGCTACATCCTGGTGCGCATGGACCTCAACGACGAGTCGTGGGGCGCCGTCCGCAACACCCCCGGCGTCACCGGTTTCGTCGGCGCCACGTCGCGTCCCTCGCCGCTGAGCCTCGACGAGGTCGTGAACATCCTCGCGCCGGCCACCCGCAAGGCCGCCGCGGTCGCGCAGGGCGGCAAGGCCGCCTCGTCCGGCGAGAAGCCGCGCGTCGAGGTCGTCGACTACCAGGTCGGCGAGTCGGTGACGGTCATGGACGGGCCGTTCGCGACGCTGCCCGCGACGATCAGCGAGATCGACCCCGTCCACCAGAAGCTGCACGTGCTCGTGTCGATCTTCGGCCGCGAGACGCCCGTCGAGCTGGCCTTCAGCCAGGTGTCCAAGATCTAGAGATCAGACAGAAATCCAGAAGAGAGAGTCATGCCTCCCAAGAAGAAGCTCGCCGCGATCATCAAGCTGCAGATCCAGGCGGGCGCAGCGAACCCGGCGCCGCCGGTCGGCCCCGCGTTGGGCCAGCACGGCGTCAA
>JAICLV010000005.1 GCA_025925185.1 Acidothermaceae bacterium
CGCCTCGGCCGCCGGGTGGTCGAACCTGACACCGGACCCTGACATGACGGCAACGCTAAACCAGACCACCGACAAGACCGCCGCAACCAGATTGGCTAGAAACACCTGTGGATTAAGGGAAAACCGACTGTGGACAACCACCGACCCTGAGCAACCCGACCAGCTCTGAGTCAAATCCGACTCAAGACCAAGGACCCACCGGAACACCATCCGACCGACCGCACAAGCCCTTCGAGCGGGCCGCCACGCAGAACGGAACCAGCATGGTCACACCGGCGTGACTCCGTGGCGGCGCCGGGAGAAACTCCGATCCTTTGTGCTCGCGACCGACAGTCGGCGAATCAGCGCGCCGCGCAGGTCCTCCGGCTCGACGATGTCGTCGACCACCAGCTCCGACGCGAGCCGCACGACGTCGATGTCCTCGTCGTATTCGGCGCGCAATCGCGAAACGGTGGCAGCCCGCTCGTCGTCGTCCGAGATAGCGGCCAACCGCTTTGCGTGCACGGCGTTGACGGCCGCCTCCGCGCCCATGACCGCGATTTTCGCGGTCGGCAAGGCGAGCGTGGCATCGGGTTCGAAACCAGGGCCAGCCATCGCGTAAAGCCCTGCGCCATAAGCCTTTCTAACGATGACGCTGAACTTCGGCACGGTGGCTTCCGATACCGCGCTGATGAGTTTCGCGCCGTGCCGAATGATGCCCTGCTTCTCGACTGCGGTCCCCACCATGAAGCCCGGCACGTCGGCCAGAAAAACGAGCGGGACATTGAACGCGTCGCACAGTTGGATGAAGCGCGTGGCCTTGTCGGCGGAATCGACGAATAGCACGCCACCCTTGTGCATCGGGTTGTTCGCGACGAGGCCGACCGCTGCGCCGCCGAGCCGCGCGAAACCGACCACCACCTCGCGCGCCCACAACGCGTGGATCTCAAAGAAAGAGCCGGCATCGACTAGCCCGCGCACAAAGCGCTTCATGTCGAATGCGACCCGCTCGCTCGACGGAACAAGCTCGCGCAGCGAAATCGGCTCCGGCACGCTCTCAGAGACAGCAGGCGGCGAAGTCTTCCAGTTCGACGGCAGGTACGACAGGTAGCGCCGGACGACGTCCAGCGCGTCTTTCTCGTTGTCCACCAGCACATGCCCAACGCCCGACTGTGCGCAGTGCACCCGCGCGCCACCCACCGCCTCGAGGGTGGTCTTCTCGCCGGTCACCATTTCGACCATGCGGTCGGAGCCGAGGTACATCGACGCGTTTCCCTCGACCATCACGACGATGTCGCAGAACGCCGGAATGTAAGCCCCGCCGGCCGCGCTCGGCCCGAACAACGCGCAGACTTGGGGAATCGAGCCGCTCGCGCGCACCTGGGTGTGGAAGAGGTGACCAGCGCCGCGCCGTCCGGGGAACATCGCCACCTGGTCGGTGATACGCGCGCCGGCGGAATCGACCAGGTAGACCATTGGAATGCCTGTGCGATAAGCGAATTCGACGATGCGGATCATCTTCTCCACGGTGCGGGCACCCCACGATCCGGCCTTCACGGTGGAGTCGTTGGCAAGCAGCGCCACGGGCCGCCCGTCGATCGACGCGGTGCCGGTGATGACGCCGTCTGCGGGCAGGTCGCCTGCAAGCGCATTGGCGAACGCGCCGTCCTCGGTGAACGAGCCTTCGTCGACGAGCAGTCGCACCCGCTCGCGGGCGAACAGTTTTCCCTTGGCGGCGTTGGCGTCGTGGTAACGCGCCGGTCCGCCGGTCTCGATGTCCTGCCGGAGCTGCGCGGTTTTCGCCTCCGGCCGGGGGCCTTGCGTAGATTCCGTCACGCGGCGAATGTATCGCCTCCCTGCGCGACAGCGCGGCACCGCGATTCGGCAACATAGCGGCGTGACCGAAGTCGATCCCGCCGCGATCTCCACGTACCGCGACCCGCCAGGCGAGGCGCCATGGGCGATGCCGATCGTGGTGCGCGTCGAGAAGGGCGCCGAGCCGACCGCGCTTGCCGTGGCGGAGGCGACCGCGACTGCCGTCGTCCGGCTGCTGGCCGACCCGCGCTCGACTGACGGCGAATGGGCCGCAGCCGTCATCCGCTGGCTCGACGGACGCATCCGCAAGGTGGCCCGTCGCGCTCGTGGCTCGCGCTGGACAGCGGTCGCCGCGTTGCCCGGGATCACCGTCACCCACAGTGGCGCCGAGGTGCGCGCGTTCGTGCCCACGGCCACCGACGCCGTCCCGGCCGAGATCGCCAAGCTGCAGGTCTCGGGCCTGGACCTGCCGCCGGGAGAGCCGTCACCGCCACGCGCCGGCGCGCTGTCGATCGCGCTCACGCCACACGTCACGATGTCGCCGCTCAAGGCCGCGGTTCAGGCCGCACATGCCGCCCAACTCGCCTACTCGACAATCTCGGACGATGAGTTGTCGTCGTGGCGTGCGGCAAGCTTTGCCGTGCGGGTCGGTCATCCGGACGCCAGCACGTGGGCGCGCGTCGCGTCGTCCGCTCGCGTTGTCGTTCGCGACGCCGGCTTCACCGAGATCCCGCCGGGAACCCGCACCGCGCTTGCGCTGTGGCGCGGCTAGGGCAGCAGGTCCGCCGGATGGCCATGTTCGGCCACGACGCGCGCTGTGAACCGGTCAGCCGAGCAGCGAACGGGCCGCCGACACAGCGCGTGGCCCGTAACCGCCGCCGAACAACATCGCGTGCACCAGCAGCGGATGCAGTTGATGCAGCGGCACCCGGTCACGCCATCCGTCGGCGAGCGGCGCAATTTCCCAGTAGCCATTGAGGATCTCGTCGAAGTGCGGCACCCCGAACAGCGCCAGCATCGCGATGTCAGCCTCGCGATGGCCACCGTGCGCGCTCGCCGCGTCGACCAGCCACGCAGCCGACCGCCCCCACAGCACGTTGCCAGACCACAGGTCACCGTGGATGCGCGCCGGCGGCTCGACTGGCACACCGATCTCATCAATGCGAGCGCAGACTTCCCCAACGACAGCGCGTTCCGTCGCGGACAGCGCCGACATGAAAGGCCGCAATCGTCGTTCGACGTAGAACGCCGACCACGATTCCGCAGTCGCGTTCGGCAACGGCAGCGGCCCGATGAAGCCGTCGGTCGCCGCGCCCCACGATGGCAACCACGAAGTGTGCAGCGTGGCCAATCGTCGTCCGAAACCTCGTGCTGTGACAGGAGTTGGCGGCGCTGGCTCAACCCACTCCAGCACCAGCCCGTCGTCGTCAACCGCGATCACCGACGGCACAGGCGGGCCGCCCTCGACACGGAGCAGGTCGAGACCGCGCGCCTCGGCGGCGAACAGCCCTGGCGGTGCATGGTCCAGCGCTTTCGCGAAGACCGCTTGGCCCGACGAAGAGCCGCAGGTGCCGACCCAGGCGCGGCAAATGTCGCCGCCGCGCACCGGTCGCGCCGCCGTAATCTCGACGCCGGCGATTCTCACGCCAACGCTTCGGATTGCAGATGGGCAAGCAGCCCTCGACATGAGCGCTCCACCATGTCGAGGACGTCGTCGAAGCCGCGCCGCCCGCCGTAGTACGGATCCGGCACGTCGAGGTCGCCCTCAGCGAGCGGGTCGAATTCGCGCAGCCGCCGCAGCTTCTCGCCAGCGGCCTCCGGGTCGAGCGACCGCAAGGCCGAGTACGTCGACTCGTCGACCGCGAGCACCAGGTCGTTCTCGTCGAACCAGTGCGCCGCGAACTGCCGCGCCCGATGTGACTCGCCGTCATACCCGCGGCCGGCGAGCGTCGCGCGGGCGCGCTGATCGGCCGGATCGCCGACATGCCATCCGCCGGTGCCGGCGCTACACAACTCGACGTGGTCTTCGAGACCGGCTTCGCGCACCATCGAACGCATGACGACCTCGGCCATCGGCGAACGGCATATGTTGCCCATGCAGACGAAGCAGATTCGATAAGTCATGGGGACACGTTTTCACATCAACACGGGAAGGCTGCTGTCATGACTCGACCGAAGGTCGCGGCCGCGGTGATCGGGCTGGCGTTACTCGCGACGGCGTGCACGTCGTCGAATCGCCAATCGAAGGTGGACCAATCTCGATCGACGATCCCGGCTCCCACGACGAGCTCAAACCCTTCCGCGACTGGCAACCAATCGCCATCGTCAAGCAGCGTGTCCGCCTCGACGCCGAGCGCCCCGGGCCACGCCGCGGCCGTGTGGCCGACCTACCATCGCGACGCCGCGCGTACCGGCGCGGCGCCGGACGCGAAACCGGTGACCAAGCTCGCGGTCGCGGCCACAGCGAAGCTCGACGGCGCCGTCTACGCCAGCCCGTTGGTGCTGCGCGACGCGGCAGGTCCGCTGATCATCGCCGCGACGGAGAACAACTCGCTGTACGCGCTGCGCGACGACGGCACGGTGGTGTGGCAGCGGCACATCGGCGCTCCGGTCGACGGCGGCAGCTTGCCATGCGGCAACATCAACCCGAGCGGAATCACCGGAACGCCCGCCTACGACGCGACGTCCGGTCTGATCTTCACGGTGGCGTTCTTAAGCGGGCATCACCACGAACTCGTCGCCGTCAACGCCCGCACTGGCGCTGTCGCCTGGACCAAGCCCGTCGACCCACCCGGCTCCCATCCCGAGGCGGAGCAACAGCGCTCGGCGCTGCTGGTCGCGGACAACAGGGTCTGGGTCGCGTACGGCGGCCTCTTCGGCGACTGCGGCCCGTATCACGGCTACGTCGTCAGCGTCGCCACCAGCGGTGCGGGCGACCCGCTGATCTACCAGGTGCCGAGCTCGCGCGAGGCCGGTATCTGGACGCCAGCGGGCCCCGCGGCCGACGGCAGGGGCCATGTCTACGTCTCCGTCGGAAACGGCGCGCAGACCAACCCCAACGCGAAGTACGACATGAGCGACTCGGTGATCGAACTCGACGCCAATCTGAAGGTCGTCTCGTTCTTCGCGCCGCCGACCTGGGCGCAAGAGAACTCCCGCGACCTCGACCTCGGCACTACCGGGCCGACATTGCTGCCGACCGGGAAGCTGTTCGTCGCGGGCAAGGCGGGCAACGCGTACCTGCTGCAACAAGGAAATCTCGGCGGTCTCGGCGGCCGAGTCCCGAGCAAGGCGCTGTGCAGGGCGTTCGGCGGCGCCGCCTACGCCAACGGGGTCGTGTACGTGCCGTGCACGGACGGCGTCCGCGCGGTGCACGTCGACGGCGACACGATGACGCCGACGTGGCAAGCGAAACCGTCCGGATCACCGGTCGTGGGCGGTGGCGTGGTGCTGACGGTCGACGCGGGATCGGGCACGCTGTACGCCCTCGACCCGGCGAGCGGCGCGGCCAAGGCAAAGGTGGCGCTCGGTGACGCCACGACACGGTTCGCGACACCCGCGATCGGCGACGACGGGCACGTGTACGTCGGCACGGCGCATGGCTCGTTGGTGATCGTCGCCACCTCGTGACGGTTTTCTGGTCGGACGACGAGGGCACGACCAACGCGTGACGGGCACCCAGTCGAGCGACTTGCTCGAGGCGCTGAAGAAGGTGGCCACCGTCTTGCGTGGTGCCGACGTGCGGTTCGCCTTGCGGGCAGCGCCGCCGTGTACGCGCGCGGTGGTCCGCCCGGCGAGCACGACGTCGATTTCGTCGTCCACGTCGACGACGTCACGAAGGCGCTCGCCGCGGCGAGCGAGGCCGGGTTGCGCACCGAGCGGACGCCGGAAGGCTGGCTGGTCAAGGTGTGCGACGACGACTGCCTCGTCGACCTGATCTTCCGCTTCTACGAGAACGTCGTGGACGACGCGATCGGCCGGGCGCCGACGCCTTCGCATAGGCGAGCCACCCGAGATCTGGCCGTTCCTCGGCAGCTATCTGCTCGCCGAGGCCGCCGACGATGTCGGCGCCGACCTGTACATCCACGGGCACGCGCACGCCGGCACCGAGCAAGGGATGACCGCAGGCGGCATCAGCGTGCGCAACGTCGCGCAACCCGTGCTTCGTCGTCCGTATGCGTTGTACCGGGTCGGTCACGAGGCGACCGCCGCCGCTTCGTGACCAAATCGGCGAGCAGCGCGCCTCGTCGTCACGGCATCGGTGTGCGGCGGGTGCGCGGCCCCGCCCGCAGCACCTGTGAGGGCAACTCGCGCCCGACGATGCGCTCGGCCTCGCGTGCGACGTTGATCAACGCGTCGAGATCCACACCGGTGCCGATGCCCATGTCCTCGACCATGTGCACGAGCTCCTCGCTCGCCACGTTTCCTGAGGCGCCGGGCGCGTACGGGCAGCCGCCGAGCCCGCCTACGCTCGCGTCGAAGTCGGCGACGCCGAGCTGCAGCGCGGCCAGCACGTTCGCGAGGGCCGTGCCGCGGGTGTTGTGAAAGTGCAGGTTCAACGGGACGGCGGGCAGCGCCATCCGGGTCTCGCCGACGAGCTCGGTCACCCGCGTCGGCGTCGCCATGCCCGTGGTGTCGCCGAACGACAGCCCGTCGGCGCCATCGGCGACGGTCCGCTTCGCCACCGACACCACGCGCGACACCGGCACGTCGCCCTCGTACGGGCAGCCCCACGCGGTCGACACTGTCACGTGACACGTCGCCCCCCGCGCATGCGCGAGGTCGATCACCTGCGCGATCTCGTCGAGCGACTCAGCGGTCGTGCGGTTCACGTTCGCTTTGTTGTGTGTGTCAGACGCTGAGACAACTATCTCGATCTCAAGGCATCCGCTGTCGAGCGCCCGCTGCGCGCCACGCAGGTTGGGCACCAGCGCCGAGTACCTGACGCCGGGCTCGCGAGAGATGCGCGACCACACCTCGTCGGCGTCCGCCATCTGCGGGATCGCCCGAGGATGCACGAAGCTCACCGCCTCGATGCGGCCGACGCCGGTGTGCGAGAGCGCATCGACAAGCTCGATTTTCGCCTGCGTGGCAACCGGTTCCTCGTTTTGCAGACCATCGCGAGGGCCGACCTCGCGCAAGCTGATCCGCGGCGGCAGGTCGCTCATCGGCCGGTCCAGTTCGGAAGGCGCTTCTCCGCGAACGCGGCGATGCCCTCGCGCCGGTCGGCCGACACCGCGGCGGCGTGCCAGGAAGAGTCCTCGACGTCAAAGCCGGCTCGCGCTCCAAACGCCGCCCGCACCGCTCGTTTCGCCGCCCGCACGGCGAGCGGCGAGTTCGCCGCGATCATCGCCGCCACGTCGAGCGCCTGGCCTCGCGCGCCACCAGGCGGTGTGATGCGGTCGACGATCCCGAGCCGGAACGCCTCCCCCGCGTCGACCTTGCGCCCGGTCATAATCAGGTCTGCGGCGCGGCCCGCACCGACCCGGCGGGCCAGCAGTTGGGTCCCGCCACCGCCGGGAACCAGCCCGACCGTCACCTCGGTCAGCCCGAACACCGCCGTCTCGTCGGCCACGATGAGATCGCACGACAGCGCCAGCTCGAAGCCGCCGCCTAGCGCGAAGCCCTGCACCGCGGCGATCGCCGGCATGGGAAGATCTCGCACCGACGCGAAAAGCGCCTTGACCACCGGACGTTGTGCGAGCAGGTCCTCGTCGCTGAAGTCGGCGCGCTCCTTGAGATCGGCCCCCGCGCAAAAGGCTCTTTCATGCGACGACGACAACACCACCGCGCACGCGGTCGCGTCGGCCGCAAGACCGCGGAACGTGTCGATCAGCGTGAGCGCGAGTTGGGTCGAGATCGCGTTAAGGGCGCGCGGCCGGTCGAGCATGACCTCGCAGGCGCCCGACTCGTGTCGCCGCGTAATCACCTCGGGCGACGCGGCAGTTTCGCTCATGCGGCCGAGACTACGCCGCCGCGCGTCGTCCGATGATCTAGCTGTCGTCGCCGGAGGTCGCGGTCGGGTACGACGCGTGCCCCGCTTGCTTTCGCTCGTCCTCCTCGACCATGCGGTAGAGCTCACGCTGCACGTGCTCGACCTTCGGCACGTTGGCCAGCGTGATCTGGCCGCGCTCCCCCGCCGATTCGATCACCAGCGTGCCGCTGCGCAGCATCCGCTCGAGAAGGTTCTCCGAGAACGACACGTCGTTCACCCGGTTGAGCGGGACGTCGCGGCCGTGCCTGGCGACGATCCCGGTGCGCAGGACCAACCGGTCGGTCGTGAGCACGTACCGCGTGGTGACCCAGCGCAGGTACGGCAGCACGGTGAACCACACGATGAGCACGATCGCCACACCGATGATGACCCATTGCACGATCTTGTGCGCGCTGCCGCTAGGGGCAGCGGCGATGCCATAACCGCCGAGGCCGCAGACCACGACGAGCACCAGCGCCGGCACCACGAGCTGGCTCCAGTGCGGGTGCAGGTCGAGGACGACCTCCTCACCCTCGTTCATCCTCACGCTCATGCGAGAAATGGTGGCACGGCCGCGACTCGTGGCAGGCCAACTCGCCGATGATCACCAGAACTGTTGTGGAGCAGGGGAGGCCGGGTCGCATGTAAGGGGTTACGAGTAGCGGGTGACGAACCCGCGCTCGCGAAACACCCGCAGCATCCACGCCGCGTAGGCGAGCGACAAAACGACGAGCGCGACGGTGGTGCCGAACGCGATGCCCAACTCTCCCCATGGCATCGGCTCGCCGCGCGCCAGCGTCTGGCCGACCACGAAGGTGTGGGTGGTCGGCAGCGCGTGCGCGATCGGCCGGATCAACGAGGGGAGCGCGCTTACCGGGTAAAAGACCCCGGAGATCGGCATGATGCCGAACAGGATGCCCCACGCGAGCGCCTCGGCGCCGCTGCCGAACCGCAGCACCAAGCCGACGACGAACAACGAGATCGCCATGCCGATCGCCATCAGCAACACGACCACGGGCAGCAGGCCGAACCCGAGGGTGGTGATACGGAAGGCGTAGACGGTCCAGGCGATGATCGCGACCGCGCCGACCCCGACCGCGAGTTTCACCAGGCCGAACAGCGCGACGCCCGCCATGTACTCCCACTCGCGGGTGGGCGTGGTGAACAGGTTGAGCAGGTTGCGCGACCAGGTCTCCTCGAGAAAGCCCGTGGATAAAGCGATCTGCGCCTGATACACGACGTGCCACAACACGATGCCAGCCATCAGGTAAAGCGGCACCTGGGCGGCTCCGCCCGACGCCCTCGACGCGAACACGCCGATCGAGCCGAACAGCACGGTGTCGACGACCGGCCACATCACAACGTCGAACAGGCGATGCGGGCTGCGCTTCAGCACATACGCGTGCCGGATGGCGACCGCCGCGATCCGCGAAAAACTGGCCGGCACGCCGCTGTAGGTGAGCGCGGTCACGACGCCACCTCCGACCGAGACGACCCAGCCGACCGGGCCAACCCGCCCGCGTCGCGCACGGCCGCGAGATGCAAGAAGACTCCCTCCAGGTCGTCGCGGCCGAACTGCTGGGCGATCTCGTCGGCCCTGCCGTCGGCCACCACCCGGCCTGCGCTCAAGAACACGACGCGGTCGCAAAGCCGCTCGACCTCGACCATGTTGTGGCTGGTGACGAGCAGCGCGGTGCCGTCTGACTCGCTCAACTCCCGCAGCCCGGTGCGCACCCGCAGCGCGACCTCAGGGTCGAGCGACGCGGTCGGCTCGTCGAGCACCATCAGTCGCGGCCGGTGCAGCGACGCCTTCACCACGCCGATCAAGGTCTTCTGCCCGCTGGAAAGCTCGGTGCCCATCGCGCGCGAGAGTTGCGCGACCCCGAACCGCTCCAGCCCACGCCGGGCCGCGGCCTTCGGGTCGCGCAAGCCGTACAGCCGGGCGAACATCACCAGGTACTCCTCGACCCGCATCCGCTCGGGCAGCGGCAGGTATCCCGCGACGAACCCGACCCGCTCCATCGCGGCGTAACGGCCGCGCGGCAGGACATGGCCCAGCACCTCGACCGTGCCGCCGTTCGGCCGCACGACGCCCAGGCACATCAAAAGAGTGGTGGTCTTGCCCGCGCCGTTCGGGCCGAGCAACCCAACCCGCTCGCCGGGCCTGATCTCGAGGTCGACCCCGTCGACGGCACGGCCGCGCCGGTAGTCCTTGACGAGTCCGTGCGCGCGCAAGACGAGATCTGCTGATGTCACGAGGATCTAGCCTCGCACGAACGAGCCCGCCCGTGCCGCCGAATAATCCAGGCCGGGCGAATCAGGCCGGGCGAATCAGGCCCCGGGCGGATCAGGCCGGGCGAACGTGGACGACGTCGCCGGCGCTCACCGGCGCAGCCCCGTTCGCGCCGTCGATCACGAGCGCGCCATCGTCGCGGACGTCGACCGCGACGCCGTCGACCACCTCGCCCGACGGCAGCTGGGCCCGGACCCGCACGCCGAGCGTCGCGCACAACTCGCGATACCCCGGCAACACCGCCCCGGCCTCGCCGCCCGCCTCGACCCAGCGCGTGTACTCGACCCCGACCCCTCGCAATGCCGCCCGTAAGATCGTGTCACGATCTGTCGTCGCACCTCCCGCCAAGCCCAGGGACGTTGCCGTGGGCACCGGCAACTCCGGCTCCCGCAAGGTGACGTTCATGCCGACGCCGACAACCGCGGCGGCCCGCTTCTGACCACCCGCAGACTCCACGCGTTCCGCCAGAATGCCGCCGAATTTGCGCGCGCCGAGCATCAGGTCGTTCGGCCACTTCAGCGCGACCGCCATCTCGCACACCCTCGCGACGCCGCGGGCGACGCCGACGCCGACGAGCAACGGCAGCAAGGTCCACCGGCTCGCCTCGACGTCCGGGCGTAGCAGCATCGAGAAACTCAGCCCGGAACGCGGCGGCGCGACCCACTGCCGCTCAAGTCGGCCGCGACCCGCTGTTTGGTGCTCGGCCACCAACACCACGCCTTCGGGTGCGCCGTTGCGCGCGAGCGCGGCGACGTCCGCGTTGGTGGATCCCGTCGCGTCGACCACCCGCACGTCGTGCCACAAGGGATCGTGCGCGAACGCGCGGCGGATCGCGCGCGCGGCGAGCGGCGGCCGGTCGAGATCGCTCCAGCGCGAGCCGTCACCCATCGTCATTAGCTCAGCCGGTGTTCTGCAGCCCGGCCGCGACCCCGTTGATGGTGAGCAGCAGGATTCGCTGGATACGGTCGCGCTCGTCGTCGTCCGCGATGCCCCCGGCGCGCAACCGCTGCAACGAGCGCAACTGAATGTGCGACAGCGCGTCGACGTACGGGTTTCGCAACTCGACGGCGCGGCCGAGCACACGGTGCGATTCGAGCAACCGCTCCTGCCGCAGCACTTTCAGCAGCCACGACGTGGTGCGGTCGAACTCGGTGAGAATTGTGTCGGCGATGTCGGGCCGGTCACCGAGCACCAAGTGTCGCTCCGCGATGTCGCGGTCGGCTTTTGCCAGCGACATCTCGACGTTGTCGAGCATCGCGGTGAACAGCGGCCACTCCGCATAGGCGGCGCGCAACACGTCGACGTCGCCGACCGCCTCGAGCCCGCTGCCCAGACCGAACCAGCCCGGCAAGGTGGCGCGGGTCTGCGACCAGGCGAAAACCCACGGAATGGCGCGCAAATCGGCGAGGCCGCCGCCGGAAGCGCGACGCGTCGGCCGCGAGCCGATGCGCAGCGAGCCGATTTCCCCCAACGGGCTGACCGCCGCGAAGAACTCCGCGAAACCCTCGGTCTCGACCAACGACCGATACGCCACGCGAGCGGCGTCGCTGACCTTGTCGAACGTCGGACGGTGCCGCGCCGCGACCTCGGCACCTCGCTCCTCAACCGCCGGCGTCGAGGCCAGCAGCACGGCGCCCGAGACCTGGTCGAGGTGCCGCTGCGCGATGACCGGATGCCCGTACCGCGCGAAGATGACCTCGCCCTGCTCGGTGACCTTGAAGCGACCGTCGATCGAGCCGGGCGCCTGCGACAACACGGCGCGGCTCGCCGGACCGCCACCGCGACCCACCGCGCCACCGCGACCGTGAAAGAGCGTCAGCACGACGTCGTTGCGCCGCGACCACTGCGCTAGCGCGGCCTGCGCGTCGTACAGCGCGAGCGTCGCCGACACCGGGCCGACGTCCTTCGCGGAGTCGGAGTAACCGAGCATGACCTCGAGCCGCCGTCCGTTCGCGGCCAATCTCGCTTGCACAGCAGGCAATTTCAGCGCCTCATCGAGCACCGGCACCGACCGGTTGAGGTCGTCTTGCGTCTCGAACAGCGGGACGACGTCAAGCACCGGGGGCTTCCCGTCGGTCGCCAACTCGGCGAGTTCGTACACTGCGGCGATGTCGGCGGCCGTGCGCGTGAAGCTGATGACGTAACGACGACAGGCGTCGACGCCGTATTCGTCTTGCAGCCAGGCGACCGCGCGGATCGTCTCCAGCACCTCCGCGGTCATCGGCGAGAGTTCGCCACCCGCGCGCGCCTCCGCGAGCGCCGTCGCGTGCACGCCGCTGTGCTGGCGCACCTCCAGCTCGGCGAGGTGGAACCCGAACGTCTCGACCTGCCAGATGAGGTGCTGCAACTCGCCGTATGCGAGTCGTGCCGCGCCGGCTTGGGCGAGCGAGTCTTGCACCAGCCGCAGGTCGGCGACCAACTCGTGCGGGCGTCGATACCCGCTCGGTTGACCCAGCCGACGCGCCCGGATGCGCGCGGCGGCGTACAGCACGTAGACCCGATGCGGCTCGCCGGGCGCCCGCAGCGTCAACTCCTCGATCAGCGCGCGATGGTCGGGAACCGCCTCGTCGATCGCGGCCTGCAACGCGGCGCTGGCCGGGGTCGTCGACTGCTGCGCGGTCAGCGTGCGGCCGACGCGGTTCGCCGTCCGCTCAAGGGCGATGAGCACGTGCGCCGACTGCGTGGCGAGCGCCTCTTTCGTGACAGACGACGTGACGTTGGGGTTGCCGTCGCGGTCGCCGCCGACCCAGCTGCCGAGCCGCAGATACGCCGGCGCCTTCGGCGCCTGGGCGCCCGACAGCTCACCCAGCAGCAGGTGGTCGAGGCTTCGATACAGCGACGGGACGACGCGAAACAGCGTCTCGTCGAACACCGCCATCGCGGTGCGCACCTCGTCGAGCGGGTCGACCACGCTGGAGCGCAGGTGCGCGGTGCGCCAGAGAATGTCGATCTCCTCGAGCATCCGACGCCGGGCGTCCGCGCGCTCCGCCGAGCCGCCGCGCGGGTCGTCGACGCGGTCGAGCTGGTCGCCCACCCGCGAGATCGCGGTCACCACCGCGCGCCGGCGGGCCTCGGTGGGGTGCGCGGTCAAAACCGGATGAAGCGACAATCCGTCGACCAGCCGGGCGAGGTGCTCATCACCGTGCAGCCGCCGAACCTCGTCGACGGACGACGCGAGGGAGTCGCCCACGCTGCCGCCGCCGAAATCACGCGACCGCAAGACCCGCACCCGGTGATGCTCTTCGGCGAGATTGGCCAGGTGGAAGTAAACGGTGAACGCGCGCGCGACGTCCTCGGCGCGCGCGAGCGGCCAGTCGCCGATGAGCTCGACGACGGTGTCGCTGTCACCCGCGCCGGTGCGAGCAGCGATAACGGCGCGTCGCAGTGTCTCGACATCGGCGAGCAACTCCGGCCCGCCGTACTCGCGCAGCACCTGGCCGAGCAGCTCACCGAGAAGGCGGACGTCGCGGCGCAGCAGCTCCGGCATTTCCAGCCGGGCGCGCTCTCGCGGCGCGTTGCCCATGTCATCTCTTGCGATCTCGGCCCCAGACACGCCGACAGCGTACTGTCAGCGCCATGAGCGCCGAGCAGCCCGTCCGCACGACGGCGGCAAAACTCGCCGATTTGCGCGCCCGCCACGACGAGGCGGTGCACGCCGGCTCGGCTCGCGCGATCGAACGCCAGCACGCGAAAGGAAAGCAGACCGCACGCGAGCGCATCGACGCGCTGCTCGACGCAGGCTCGTTCGTCGAGCTCGACGAACTGGCCCGCCACCGTTCGTCGTCGTTCGACATGTCCGCCAACCGCCCCTACGGCGACGGCGTTGTCGCGGGCTACGGCACTGTCGACGGCCGGCAGGTCTGCGTGTTCTCGCAAGACTTTACGGTCTTCGGCGGCAGCCTCGGCGAGGTGTTCGGCGAGAAGATCCTGAAGGTGATGGATCTCGCGCTGAAGGTGGGCTGCCCGGTCGTCGGCATCACCGACTCCGGTGGTGCGCGAATCCAAGAGGGCGTCGTCGCGCTGGGGCTCTACGGCGAGATTTTCTATCGCAACACGATCGCGTCGGGCGTCGTACCGCAAATCTCGCTGGTGATGGGGCCGTGCGCCGGTGGCGCCGTCTACTCCCCCGCGATCACCGATTTCACCATCATGGTCGAAGGCACGTCGCACATGTTCATCACCGGGCCCGACGTCATCAAGACCGTCACCGGTGAAGAGGTCGGTTTCGAAGAACTCGGCGGCGCCCGCACGCACAACACCCGCTCGGGAAACGCGCATTACCTCGCAGCCGACGAGGCCGACGCGATCGAATTCGTCCAGCAGCTGCTCGCGTTTCTGCCTTCCAACAACACCGAGGACCCACCCGCCATCGACGCCGTCGCCGACGTCGAGCCCACGGCCGACGATCTCGCGCTCGACACCGTCGTGCCCGACTCTCCCAACCAGCCCTATGACGTTCACCAGGTCATCGCGACAGTGCTCGACGACGGCGATTTCCTCGAGATCCAAGAACTCTTCGCGCCCAACATCGTGTGCGGTTTCGGGCGCGTCGAGGGTCGCCCGGTCGGGGTGGTCGCCAACCAACCCATGCATTTCGCCGGCTGCCTCGACATCGACGCGTCGGAGAAGGCGGCCCGCTTCGTGCGCACCTGCGACGCGTTCAACGTGCCAATCCTCACCTTCGTCGATGTGCCTGGCTTTCTCCCGGGCACCGACCAGGAGTGGAACGGCATCATCCGCCGTGGCGCCAAGCTGCTATTCGCCTATGCGGAGGCCACCGTGCCGAAGGTGACCGTCATCATGCGCAAGGCGTACGGCGGCGCGTACGACGTGATGGGCAGCAAGCACCTGCGGGCCGACATCAACCTGGCGTGGCCGACCGCGCAAATCGCCGTGATGGGCGCCGCTGGCGCGGTCAATATCTTGTACCGCAAGGAATTGGCTACCGCCGACGACCCGGCAGCCGCGCGTGAGTCGTTCGTCGCCGAATACGAGGATCATCTCGCCAACCCGTACGTCGCCGCCGAACGCGGTTACGTCGACTCCGTGATTCTGCCGTCGCAGACCCGTGCGGCGATCACCCAGGCCCTGCGCATGCTGCGCAACAAACGCGACGCGCTCCCGCCCAAGAAACACGGCAACATCCCGCTGTGACACTGCCGACACTGCCGACCCTGCCGACCCTGCCGACACTGCCGACGCTGCCGGCACTGCGGGTGATCCGAGGAAACCCCGATGACGCCGAGCTCGCGGCCGTCGTCGCCGCGCTCTCGGCGGCGCTCGCCGGTCGCGACGACCGGCCCCCACCTGGGCCGCCGCGGCGGTGGCGGTCTTCGCTGACGTCCGGCCCACTTTCGAGGGGCCCTGGCGCCTGGCGGGCGGCGCTGCGCTCGGTCTAGGTTCGAGTCGGGGCGATCGGGGAATGCACCCGTCTCGAAGCCGCCTCGTCGACTCGGAGCGAAACCACGCACGGGGTCCCGTCGTCCAAGCCGACCCGAAGCGCCGCGGTCGGCCTCGTCGCGGTGGCCGCCCTGCTCGCCGGTTGCACGTCGCACCACCCAGCCGCGCCAGGATCGAGCGCCCGGGGATCGACCGCCCAAGAATCGGCCGCGATGCCGTCGATGAGCGGCATGGCGGGTGCCGGGGCCGCGTCGCAACCGGCTCCCCCCGTACCCCGATCAAACGCCGCCGCGACGTCGGAGGGGGCCTCCCCGCTGGCGGGCATGCCGCCGGTCGACGACCCGAACAACATCTACAGCCACTCCGGGCCCGACATGTTGAGCCCGGTCGTGAGAAACGACCCGCCGCTGGTCTACGTGCCCAACAGCAACAGCAACACCGTCGACGTTATCGACCCCAAGACGTTCAAGATCGTGGAGCACTTCGCGGTGCCGGGCCAGCCGCAGCACGTGGTTCCGTCGTACGACCTGAAGACGCTGTGGGTCAACAGCGACACCGGCAACGCGCTCGTGCCGATCGATCCGACGAACGGCAAGCCCGGCCAGCCGGTGCCGGTCGAAGACCCGTACAACCTGTACTTCACGCCGGACGGCAAGTACGCCGTCGTCATGGCAGAGCGGATGAAGCGGATCGACTGGCGCGACCCGCACACGATGGCGCTGGTGAAAAGCACCCCCGCACCGTGCGCTGGTGTCAACCACGCCGACTTCTCGGCGAACGGCCGCTACTTCATCGTGAGTTGCGAGTTCGACGGCCAACTGCTGAAGGTCGACACGGCCACCCAGCAGGTCGTCGGCCGGCTGTCGCTTGGCCACAACGCGATGCCGCAGGACGTGAAGACGTCGCCCGATGGCAGCGTGTTCTACGTCGCCGACATGAACAGCAACGGCGTCTGGGTGATCGAGGGCGACAGCTTCGCGAACGTCGGTTTCATCGCCACGGGCAAGGGCGCGCACGGGTTATACGTGAGTCGCGACTCCAAGTACCTCTACGTCACCAACCGCGACGAGGGGTCGGTGTCGCTGATCGACCTGGCCACCCGCAAAGTGGCCACCAAGTGGGTGATCCCGGGTGGCGGTTCGCCCGACATGGGCAACGTGTCAGCGGACGGCAAGTCGCTGTGGCTGTCGGGGCGCTACGACGGCGTCGTGTACGACATCAGCACGGTCGACGGCCACCTGATCAAGAAGATCAAAGTCGGCAGCGGGCCACACGGCCTGTGCGTCTTCCCGATCCCCGGCCGCTACTCGCTAGGGCACACGGGCGTGACCCGCTGACGCGACGCGCACGCCGATCTGCGACGCGCTCACGCTGCGATCGGCGCCGCGACCACCCGGTTGCGTCCGGCCCGCTTCGCCGCGTACATCGCGGCGTCCGCGATGCTGAGCAGCTCGACCGGGTTGCGAGCATGTGCGGGGAAGTTCGCCACACCGAGGCTCACCGTCACGCGCGCCCGCGGCGTGGCCACGCCCTCCACCGCAATGCGAATATCCTCGGCGCGGCGAAGAGCCGCGGTGCTGGGGCAACCGCGCAACAGCACCGCGAGTTCGTCTCCGCCAAGGCGATAGGCGCTGTCGTGCTCCCTACCGTTCGCCTCGAGGCAGGAAGCGACGCTTCGCAACACCGCGTCGCCGACCGAATGGCCAAGGGAGTCATTCACCGACTTGAAGTTGTCGATGTCGACGACGATGAGCGAAACGATCTCATCCGTGACCTGCTCGATCTCGGCGTCGAACGAGCGCCGGCTCAATAAACCAGTGACCGCGTCGTGCTCGGCGTCGTGCCGCAACGCCTGAATCGCGACGTCGGCGCGCTCGCGCGCATAAACGAGCACCACCATCAAGGCGACCAGGATCAACGAGACGCCGACGGCGTCCTCTACGACCACCGGCGCGGGGTCGATGGCGACGCACAGGGTGATCTCCGCCGCGACGACCAGCGCGGCGACCAGTCGCGCGGCGCCCACCCGCAGGTGATAGGACGCGAACAGAATCGGCCAACAGAACGCAAGTTGCGACGAGGCGCTCGGATCGTGGCTGACGAGTGACAGGAACAAGATCACTCCGATCGCGATGATCGCGATCGAGGGCCACCACAAGACGGGGAACAGGTGCGGCGCCCGCCACATGACGAGCGCGAGCACGACCAGGATCGGGACAAGGACAACCGGGACCCACCAAATGCGCTCCGGAAATGCCGGCGCCGGTATAACCCAGATCTCCAGCGAGATCAGCGTCGCGCCGAACGCGTAGAGCAGCGCGCCCGCCTTCGCGGCGTCCGCCAGCACGCGAGGTCGGCTTGCCTCACAAATACGCGACCACCACACGTCCCCCTATCGACCGGTGGAGCGCGCTTCTGAGCGGACGACGGACGCGGTGGCTGCGGTCAGGGAATCACCGCAGTCGGCCCCGTGGCGAGCCGCAGGCGGTAAAAGGCGGCGGCGTTCGCGACGAAGAACCGGTGTCGCTCCGTGTCGGTGAGCTGGTCGCCTACCAGCCGGTTCGCCAGTTCGACCACCCCGACGTACTCCGCCTCCAGGAGGCAGACCGGCCAGTCCGACCCGAACATCAGTCGATCCAGCCCGAACGCCTCAACGGCGACGTCAACAGCCGGGCGGAGGGACTCGGGGCTCCACGCGCGTGGCACCGCTTCGGTCACCAGCCCAGACACTTTCGCGCAAACGTTCGGCTCGGCGGCAAGCTGGCGGATCAGCCGTTCCCACTCGCTCAGGTCGCCGCTGCGAAACGGTGGTTTCGCCAGGTGGTCGAGCACGAACCGCGTCTCGGGACACGCTCGCACGACCTCGACCGCAGCCGGCAGTTGCGGCATCTTGACCAACAGGTCGAAGGCGAGGTCGTGTCGCGCGAGCACACCCAGGCCACGACGGACGCCACCGCGCATCAGCCATTGAGGGTCGGGCTCGCTTTGCGCCAAGTGCCGAAGCCCGACCAGCCGACCACCGTCGGGCCGGGCCCGCCATTCGGCGATGCGGTCGTCGAGATCGGACGACGTGAGGTCAGCCCAGCCGACGACACCGGCAACGAGTCCGTTCGCCGCCGCCGCCCGCTCCAGCAGGTGCGTCGTCTCGTCGGCGTCATTCACCGATTGCACGGCGACGGTGCCGATGACATCGACCGACCTGATCGCCGCTTCCAGATCCTCGACCACAAAGCTGTGGTTGATGGCGGCATCTGCCGCTGGGTCGATCCAGGGCTGCGGATGCTGCCGCAAGTCCCACAGGTGGTGATGGGCGTCGACGATACTTGTCATCGCTGAACCCTCGCTCGCAGCGCCGAGCGGCAGGACGGTCATCGGCCCAACCACCCCCCGTCGACCGGCAACGTCACGCCGTGAACGTAATCGGCCGCCCGTGACGCGAGAAAGACCACCGCACCACCGATGTCGGCCGGTGTACCCCAACGTGCGGCCGGAATTCGGTCGCTGATGGCTTTGAATCGGCCGGCGTCAGCTCTCAACGCCGCGGTGTTGTCGGTGGCGATGTATCCCGGTGCCACAGCGTTGACGTTGACCCCGTGCGAGGCCCACTCGTTCGCGAGCGCCTTCACAACGCCGGCGACTCCCGACTTCGCCGCCGTGTAGGCGACAACGTTGATTCCACCTTGGAAACTGAGTAGCGAAGCGGTGAAGATGATTTTGCCGGCGCCTTTCTCCACCATGCCCCTGCCTAGTTCTCGCGCAAGCACGAACTGGGAGGTCAGGTCGACCTGCACGATGTAATCCCAGTCGCTGTCGGAATACGCGATCGCCGGCGACCGCCGGATGTCGCCCCCGTTGTTGACGAGAATGTCGACAGTTCCGTGACGTGCGAGGATCTGCTCGGTGAGCCGGCACACGGCGTCCTGGTCTGAGAGGTCGGCACGATACGGAGTGAAGGTGCGGCCGTGCGACTCAACGGCCTTTTGCACCGGGCTTCCGGAGTCCTCCATGCTGGCACTCACGCCGATGACGTCAGCCCCGGCCGCCGCAAGGGCCTCCGCGATTCCGGCGCCGATTCCGCGGCGGGCGCCCGTGACGACGGCCAGCCGACCAGACAAGTCGAACTGGTTGTCAGACAGCACGGTTGGCCTCCTCGGACGCGGTGGTGCAGTCGACGAGCACTTTCATAACGCCGCCACCATCTAACGAGGCGAACGCCTCGCCTGCCTCATCGAGCGGAACGACGGCGCTGATGAGCTGATCGGCGGGCACCACGCCCGAGGCGATCAGCCGAACCGCCTCCTCGAAGTCACGGCGTTCGTAAAGGCGCGCGCCGACCATCTCCAGCTCACGCCAGAAGAAGCGGTGCAGGTTCATTTCGCGCGGCTGGGTGTGGATGGCGACCATTACCAGCTTTCCGCGCACCCCGAGGACGTCGACCGCCGTTGCGACGCCACCCGCGGAACCTGACACCTCGAAGGCGACGTCCGCTCCACGGGACGACGTGAGCTCGTCGATCGCGCTCGCCACCTCGGTCGTTGCGGGGTCGATCACGCGAAAGCCGAGCCTCGCGGCGAGCGCACGTCGATCGCCGTCGACCTCCACCAGCGAGATGTCGGCACCCGCCGCTCGCGCGACCACCGCGATCAGCATGCCGACAGGACCACCGCCGACGACGACAACGTTGTGACCAGCGGCTACCGCTGCGCGCCGGACATCGTGCACCGCGACCGCCGTCGGCTCGACGAGAGCCGCGTGCCGCAAGCCCACGTCGCTCGGCACGCGCACCAGCAGCGTCGCCGGCACGTTCCACCTGTTCTGCATGGCCCCCGCCGCGTCGATGCCGAGAAAGACAAGTCGCGGGCACACGTGACCGAACCCGGCCAGGCAAGCAGCGCAGACGCCGCACGACCGCACCGGCAGCACGCAGACCGAGTCGCCGACCGACCAACCTTCAACGCCGGCTCCGATTGCCGCGATCGTCGCGGAGCACTCGTGTCCGATGACGGCGGGTCGGCTCACGCGACCATCCATGTCTCCGTGGTAGATGTGCAGATCGGTGCCGCAGATCCCGGTGTACGCGACGGCAAGCTGCACCTCCCCCTCCCGCGGCGCGCCGACTGCGACGTCGGCGGCCTCGATGGTCTTCGGCCCGGTGTACCTCGCGGCGCGCATGTCAGGTCCTCGTTTCCTCGCGATGGCGGTCGAATGTCGTTGTCATGGGTCGAGCGGCGGTCCCTAGTCCATGTGCCAGAGCTCGGGCAACTCGAGCCATTGTCGTCCGTCTGCCGTGCCGGGTAACCGCTCCTGGCAGGGATCGGTCAAGCTCCACCAGCGCTGCGTAGCAGGGTCGGCCGAGATCCGGCTCATGTCGCCGTCGTAGTCGTCGCCGACGTACTCGTAGTAACTGAAGAGCACGTCGTCGAGAAGGTAGATGCTGTAGTTGCGAATATTGGCGGCGCTGATCATCGCCTCAACCTCGGGCCACACCGATGTGTGCAAGTGCAGATATTGCTCCCTTGCCTCAGCGCGCAAACGAACTGCCTGCGCGACCCGACGCGTCGGCGGCACGGTTGAGCGCGACTCCGTCATCGACGCGCCCCGTCGATCAGCGTTTCCGATCCGGAGCGTACGGCCGGCGGCGACACCCAAGCTGGACCGTTCGGGTAAAGATGCTCGACGACTGACTCCGGCCGAATCCGCGCTCCGGTCCCGGGAGTGACCGGCGCGACGTATCGACCGTTGCGAAGCTGCACCGGATCGACGAAGTGCTCGTGCAAATGGTCGACGTACTCGACCATCCGACCGTCCGTCGCACCGCTGACAGCCACGTAGTCGAACATCGACAGGTGTTGCACGAGTTCGCACAGGCCGACGCCGCCCGCGTGCGGGCACACCGCGACGCCGAACTTCTTCGCCATCAACAAAATTGCCAGGTTCTCGTTGACCCCGGCGACCCGACAGGCGTCAATCTGCACGACGTCGAGGGCGCCCGCTTGCAGGAACTGCTTGAACATCACCGCGTTGTGCACGTGCTCACCGGTCGCCACTCGAATCGGCGCGACCGCACGACGCACGGCAGCGTGGCCCAAGATGTCGTCGGGTGACGTCGGCTCCTCGATCCAGTAGGGCTCGAATTCGCGGAGACCACCGACCCACTCGATCGCCTCTTCGACTCCCCAGGCCTGGTTGGCGTCGATGCCGATCGGGAGATCGCCTACGGCCGCGCGCGCGATGCCGAGTCGCCGCCGATCCTCGTTGAGATCGACGCCCACCTTCAGCTTGATCATGCCGAAACCGTCAGCCTTGGCGTCGGCGCTCAGCCGTGCCAGTTTCTCGTCGTCGTAGCCGAGCCAGCCTGGTGTGGTGGTGTAGGCCGGAAACCCCGTCGCGAGGAGGTCGCGGACGCGGTCGTCCTTGCCGTCCTGCCCGCGCTCCAGGATGAGCAGGGCTTCGGCCGGCGTCAGCGCGTCGCGCAGGTAGCGGAAGTCGATCGTCTTGACGATCTCGGCCGGCGGCATGTCAGCAAGAAGCCCCCACAGCGGCTGCCCGGCCCGACGCGCCTTCAGGTCCCACAGCGCGTTGAGCACGGCGGACGCGGCCATATGAATGACACCCTTCGCTGGCCCGAGCCAGCGGAGTTGGCTGTCACCGACCAATCTCCTGCTGACCGCGCCGAGGTCACCGATCATGTCGTCGACGTTTTGACCAACCACCAGCGGCCGCAGTGCCTCGATGGCGGCAAGTTGCACGTCATTCCCGCGGCCAACCGTGAAAGCGAATCCAAAGCCGCGATCACCGTCACCCGTCTCGATCTCGAGATATGCCGCTGAGTAGTCGGGGAACGGGTTGAGCGCGTCGGAACCATCGCGATGACGCGAGGTGGGAAATCGCACGTCCGCTGTATGGAATCCGGTGATCCGGTTGGTCACGCTGCTCCTCTCCTAGGGGCCGCATCGCGGCGGTTCGACGCAGCTCGAAGTCGCTGACGGCAGGAACGATCGATATTCGTGGCAGATCGGATGGCTACGCCATTTGCTCCCTCACATCGACCGACACGTCTTGATTCTCGGGTCGGCCCACCGGCCAAGTGACGTTTCGCACCGGCGCGAGAACGCGCTGCAGGTCCCGCAAGAGGTCGGTGTCGATCTCGCTTTCGGACCAGGCGATGTTGCGCGCCATGTTTTCCGCTCGGGCCGATCCCACCAGCGTGCTCACCACACCAGGAAGCCGCAGCGCGTACTGGAGCGCCAGTTTGGCGATGTCACTGCCCCTGTCACGACACAGTTGGGCGGCGCGGGCGCAGGCTTCGAGCAACTCCGCCGAGGCAGGGTGCCAGGCCGGGGCACCGCGCGTCGTCAAGGCGCCCATCGCCAGCACGGAAGCATTGATGACGCCAATGTCCCGCTCGGCAAAGACCGGCGACCATTGCGCGAAGCTTTGGTCTTGGAGGTTGTACCGGCAGTAGGTGAGAACCGTGTCGACCTTCGCCCGAGCCGACACGTAATCGAGCGCCTTCAAGGAGTATCCGGTCACACCGACGTATCGAGCCTTGCCCTCGTCGACCAACGACCGCAACGCCGGGATGGTCTCTTCGACGACCTGGTCGAGTGCGACGAACTCGATGTCATGACACTGAATGAGATCAACGTGATCGACACCAAGCCGCCGCAGGCTTTCATCGACACTGGCGCGCACTCGCTTCTCCGAGTAGTCGAACTCGGCGTCGCCGTACCGTCCCACCTTCGTCGCGAGCACGTAGTCGTCGCGCGGGACCCCCGCAAGCGCTCGACCGAGCACCGTCTCCGCACGGGTGATCCCGTAGTACGGCGAAACGTCAAGGAAGTTGACACCCGAGGCGAGCGAGTGGCGGACCGACCGGACAGCGTCCGTCTCGTCGACATCGTCGAACACGCCACCGAGTGGGGAGGCCCCGTAGCCAAGCACGGAAACGAAGAGATCCGTCCGGCCGAGACGTCGATAATCCATGCGCTGTCAGTCCTGAGCCTGACCGCTGGTGATGCGGGAGACCACCAATGCGAAGAGGATGATCGCGCCGTCAAGGGCACCGATCCACTCAGCGGACACTCCACCCAGGGTCAACACGTCTTGAATCATGTACAACAGCAAGACACCGGTGAACGCACCGAACATGGTGCCCTTTCCGCCGTTGAGACTGATTCCTCCGATGACGGCCGCCGCGAAAACCGTGAAGATGTAGCCGTTCCCTTGGTTCGCCGCCACCGACGCCAGTCGTCCGGTCAACATCAACCCGCCGAGCGCCGCGAGTGTGCTGCACACGATCAGCGTGACCCAAAGCACTCGATCGACGTTGATGCCCGCCGCACGGGCGGCGTTCGGATTGCCTCCGACCGCGTAAAGGGACCGTCCGACGCGGGTGTAGCCGAGGACGAACATCGCGGCCGCGAAGAGCGCGAGGCACAACCAGACGGCGACCGGCACCGTCAGCCATCTGGCCTGACCGATCCAGAGCATCGACTTCGGCAGATTGAAGAAGGTCTGGCCCTTGGAGATTCCGGTTAGCAGACCACGCAACACGATCAACATGCCGAGGGTCACGATGAAGCCATTCAGGCGGTACTTCACGATCAGCAGGCCGTTGATCGCTCCGATCAGAGCCCCGGCTGCCAAAGTCAGCGGAATCCCGGTCCATGACGGCAAGTGCGAGCCTAACCCAATGGACGCGGGTGCCCCAGGCAACAACAGCCACGCGGCAAATCCGGGGGCAAGTCCAAAGGTCGACTCCAGCGACAGGTCCATTCGCCCAGCGATCAGGATCATCGCTTCGGCCAGCACGAGAACGCCGACCTCGGACATCGTCTGCAGAATGAGGATGAGGTTGCCTTTGTGCAGGAACACCGGGTTGACGGCGTAGCCGAGAATCGCGACCGCGACGACGGCGGGCACAAGGGCGAAGTCACGCAGCCGCGCGATCCGGATCCGGCTGGTCGCCGATGTCCGCGGAAGCGCGATCCGCGCGTCACCCGCTGTCTCGGAAACGCTGTTAGTCATGGATTTCACTCACGCCCTCCATCGCGCTAACGAGCGCATTGTCGGCCCAACCAGCCTGGAATTCGTCGACGACGGCACCTCGGAACAGCACGAGCACGCGGTCACACACTCGAAGGTCGTCGAGTTCATCTGACACGACAAGAACCGCCGTGCCGCGTGCGCGCATCTCATCGACCACGCCAAGCAACGTCTCTTTCGACCGGACGTCGACACCGGCGGTGGGTGAGATGAGAACAAGCAACTGCGGTTCGCTCGCCAGCGCTCGCGCCATTACGACTTTCTGTTGGTTGCCTCCTGAAAGCGCCGACACCGGAAGATCGGGGCCGGACGTCTTCACCGAGAGCGCGTCAATCAGCCGCAATGCCAGAGCGTCGCGACGCTTCGGCGAAAGGACGCCACGCTTGCCGATGCGCTCTGGCACGGTCATCGTCATGTTCTCGGCAACGCTCAAACCAGGCACATATCCCTGGTCGTGGCGATCCTGAGGGACAAAGGCGACCCCCTTACGCAGCGCGTCGGAGACATTGCCAGCCTTCGGACTCCGGCCATTGACAGACAGCGATCCGGCGATTGGCTTGCGTAAGCCGACAAGCGTCTCCCCGATCTCGGTCTTGCCGCTGCCACCGCCACCGGCAAGTCCGACGACCTCGCCACGGCGGATCTGGAACGTGACAGGAGGAGCGCCGTCGATCGCCACCAGTTCGCGGATGTCGAGCAACAAAGGCTTGTTGGCTTCGCGCACCGCAGTCGGCCGCTGCGTGGCCGTCGTCACCGCCTCACCGGTCATCGCCGCGACGAGCGACGAAGTGGGCACTGCCGCCACGTCGTCCGTCAGAATGTGCCTGGCGTCACGGAAGACCGTGACGCGCTGGCAGATCTCGTAGATCTCCTCGAGATGGTGGGAGATGAACAAGAACGTCATGCCTTCTTTTTGAAGGGCGCGGATTCTCTGGAAGAGACGGTCGATCGCCGTCCGATCGAGCTGGGCGGTGGGCTCGTCGAGGATGATGAATCGCGCATCGAACGACAGCGCTCGCGCGATCTCGAGCAGTTGGCGTTGCTCCACGTTGAGATCGCGCGCCGCCGCATTGACGTCGATGGCGAGGTTCCAGGTTTCAAGCAACGCTCGAGCCTGCTCGCGCATCCGCCGCCACGAGATGGACGTCCCGTTGCCGTGCGGCTGGCGATTGAGGTAGAGGTTCTCCCCGACGGTGAGGTTGGGAATGATCGTCGACTTTTGATAGACGCACGCCACCCGCCGGCGCCAGCCGTCGCGATCGGCCAGGCTTGGGGCGCGCTCACCGTTGAAGAAGACGGCGCCTTTGTCGGGCGCCTGTAGGCCGGTCAAGATGCTGACCAGAGTGGATTTTCCAGCGCCGTTGCGACCGACAAGCGCGTGCGTCTCGCCGGCCTGAATGACGATGCCCGCGTCGTGCAGCGCGACCGTGCTGCCGTACTCCTTGACGATTCCGCGGGCTTCGGCGACTGGCGTCGGGCGCGCATCGCCCGGGGGTAACGCGGCGCTGGCGGCACTCATGAAACAAGCTCCTTGCGAATCTAAGTTCGATCTGCGGCTCGGCGACAACCGGGTCGCCGCCGAGCCGCAGGCCCATCGACTAACTGGCTGCGTTTCCCCAAAGGGAAGAGTCGGTCGACTTCAGCGATGCGACGCCGCCGTAGGTGCCGCCGTCCGCTGTGACCAAGGGCGCGGACAGCTGGTCTTCCAAGACGCCGTCACGGACCTGAATGATGTTGCTGTCGTGATCGGTCGCGCCCGGAGAGAAGGTCTTCCCTTCGATCGCCGCCTTCAGGTAGTACAGCCCGTAATAGGCGTAAAGGTCGGCAGGCTGCGAGACCGTCGCGTCAATCTGGCCGGCCGCGATGTCCTTGAGCTCCTCCGGGATGCCGTCGTTTGACACCACAAACACGTGCTTCGGATCGGTCGGGGGGACGAGCAGTCCCTTGGACCTCAGATCCTGCAGCGTGCCGGCCAGCGCGAAGCTCGACTCCATGTAGACGCCGCGGACGTCGTTGTCCTGCTCGAGCGCGGTCGCCAGTTGCGAGGCGGCCGTGGCGGCGTCCCACTTCGAAGGCTCGGCGTGCACCTTGATGCCGGGGAAGTTTTTCTTCATGCAGTCGGAGAAAGCCTGCGTACGGTCGCGGCCGTTAATCGACGCGACGTCACCCTCAAGCATGACGACGCTGTGCTTTCCGCCGAGCTTCGTACCCAGGAACTCACAGGCCTTCGTTCCGTACGCCTTGTTGTCGGCACGCACCACCATGTAGACGTTGCCCGTGTCGGGACGGGTGTCGATGCTGACGACCGGGATGTTCTTCGAGTTCAACTGCTGCAACGTGGGGGCGATGGCCGCAGTGTCCTGCGGTGCCATCACGATGCCCTTCACGCCCTCGCTGACGAGGGTCTGCACGTTGGCCGCGAGCTTGGCGACGTCGTTTTGCGAGTTGGTGGTCTTGATCGTGACTCCCGCCTTCTGCGCCATCTGCGGGGCGTAGCGGATGTAGGCGTTCCAGAAGTCCGTGTCCGATCGGGGATAGTCGACACCGACGAGCGGCGCGGATCCACCGGCGTCACCACTGGGCGCGGCCGGCGTAGACGACGGCTGCGTGTTCGACGTGCCTTGCGACGTCGTCGCGCCGCCACCGCCTGTCGCGGCCGCGTTGGAGCTTGGGGAATTCGAGCTGCTGCATGCGGCGAGGAGGCTTCCGGCCATGAGCGCGCCTACCGCTACCAACGTCTTTTTATGCACAGTGGGTCTCCCATCGCCTAACTGGTTAGAGGGCTGCCAAGGCTTGCGTTCTGGGCCCCGAGGCCCAGGCACGTTGGTGCGACATCCGATCTCCGCGACCACCGAGGCGTGCGGCGCACCCGGGCATGTGGTGCCGCCGGCCGAGGGTCCGGATCGGAGGGCCCAGCGGCCCGGCCACGGAGACATAGGATGTTTCGAGACATGGGATGTTTGTAGCCGCCGCGGGACCACTTGGCAACGCTCTGCCGTGTAACGGGACCGTAACGATCCAAGGTCTTGCCGAAAAGGGAGGATGATTGAGAGGCTTCCACGACACAAGCAGGTGCGCGCACGGAGGACGGTCTCGGCATGGCGTTACCCGATGAGGCGATCGCGACGATCCGGTCGCTGATCCAGGCTGGCGAGCTTAAGCCCGGCTCGCGGCTGCCGCCTGAGCCGCAACTGGCGGCGAAGCTCGGGTTGTCGCGCAACTCGATGCGTGAGGCGGTCCGCGCGCTCGAGTCCGCGCGGGTGTTGGACGTCCGCCGCGGGGACGGCACGTACGTGACCAGCTTGGCCCCGACGCTGCTGCTCGAGGGCCTCGGATTCGCCATCGACCTGTTGCAAGACAACAGCCTGCTCGAGGTCGTCGAGGTGCGCCGCATGCTTGAGCCGGTCGCGACTGGCACGGCCGCCGCCCGTATCAGCGACGAGTCGCTCACCGAACTGCGCGAGATTCTCGAGAAGATGTACGCGACGCAAGAGGCCAGCGACCAGATGGTGCAGTACGACATCCTGTTCCACCGCACGGTGATCGCGGCCAACGGAAATGAGACGTTGTCTTCGGTCATCGACGCGTTGTCGAGCAAGACGATGCGCGCTCGCGTCTGGCGTGGCGTGCTTGAGGCCGGGGCGGCGACCCGAACGCTCGCCGAACACCAGGCGATCTACGACGCACTTGCCGCGCGCGACGCCGCGCTCGCGCACAGTGCCGCCCTGTTGCACATCAACACGTCCGAGAGCTGGCTGCGAAAAATCCTGAGAGAGACGCAGGCTGAGCAGCACGATCCAGTCGCGAATGAAGCCGGCTAGTCGAAGGGTCTCGTCGCAACCGTGAGTGGCGCTCAAGCGCTCGGCCGGGTGGCGCTCGGCCGGGCAGGCGTGGAGGTCAGCCGCTTGGGTTTCGGCGGCGCACCGATCGCTGGGCTGTTTCGCGCCGTCGACGCCGAAACCGCGCGAGGCGCGCTCACGGCCGCCTGGGACTGCGGCGTCCGCTACTTCGACACCGCGCCGCATTACGGCGCCGGCCTTTCGGAGCGCCGCATCGGCGAGTTTCTCCGCGGGCGTCACGACGATCAGTGGGCGCTGTCGACCAAGGTCGGCCGCTTGATAGAGCAGGCACGACCAGACGCCGCCGACGACGTGGGCTTTGTCGACGAGCAACCGACGTCGAGGAGCTTCGACTTCAGTCGGGCCGGTGTGCGGCGGTCGTTCGAGGCCAGCCTCGAACGGCTCGGTGTCGATCGCATTGACATCGCGTTCTTGCACGATCCCGACGACCACCTCGACGACGCGATCGCCCAAGGCTGTCCGGCGCTTTCGACGTTGCGCGACGAAGGCTTGGTTCGCAGCAGCGGGGCCGGCATGAACCAAACTGCGGCGCTTACCCGACTCGTTCGAGAAACCGACATCGACGTCGTCCTTCTCGCGGGCCGGTACACCCTGCTCGACCAGGCTGCGCTCGATGAGCTGTTTCCCGCCTGTGCGCGGCGACGCGCGTCCGTCGTCGTCGGCGGCGTCTTCAACAGTGGGATCCTCGCCGACCCGGTTGCCCATCCTCACTTTGACTACAAGCCAGCTCCCCGTCGGATCCGCGAACGAGCGCTGCGGATCGCCACGGTGTGCGCTGCCCACGGCGTGCCGATCGCCGCCGCGGCTTTGCAGTTCCCGCTCGCGCATCCGGCCGTCACCAGCATTGTCGTCGGTGCGCGGTCGGCGGCCGAAGTCCGCGAGAACCGCGGGCTTCTCGACACGCCAATCCCTTCTGCGCTTTGGGCTCAGCTTCGGGCGGAGTCGTTGCTCCGCGCCGACGCCCCGGTTCCCGGCGATAGTCGTTAACGCCCGCTGCCTTTTTGTGGTCTGTGCGGCGGGCGAACGCGCTGTCCCTCGGACGACGGGCTGAACTTCGCCCTCGCCTGCGACAGTGACCGCAGCGCCCGCCCAGTCTTCACAGCACAAACATATGACGAATGACGTATGCCGTCAACGGACGGGCAGCGAAAGTGATCCATCGTTTCGCGCCTGCGGGCGCGCGCCCGCCCGACGGGATTTGCCGCCGTCCTAGACTCCGAGCAGCAACCGCCGTCGTGCCGGAGGATCCGCGTGCATAAGGTGCTCATCGCCAATCGCGGCGAAATCGCCGTCCGCGTCGCCCGCGCGTGCCGCGACGCGTCGCTCGGCAGCGTGGCGGTGTACGCGACGTCCGACCTCGACGCGGTGCATGTGCGGGCCGCCGACGAGGCGTACGCGCTTGGCGGTGACACGGCCGCCGACAGCTATCTCGACATCGCGAAGCTGATCGACGTCGCCGCGCGTTCGGGCGCCGACGCGGTGCACCCGGGCTATGGGTTCCTCTCCGAGAACGCCGAGTTCGCGACCGCGGTGATTGACGCCGGGTTGATCTGGATCGGCCCACCACCCGCCGCCATTGAGGCGTTGGGCGACAAGGTGCGCGCGAGGCACATCGCGGCCTCCGTCGGTGCGCCGCTCACTCCCGGCACGCCAGATCCGGTGAGCGGCGCCGACGAGGTCGGGGCGTTCGCCCGCGAACACGGGGTGCCGGTAGCCATCAAGGCGGCGTTCGGCGGCGGCGGCCGTGGTTTGAAGGTCGCCCGCTCGATCGAAGAAATTCCCGCGCAGTACGACTCGGCGGTGCGTGAGGCGGTCGCGGCGTTCGGGCGCGGAGAGTGCTTCGTCGAGCGATATCTCGACCGGCCTCGCCACGTCGAGACCCAATGTCTCGCGGACACGCACGGACACGTCGTCGTGGTGTCGAGCCGCGACTGCTCTCTCCAACGCCGGCACCAAAAGCTTGTCGAGGAAGCACCGGCGCCGTTTCTCACCGACGCGCAAGTGGCGACGCTGTACGCGTCGTCCAAAGACATCTTGCGAGCGGCCGGCTACGTAGGTGCGGGCACCTGCGAGTTCCTTGTGGGGCAAGACGGCTCAATCTCGTTCCTCGAGGTGAACACCCGGCTGCAGGTCGAGCACCCGGTCAGCGAGGAAGTGTCGGGCATCGACCTCGTGCGCGAGCAATTCCGAATCGCGGACGGCGAAGCCCTCGGCTACGACGATCCACCGGCGCGCGGGCATTCGATCGAGTTCCGGGTAAACGGCGAGGACCCGGGCCGGAATTTCCTTCCAGGGCCAGGCAAAGTCGCGGTGTGGCGGCCGCCGTCGGGCCCAGGGGTGCGGCTCGACTCCGGTGTCGAGCAGGGCAGCGTGGTCGGCCAGGCGTTCGACTCGCTGCTGGCCAAACTCATCGTCACCGGCGCCGATCGGGCGCAGGCGTTGCAACGCGCGAGGCGCGCCCTCGCCGAATTCGAGGTCGACGGACTGCCTACGGCGCTGCCCTTTCACCGCGCGGTCGTCGACGACCCGGCGTTCGCGCCGACTGACCCCGCGCAGCCGTTCAGCGTGCACACCCGCTGGATTGAGACCGAGTTCGCCAACGAGATCGCGCCGTTCGCGGCCGGCGCCGACGCTGGTGACGCCGATGAGCGCGCGACGATCACCGTCGAAGTCGGCGGGAAGCGCCTGGAAGTCACCATGCCCGGCGGCATCGGCCTCGCGGGACTGCGACGCGGCGAGACCAGCCGCAAGCCACGGTCACGAGCCACACGCGTCCCGTCGTCCGGACACACCGGCGACGTGCTGACCGCGCCGATGCAGGGAACCATCGTCAAGGTCGCTGTGGCGGACGGCGATACGGTCGCGGCAGGCGATCTGATCGTCGTGCTGGAAGCCATGAAGATGGAGCAACCGCTCGTGGCGCACAAGTCGGGTGTGGTCAGCGGACTGGTCGCCGCCGCCGGTCAGGTGATCTCCGGCGGAGATGTCGTGTGCGAGATCCGGGCTGCCGAAGAAGGGGTATGAGGAATCGCCGGCTGGCCCTGCTAGCTGCGTTTGCCTGCTGCGTCGCGCTCCCGGCATGCGATGGGACGGCGCGGCGTGCGACGCCGCCTGGGGATCCGTCGCCGTCGCTCACGTCTCCGACGATGCCGTCGCCGGCGTCCGCCGCGACCGGCCACGACTTGGCGAGGTCGTCAACCCCTGCATCCCCTTCATCGGCCGCCTCGTCGTCCCGCTCGCCTAGCCGGTCTGCGGCCCCGACGACGGCTGCAGCGAAGCCGATCAGCCCGCCAACGCCGAAGGCGGCAAACGCGCCATCACTGCGACCACCGAAGGCCGCGTCGTCCGACGTCCTGGCGGGCACGCGTTGCCAGATCTTGCCCGCCGACAACTACTGGCACGCCGACATTCGCGGGCTGCCGGTTGACGGCCACAGCGCTCAATGGCTCGCGGCGATGGGGGCGAGCACCCGCAAACTGCACCCCGACTTCGGACCGTCGTACGGCGAACAGGCTGTGCCGTATGGGATTCCGATCACCGTGGTGCCAGCGGGCCATTCCCGAGTGCAGGTGCATTTCGACTACGACGACGAGAGCGACCACCTTGGGTACCCGTTCGGCGCCGAGACCGTGATTGAGGGTGGCGCCGACGCCGACGGTGATCGCCACGCTATCGTCGTCACCGCCGACACCTGCGAGCTGTTCGAGACGTTCGACACGCATTCGACCGCGAGCGGTTGGACGGCAGGCTCCGGCGCGCACTGGCTGCTGAACAGCGACGCGCTGCGGCCCGATGGCTGGACTTCTGCAGATGCCGCCGGATTGCCTATCCTGCCTGGGCTTTTGCGGTGGGATGAGGTTGCCGCCGGCCACGTCGACCACGCCATCAGGTTCACCACGAACGCCACCGACGCGTCGCACATTTGGCCGGCGCGACATGACGCGAGTTCGCGTCACGACTTCTCGTTGCCGCCGATGGGCGCGCGCTTCCGGCTCAAGGCGAGCTTCGACACCTCGCGCTACAGCGCGCAAACGCAGGTGGTGCTGCGCGCGATGCAGACCTACGGGCTGGTGCTCGCAGACAACGGCTCGCCCTGGTACTTCCAGGGCTCAGCCGACACCGGTTGGCCCGACGCGCTGATCTCGCAACTGAAGACGATCCCGGCCAGCGCGTTCGAGGCGGTCGACACCAGTAGCCTGCGGGTGTCGGCCAACAGCGGGGCGACCCGCTGAGTCCGGCCAGGGCCGGATGGTCTCGCTGCGAGTCATCCATTGCGTGATTCATTCGACCCGCTCTTCGAACGGCTGTAAGAACTGTCGCGACGTATCCGCTCGACAAGTCCGCGCGCCTCGACCCGGCTGACCAACGCGGCGCCGGTCGCCTTTGCCAAGCCGCATGTGGTCGGCGATTTCACCACGCGTCAACGGCCCGCGCGACGCGAGGTGGTGCAGCAACGCGAGCATGCGAGGCGTGACATCGCAGCCATGGATAGCCTGCCCACGTCGACCGTTGTCAACTACGGTCAAGGGGTGAGCCGTATCCCGGGTGACCCAGGGCCGCTGCGGTGGCTGTGGTTCGCCATCGGCCTTCGGCTCCCGCCCGAAAACGCCGAATGGGTGCGGCACGAGCTGACCGACGCCGGGTGGCGGGTGCGCGCGTTGTTTCGGCAGCTCGCCCTGCTCGTTCCGATCGCCGGGGCGATGTTCGCGCTGCCCGGGGCATGGACCATCCGCGCCGCGATGGCGGCGCTGGTGGTCGCGGGTGGAACCTTGGTCGCGCTCGCGTACGGCGACAGCCTGCGCGCCTCGCGGCTGCGCCAGCACCGGCTCCAAGTGCCCGAAGACCCCGACCTCGGCCGACCCACCGACGCGAGTTGAGGATGAGCGCGTGATGACGACGAATTCGCGACCTGGTCACCCGCTGCTGCCAAGGCTCTCGCTCGGACCGGTCGACCGCGCGTTGCGTCGAGAGTTGGAGCACGCCGAGGCGCGCGACTTCAACTACCCGCAGGTCGGCGCGAGCCGCGACGAGACGGTTCCTCCGAGGTGCGATCGCGTTTCCGAATCGGCCGTCGTAGGTGCCGGAATGGCCCAGTTTTCTCTGCTAGCAGAGGGAATTCGAAACTGGGAGGTCCACCGGCGCAGCGGCCTGCACGTGTTGGCCGACGGTTTGGCGCGCGAAGGCGGCAATGTGGCGATCGCGCAGCGGTTCGGATTGCCCGCCGTTGTGCTCTCGTGCCGAGTCGTGTGGACGCTCGACGAGCCGCAGCGCAACGGCTTCGGGTACGGCAGCCTCACCGGTCATCCCGAAGCGGGCGAGGAGGCATTCCTCGCCGAACTCGACCCTGACGGCGCCGTGCGATTCCGAGTGTTCGGCTTCACGTCTCCAGGCACGGTCGTCACCGCGGCGACGCGCCCGTTGACCCGGGCGCTCACCCGCCGCGCGCTGCTCGGTTACCTGCGCGCCGCCCGCTCGGTCGTTGCTGGCTAGGACGACGAGTGGGGTGGCCGCTGGCACGGCCACCCCACCACAAGCTCGCGGACTAGAAGTCGTACTGCATGTAGTTGTCCTTGGTGAACTCAAGTGGCTCCGAGAAGATGATCGTGTTCGGAGCGGGGTCGTTGGTCACCGTGAACGTTCCGAGGTCTCCCGCCGTGAAACTGCCACCGGCCTGCGGCATCGTCCCGTCGAGGTCGGCCCGAGCGACGTATGCGATGAGTTCGCCCTGCTTAACCTCGTCCCACAAGAAGAGCCCGGCCAGCGAGCCGTCGGCGAAGTACTGCGGGTTCGGGTTTGGTCGCCAATACCGAAGACAGGCAGGCGCACGTTCCTGTTGTGGCCGAGGCAACGCGGTCGACCTTCGGCTGTTCCTCACCCCTCCCAGCAAGCACGTTCACAACGACGGCCGCATCGTCACGCGACAGCCCTTCTGCGTTGTGTGTGCGATAACAACTGCTCGACGGTGCGGGATCTGCATGGCAAGCCACTCACTGTCATCCTGACTACGGACGGAGCCGTCGGATCGCGCCGCCCTAATCCACCGCACGACGGCCGCCGAGTCGTCGCCCGGCGCCCGCGAGGAGCCAGCTAATCTCGCTGCCAAGCAGAGCGACCCGCTCCGCGCTGTCGTACGACCTCGTGTCGTGTCCCAAGCCGTCGTACACCACCCGGCCACGTCCCGGCGGTGTCGCGGCGACCCATGCGACGGGGTGGCTCGTGCCAGCGTGATGTGCTACGAGGAAGGGTTCGCTTGTCGGCGCCACTTCTAGATTCAAATATCGCTCATCGAAGGCGCGGACGGTTTCGATGTTCGACACGATCGGATGCACACCAACGCTCGTGAAGACCGCCTCACCGATAGGCGGGTGCGTCGATCTTTCCTCCACCCAGCGGCCTCCGACCAACTCAGGCCACCGCGGAAAGTCCGGAAACGTGTTGCTGGCAGCGTGCAGCACCAGGAGAGCGCTTCCACCATTCACAAATTCGAGAAGCCGGTTGTGCAGGTCGCGCCAGTCCGCTGCCGTCGACTCGTCGGCGGAGGCGGATGGGCTCCGCC
>JAICLV010000161.1 GCA_025925185.1 Acidothermaceae bacterium
CGCCGCCACATTGCTCCTAGCGTTGCGCGCGCTTCGCGATCACGGCCGTCGTCGCCGACGTCAAAGACAACAGGTCGGACGGCGACAACTCGACGTCGAGCCCACGGCGTCCGCCTGAAACGAAAACCGTCGGGAACTCCAACGCCGACGCGTCGACGACCGTCGGCAGTTTTTTGCGTTGCCCCAGCGGGCTGATCCCACCGGCCACATAACCCGTCGTGCGCTCGGCCAACGCGACGTCAGCCATGGCGGCGCGCTTGCCACCGACCGCCTCCGCCAACGCCTTCAGGTCGAGCGAGCCGCTGACTGGCACGACGGCGACGACGAGGCGCCCGTCGACGTCCGCCAGCAATGTCTTGAACACCCGCGCCGTCGAAACCCCAAGCGCGGACGCCGCCTCCTCGCCGTACGAGCTGGCGGCGGGATCGTGCGTGTACGGGTGCAACGTGTGCGCGACGCCGGCGCGAGTCAGCGCGATGGTCGCGGGGGTGCCCTTGCCTGCCACGGTTCGGAAGTCTAGGACGTAACTTGACAGTTACGTAAACCGGACGTTACATACTTCCCATGCACGCGGTCGACGCGCTCGGCGATCCCATCCGCCGGCGCATCGTCGAGTTGCTCGCTGGGGGCGAGCGGGCGGCGGGTGAGCTGGCCGCGGAGTTCGACGTGTCACGGCCGGCGGTGTCCCGTCATTTGCGTGTGCTGCGCGAGAGCGGGCTGGTCGAGGCCAGGGGAGACGCGCAGCGGCAGATCTACTCGCTGCGGCGAGACGGAGTCGACGAGCTGGCCGACTGGATCGACGGCTTGCGCGCATTCTGGGCCAACCGCCTCGACGCGCTCGACGTCGAGGTCGCCAGGGGCAGGCGCGCGGGCAAGAAAACCGTGAAACGAAGGGGAAAGTCATGACCACGTCGGCCTTCGGCGAGTTGCGGCACGACCGGTCGGGCCGCGCGGTGCGTTTCGAACGGCACTACGCCACCGACGTCGAAGACCTCTGGGCCGCGTGCACCGACCCGGATCGGCTGGCCCGTTGGTTCGCCGACGTCGCAGGCGAGCTCAACGTCGGAGGCAAGGCGTTCATCGGCTTCCGCGACGGCGACCACACCGAGATATCGATCCGGCGCTGCGAGCCGCCGCACGCGCTCGAACTGGACTGGGCGTTCGGCGAAGAGGCCATGTCCGTGCTCACCGTCGAGCTCACGACATCGGACGACGGCGGCACGCTGCTCGTGCTCGACCATCGCGCGTTGCCCACGTCGTCCGCGACGGGCTACGCGGCCGGCTGGCACGCTTACCTCGACTTGCTCGAAGCCTGCGTGGCCGGCCGCGAGCCAAGCACCTGGCAGCAGCGGTTCAACGAGCTGATCGGCGACTACCGAGAAGCGCCGGTCGCTCGCCGTTAGCTGATGCAGCCGGCGCCGCCGCCGACCAGCGCCAACCCGGCGCGGTCATCGGCGCTGTACGTGGCGGGCGCCTGCGACGTCAGCACCGGGTACATGATCTCGGTCGACTTGGCCGCGTGCATCAGTCCCACGGCGTGGCCGAGCTCGTGCAGCGTCAACGTGCTGATGTTCGCGCCGGGCCCGGCGGTGTGCGGGAGGTCGTTGAGCTCGGCGGCGGCGATCAGCGCGTAGCCTTTCACCACTTTCCAGTTCCCGGCCGCCGTGGTGCGCACGTGAATGCCGCCGAACCCGGCCGCCGCCGGGGCGCTGGCGAACATGTCGGTCGCAGCGGGGTTGACCACCGCGACGATCAGGTCGTCGGGCGCGCCGTCGATGTTCGCCTGGGTCGGGACGAAGGAGGTCAGGCCGTCGTAGCGGAAGGTCAGACCCGACGCGGACGCGAGTTGGGAGACCGCGTTCTTGATGGTGGCGATCGCGGTGGCGTCGGAGGCTCCGGGGTTGAGCTGCCAGCCGATGGCGGCGCACGGGTTCCACCGCCACACCTGGCCGTTCGGGGCGTAGTTCACCACGTAGTCGGCGGCGACCGGCGCGACCGGCGCGGGCGCGGCCAGGCCCGCGGCGGCGAGCACTTGGTTGACCGCGGCATCCGGCAAGGCGGCCGAGCCACCCAGCACGCTGACGTGGGCCGGCGCTAGCGCGGAGACCAGGGCCCGTTGCGCCGCCGACGGTCCGGACGGGCCGACCAGCAACAGCGCGGTGTGCAGGTGGCCGGTGAGCGCGGCGCCCGAGAGGGCGTCGGGGAAGTTCGTGCCCGATGCCACGACAAGGTCGGCCACCGGCCCGGTCAACGCGGCGTTTGCGACCGCGTTGGTCGCGTACCTGTCGCTGCCGGCCACCCGCGACACCGCGACGCCGCCCGCGCTCGCTTGAGCTGCGACCGTGTTGCTGACGGCGCTAGTCCCGCCGACGATCACGACGTCCTTTGCGTGCAAGGAGGTCAGCGCGGCCGTGGTCTCGGCCGGCAGCGCGTTCGGTGCGGTGAGCAGTACCGGCGCGCCCGCGGCCGCGCCCCGCGCGGACGCCGTCAACGCGTCAGGGAACGCGGCTCCCGACGCGAGGTACACCGTGGACGCGCCTGAGGCGAACGCCTCGGCGGCGATCGCGGCGGCGGTCGCGTAACGGTTCGGGCCGGCTACCCTGGTCCAGCCGTTCGCCGCGTAGCCGGCGAGGGTCGCGCCGATCGAGTCGGGTAGCGCGTTGGCGCCACCGACGAGCACGACCTGCGCCGGTCGCAGCCGGGCGACGGCCGTCGTCGTCGCCGAGGAGAGGCCGGCCGGGTTGACGAGCAGCACCGGGTTGTCGGTGCCGGCCGCCGCGCCGGCGGCGAGGGCATCCGGGTAGCTGGCGCCCGTCGCGACGTAGAGCTTCGCGACACCGGGGTCGTACTCGGCGAGCGCCTGCGCCGAGGTGGCGTACCGGTCGGCGCCGGCGAACCGTTGCATCGCGTTGGTGGCAGCGCTGCTCACACCCGCCGTCGTGTGTGACGACGCGGGAGCGATGGCCGATTGCGCGGCGGCCGCCACGACGACCGCGGCGGCGAGAGCTTGGACGGCGCGGAGCGTGCGACGCATGCGGAGGTCTCCTCGGTGCCGGCGGACCTCAGGCCGCTCGTGGCGGTCGGGCCACGCCGCGCGATCAACTGGGAATCGGCGGTTCGAGCTCGCAGCCTTCGGTTCGGCATTTGCCGCCGTCGACTTGAGATTTGTCGGAAATGTGCGCTAGCAGCAGTGGGTGCCCGGCCGGCGCGCTGACCCGGCTTCGCCAGGGTGGCTGACAGCGGCTGTTACCCTAGGTCACGATGACGGCGGAGTTGTTCGCCGTCCCTCCCGCGGGCGAGCCGCCCGCGAGGCTACGTCTCCAGCAGGGTCTTCCGATCCTCGACGCGCGATTTGCCGCGTCACTGCCGATCTCTCGGCGCCAGCGACGCGGCCTCCGCAACGCTGATGGAGCGTTCGTTTTTCATGCCTGCACCACGTTCGTCATCTCCGCGCCCCAAATTCGGCGCGCCGTCCCGTCGCCGCCCGAACCGCGGCGCCACCAAGTCCGCCCGGCCGAAGGCGTCGCCGTCGTCCGAGCTCGAAACCGCGCTCGACGCGGCGCTGCTGATCGAACCTCCGGCTGACGCGACCTTCGCGTCCCTGGGGCTGCCGAAGTCGCTCGTTGTCGCGTTGGCGAAGCACGGCATCGAGGCTCCGTTCGCCATTCAGGCGCGGGCGGTTCCCGACGCCCTCGCCGGGCGTGACGTGCTCGGCCGGGCGCAGACGGGCGGCGGCAAGACTCTCGCCTTCGGATTGCCGTTGCTCGCCCGCCTCGGGTCGTCAGGCTCAAGGCGGACGCCGAGAGCGCCACGTGCCCTCGTGTTGGTGCCGACCCGCGAGCTGGCGACGCAGGTGGCTGACGCGCTGCGTCCGCTCGGCGAGGCGCTCGGACTCAAGCTCGCCTGCGTGTTCGGCGGCGCTCCCTACGGCCGGCAGATCGAGGCCCTCGACCGGGGAGTCGACGTCGTCGTCGCGACGCCGGGCCGACTCATCGACCTGATCGAGAAGCGCGCTTGCGTGCTCGGCGCGATCGAGATCGCGGTGCTCGACGAGGCCGACCACATGGCCGACCTCGGGTTCCTGCCTGCGGTGACGACGCTGCTCGACCAGACGCCGGCCGACGGGCAGCGGATGCTGTTCTCCGCCACTCTCGACCGCGGTGTCGACCGGCTCGTGCGCGCGTACCTCACCAACCCCGCGTTGCACGCGGTCGCGCCCGCTGCCGCGCCGATCGAGGCGATGGACCACCGCGTCTTCGGGGTTCGCGCCGAGGACAAGGTGGCGGTCTTGACCGCCGTCGCCGCGCGGCCGGCGCGCACGCTGATCTTCGTGCGCACCAAGCACGGCGCCGATCGGCTCGCCACCCAGCTCAATCGAGCCGGCGTCGAGGCTGCCGCCATTCACGGCAACCTCAAGCAAAACGCGCGGCAGCGCGCCCTCGACGGCTTCGCCGCCGGACGTCCCCGCGTGCTCGTCGCGACCGACGTCGCCGCGCGCGGCATCCATGTCGACGACGTCGACCTGGTCGTGCACTTCGACCCGCCGAACGACTCCAAGGACTACCTGCACAGGTCAGGTCGGACGGCGAGGGCCGGCGCGACCGGCACCGCGCTCATGCTCGTGCTTCCGCATGAGGTGCAGACGGTCGCCGCGATTCACCGCGACGCCGGAGTTTTCCCCTCGTTGGTTGAGGTGTCGCCGGGGCACGCCGCCGTCCGGGAGTTGGCGGCGTCCGGCGAGCCGGTGCGGGTCGTCGCGCCGCCGACGCGTCCCGGGCTAACCGAGCGGTCAAATAGATCGACAGGACGAGCGGCGGGGCGGCGCACCGAGCGACCGACGCACGCAGCGCGGCCCAAGCGGGCCGATCGGCCCGAACGGCCCGACCGCTCGGCCCGTCCCGCGGCCGACACCCGCCGGCCCGGCCGCGCGCCTAACGAGCCGCGCACACCGGAGGAGCGGTTCGCCCGAAAGTCGGCCGTCAAGGCCCGCGCCCGCAAGCCGCGCCACCGCCAAGCCACCCCCACCCCGCAGTAAATGACCACGCTCAGGGGGTTGCGACCCCCGAATCGAGGGGTCCACGCCTCGCGTAGGGGGGGGGGGCCCAGCTGGGGCCGCAGCACCCAGGCCGAGCGCGCGCCCGTAGGGGGGGGGGGGCGACACCCGCGCCC